>NZ_JCAFTD010000003.1:0-454727 GCF_059369935.1 Stenotrophomonas sp. YJH_SMC_36 | reverse complement strand
CTGGTCGCGCTGCCCGAACCGGGCGTGTACTACCTGGGTGAGCAGTTCAACATCCTGCGCGCCGACGGTGGCATCAACGGTCAGTTCGCCCGTACCGACTTCAGTGCATTCTCGCCGTTCCTGCAGTTCAGCCTGGCCTACAGCGCCAATGGTGCGCGCATCGACGTGGCCCGGGGTGCGCTGCTGGCCACCGCGGCCACCACGCGCAACCAGCGCGCCGTCGCTGGCGTAGCCGATGGCCTGGCGATCAACCAAGGGCTGCCCCGCCCGCTGACCCAGCTGTTCCCCGCCCAGGTCGGCCCCGCGCTGGACGGCCTGAGCGGCGAGCTGCATGCCGCCACGCCGCTGGTGCTGGTCGAGAGCAGCCGCTACGTGCGTGATGCAGCCTTGTCGCGGCGTGCGGGCGATGCGTCGCCGGGCAGCACCGGCGACGCGACCGGTGCGTGGGTACAGGCGATCGGCGGCAACGGCAAGCTCGATGGCGATGTCGAAACCGCGCGCACGGATGCCAACAGCAACGGCCTGCTGGTCGGTATCGACCGCGAGTTCGATGGCTGGCAGGCCGGCGTACTGGCCGGCACCGGCCGTACCGACGTCAAGCAACGCGACCGCCGTGCCAAGTCGAAGATCGACAACACCCACGTCGGTGCCTACGCCAGCCACAGCTGGGGCGGCTTCGGTCTGCGCGGTGGCGTGGCCTGGAGCAAGCACGAGGCAGAGAGCACCCGCGAGCTGGCGTTCGCAGGATTCAGCGACACGCTCACCGGCCGTTATGACGCCCGTACCCGCCAGGCTTTCCTCGAAGCCGGCTATCGTTTCGGCTCTGCTGAAGGCGGCCTGGAGCCCTACCTGCAGGTTGCCCGCGTCGAAGTGGACCTGAAGCGCATCAACGAGCGGGGCGGCGCCGCCGCACTGCAGGGCAAAGTGGAAGACACCCGCACTACCGTGGCGACCGCCGGGCTGCGCTTCGACAAGGGTCTGAAGGCATCCTTCCAGCAGGACAGCTGGCTGCACCTGCGTGGCGCGGTGGGTTATCGCCGGGCCTCCGGCGACCGCAGCCAGGTGGCCAACCTCGCCGTCGCCAACGGTGGCAGCGCGTTCGCCGTCAGCGGCGCGCCGATCGCCGACAGCGCTGTCGTGGCCGAGCTGGGGCTGTCCGCGTGGCTGACCCCGCGGCAGTCGCTGGAACTGGGCTACAGCGGCCAGTTCGGCAGCGAGAGCCGTGACCATGGCGCTACGGCGCGTTGGTCCGTGCGCTTCTGATCCACGTTCACCTTACCTGCTGAAGAGCATTGGGGCGGCCTGGGGCCGCCCCTTTTTTTCTCCGGAGAATGCAGCCCGCGCGATCAGGCTGCCTTCATCGCGTGCTTCCGCGCACGCATCACGTTGTGGCACTCCTGCACTTCCGGCAGCAGCTGGGTCACTTCCTGGCGTACCGCCGGCGGCAGGCCCTCATCCTTCAGCGCATCCTTGAAAGCAGCCAGCAGGCGGTCTTCCGATTCTTCCAGCTCGGCCACGTAGCCATAGTTGGTGTCGCCGAACGCTGCGCGCACCTTGCCGTAGAACTGCTGCATCGAGCCGACCAGGGTGCCGTGTTCGGCGGGCTTGCCACCGGTGGCCGCAACCGCGCCACTGAGCGCGGACACGATGCGGCCCTTGACGCCGGCAATGCGGGTGAACAGTGCCGCCAGCTCGGCGTCCTTCACCTTCGTGGCCGCCTCTTCGTAGAACGACTTGCCGTCGCGTGCGATCTCGATCAGGTCGTTGAGACGATGTTCGATGGTGGACTGGGTGCTCATGTTCTGCTCCTGAAGTTCAGATTCGTTGGGAACGGACAACGGTGTGCGTTGCCTGCATCACTACCTTGGACAAAGGAATGTGGCCCCGGGGTGAGCGTCGTTTGATGCATGCATCACGTCGCTCAACGCGGCCTGACCGCCGCTACCAGGGCACGAAAAGGATGATCCCGGTAATCACCAGCACGGCGGCCAGCACTCCCAGCAGCACCTTCCCTTGTCGCCAGCTCGGCGTCGGTTTTCCTGGCGTGTTCATCGTGTTTTCTCCTGTCGATGCGGACGCTGGCAGCCTGATGCATACGCCAGCGTCGGCACGTGCACGCCATGTGCATCGCGCGTGCACATGTGAGGGCCCTGCATGGACCATGCCGGTGGACAGCGATATCGCGCTCACCGCATGTACGCCGGGCATCAACGCCGGGCCCGCTACGGTCAACATTCCTTCCCGACTGGAGCCGCACATGGCCATCAAGACTGCCGAAGACCTGTTCATCCACGAACTTTCGGACATCTACAGCGCCGAGAAGCAGCTGACCAAAGCCCTGCCCCGCCTTGCTCGTGCGGCCGAGAATCCGGATCTCGCCGCCGCCTTCGAAACCCATCTGGAGGAAACCCAGGGCCAGATCGAGCGGATCGACCAGGTGGTCGAGACGCTGGGCATCCGTCTCAAGCGCATCAAGTGTGCAGCGATGGAAGGGCTGGTGGAGGAAGGCAAGGAAGTCATCGACAGCATCGACAAGGGACCGGTGCGTGATGCCGCACTGATCGGTGGCGCCCAGAAAGTCGAGCACTACGAGATTGCGTCGTACGGCACCATCGCCGCGCTGGCCAAGCAGCTGGGCTACAAGGACGCGCTCCCCCTGCTGCTGGAAACACTGGCCGAAGAAAAGTCGACCGACGAGAAGTTGACCCTGCTGGCCAAGGGGGGTGGCAACGCCAAGGCAGCACAGGCCGCCTGAGTTCCACTGCGATACGCCGCCAGGGACGGCGGCGGCAACAGGAGATCCCGATGCATCCGGATATCATCGGCTGGATGGCGACCCTTGTGCTGGTCGCCACCTTGCTCAGGCAGATGGTCAAGCAGTGGCGTTCGCCACATCCCGAGACACTTTCACGATGGTTGTTCGCAGGCCAGATGGTGGCCTCGGCGCTGTTCACCCTCTACAGCCTGATGCTGGGCAGCAGCGTCTTCGTGGTGACCAATCTGCTTCTGTTGGCGACGGCTCTGCTTGGGCAGGTGTTGGCGCGGCATCGCCAGAGGCAGGCCCCCCTCCCTCCCCCCTGTTGATCACCGCTGGCGGATACCGGCCGGCCCGGGATCGCCGAACAGGACCTGATCGCGGGGACAGAAAAAGCTGCGTCGCCGGGTTCTGCCCAGATACTGCTTGCTGACGGGGCCGCCACATCGCGGACAGCTGCGTTTGGCATGCACCTGCCAGTGCCTCTTGAGCTCGTGGCGACGCTTCCATTCCAGGAACTCGTAGCTGTAGGTCCTGGCTTCGCGGATCAGTGATCCCAGCCTGCGCGGCGGCAGGTCACCCACACGCGTGGCCGGGTGTACGCCGATCCGGAACAGCACTTCGTTCTTGATGATGTTGCCAACGCCGGCAAAAACGTTCTGGTCCAGCAGTGCGTCGCACACCAGGACGTCAGCCATCGCTTTCAGGCGGCGGCGCGCGAGCCGGGGGTCCCACGCATCGCTCATCACATCGGTGCGCCAGTCGTAGGCTTCTTCCAACGGGCCGTCGATGAGTTTGACCGAACAGGCATAGAGGTTCAGTTCGCCGGCATCGAACCTCAGCGATACGCGCGGAGGCGAAGGCTTGCGCTCATCGATACGCCAACTGCCGAACAGCATCAGATGGATCCGCAAGGTATGCGTGCCGAACTCCAGCAGGAAGTGCTTCCCCCAACTGCGCACGGATCGCACGCGCTGCCCTGCAAGCATGGACAGGTCAATCCGGCTGTTGCCCCCGACATGTCGCAGTATCTGGTCCGCAAGGTATGCGTGCCGAACTCCAGCAGGAAGTGCTTCCCCCAACTGCGCACGGATCGCACGCGCTGCCCTGCAAGCATGGACAGGTCAATCCGGCTGTTGCCCCCGACATGTCGCAGTATCTGGCCGGTGAACATCTCGGCAGCCTCGCGCAGCAGCACGATGGAAGGGCCTTCAGGCATGGCCGTGTTCTCCAAGCAGTGCCTGCAATCGCAGTGCATTGCTGACCGCATGGCCCTGCGCCGTGTTGTCCAGGATCATCCAGGCGCAATGGCCGGCACGCGCGCGGTCCCTGAGGAGCCCGGCCAGCCGTGCCAGTGTGGTCTCGTCATAAGCGCTGCGATAGATATCCGGCTGGCCGTGCCATCGCCAATAGCTCCAGCCGCAGGCCCCGCCCGGCTCTCCCGCCTGCGCGACCCGCGCCGGGTCCGCCGCCACGCGCGCGATGTCATGGACCGCCAGCAGCGCATCCACCTCGGCACTGAACCAGGACGGATGTCGAGGCTCGCACGCCACCGGCCTGCGCGTGCGCCGACGCAGATCGTGCAGAAACGGTTCGACGTGCTGCGGCTCGTACGCCAGGCTGGGAGGCAACTGCAACAGCAGCGCACCCAACCGGCTGCCGAGTTCTTCCACCGTAGCCAGGAACGGGTCGAGCAGCGGGCCGGCACCGCGCAGCCGCTGCTCGTGCGAGATGGAACGCGGCATCTTCAACGTGAAGCGGAAATCGTCCGGAACGGAAGCGGCCCAGCGCCGATAGGTCTGGGGCAGGTGCGGGCGATAGAACGAGGAGTTGATCTCGACCAGGGAAAGGCGCGTGGCGTAGCGCTGCAGCAGACTGTCGCCTCCACCGAAGCTGGAGCGATCCGCCGCCGACAGGGACCATCCTGCGCAACCGATGCGTATCCGCGTTCCGGCAGCGTGCTGCCCCACCCCAACGCTCATGACCCGTCCCCGCCAGAAGGCGCGGCCTGCATCATCGGTCCGCCCTGACCGGTTCGCAGCAGAGGCGCCGTCAACAGCTGCAGCCTGTCCAGCGCGCTGGTCGGGATTCCGCTGATGGCCGTGCTGCGCACGAACCCGGTCCAGTCGGACAGCGCCACCCTCCCGAGTTCCGTGTGCTCCACCTGCAGCCAGCCCATCCGCCAGTGCGAGAACTGGCGGCGACCGATGCGACCGCGGTTGAGCTCGACCACACTGTGATGGCTGCCGCTGTCGAGGATGCGCCGCCACGCGGCGTCCACGCCCTGCTGTGGCCCCTCCAGATACTGCAGGAAGCGATGGCCATCGAACAGAAGCACGCCGGTGATGTCCGCTGCTTCATTGAATGCCACCGCGTCGTCGACGAGACCGCGCAGGCGCTCCGCGCTCAATGAGGCAACGGCTTCGCTCGCATAGGCAATCGCACGCAGAGGCATGGGGGCACCGACGGTTGCAATAGGCTCTACCTTAGTCTTCGCCGCCGAAGGTCCAGTGACTTCGGCGTGGAGGCTGCGTTCAAGTGTAGGGTCGACTCTGCACTCGAGGAGATGGCACGAGGTATACGGCAGCCCAACACGGGAGACATTCCAGGGCCGACCAGAACCGGAACCCGGGCAACAGCAATCGCGGTTTCGCTTCGTTGCAGTGGTGCTCCAGCCCCTCGCCCTGCCCGTTGCCGCCGATGCGCGCTCAGGCCTGCAGCACGGATGAGGGAGCCGCAGGCGGCATCGTGTACGTGCGCGCGGCAGCGGCCGGCCGACCCTCCGCAGCGGACAGCACCTGCATGACCCGATGCTCGGCTCGACGCTGCGTGACCTCCATGCCCACCACGTAGACGAAGCGGCCATCGAACTTGGCCTGTGCGCCGTCGAGACCGTCTGCCAACAGCAGTGCCCGCTTCAGCGACTTCATCCAGGCGCGGGAGGGCACCCCGTCAAGTTCGACGACGACTGCCATGCCACCGCAGGCGAGCGGCATGCTTTCCACGCGCAGCACCTGGGGCGCAGACAGGGATCCGGAAGCGTTCATTGGGCGACTCCTCGTGCGGGGACGGCGGCAGTATCCACAGTGATCGCCAAGGCATCGTCAACGTTGCCGGCCCGTCCGTGCACGCTGCCTGCACGGCACGCGCGGCTTCGCGTCGACACCACATCATCTCCGCATCGCCTTGATGGCCTGCGGCGGACACTGTCGTCCCCACGGCTCCATAGACCTACCTCATGCCTCGCACGACCGGCCAGCCTCCCTGCAATCTGCTTCTGGTGGAGGACCAGTTCGATCTGGCGGCACTGATGGAACAGGCACTTGAGGACAGTGGCGACCACGTCACCCATGCCTACAGCGTGTTTGATGCCCTCGGCCTGCTGGACCGTCAACGGTTCGATGGCGCGGTACTGGATGTGGAACTGCGCGATGGCGTGGTGTTTCCGGTAGCCGACCGCCTGGCCGAACTGAAGATTCCCTACCTGTTCGTCTCCGCGGTGTACGACCAGCTGGTACCTGCACGCCACCGGCGTGCCCCCTTCGTCGCCAAGCCGTTCCACATCGAGGGTCTGCAACGCGCTGTCCGTCAGACACTCTGCAGCGATACGGCGGCGGGAGGCCAGCGCTGAACCAGATCGTGCAGCAGCGAAACGCGCTCCGCCGAGGGCGGCTCAGGCCGCGCGGGCGTAGGGCTCGACCACGGCAAGCAGCCGCTCCATCGCCGTTGCATCCTCGTGACCGTCGGCAGCGCGCAGGATGAAGCTGGTCCAGTCCGCCCGGGCGATGTCCCGCAGGATGTCCGACTCTGTATGCAGGCATCGCATTGGCCAGAACGGCAACCGGCGCTGACCGACTCGACCGTGGGCCAACTCGATGATGCCACCATGGCTGCTGGCACCCGTCACCCGTGAGTAGGCCACCTCCAGTCCATCCGGTGGGCCTTCCATGTACTGCAGGAACCGCTGCCCATCAAACAGCAGCACACCGGTTACGCCCGCGCCTCGATTGAAACGCGCGGCGTCGGCCATCAGGGATTCCAGCTTCCCGGTCGTGAAGCCCTCGCTGGCCTCACTGATGTAGACGATGGCTCTGTTCGGCACGCTCCGGCTCCTGCTCCCACAAACGCCGAGCCTATCGTGCCTCCCGTTCACCGCCTGTGTACGCGTACCGTGACCCGGTCACACTCCGCTGCATTCATACTCGTGTTGGCGGCCGCAACGCGGCGTCATCGCGACAGAGACCGGGCTGAGCGCAGGCAGTGCAGCAGCTCCCACAGCCATGAGAACACAACCACCACCGCCGGCAGCAGCGTGAGCACCCACTCCTGCGCCGGCGCCGGGCGCCATTGCAGTGCCCACGAAGGTTCAGCGTGATGGGCCACCCAAAGCACGAACAGCCACGGTGCCACATCCAGCACGCTGTGCACATGCTGCTCGGCCGGACTGATGCGTCGCCGGCCATCCGCGCTGGCGGTATCGAGATACCCTGCAATCGCATGAGCGGCGGCCAGCACGGTAAGCAACAGCGCCAGCGCCCGCGTTTCGGCCAGCAGCAGCCAGGCCAGCACGCCGCTCCCCACAAGCCCCAGCTGCACCCCATGCAGCGTGCTCTCGCGCAGGCCCGAGGTGTGGGGCAGATCGGTGCGGCGATGAAAATGGAAGTCCAGCGTGCCTGCGGCAAGCCACAGCACGTACAGGACCATCATGGCCGAGGCGCTCATGCTGCTCTCACGGCGTAAGCACGATCTTGCGGCAGTCATCGTCCTTGGCATCGAACATCGCGTAGCCCTGTGCGGCGTCGGCCAGCCGCATGCGGTGGGAGATGATGTCGCCCGGGTCGAGGCGGCCCTCCATGATGGCATCCAGCAGTTCCGGCATCAGGCCCTGCACATGCGTCTGTCCCATCTTGAAGGTCAGGCCCTTGTCAAAAGCATCGCCGAGCAGGAAGCCGTGGATGAAACCGGCATAGACGCCGGGAATGCTGATCACGCCGCCTCTTCGCGCGGCCGCGATGCACTGCCGGATCGCCACGCCACTGCTGCCTTCCAGCTTGACGGTGGTCAGCGCTGTTTCCAGTGCACTGCCTTCGGCCTCGAATCCGACGGCCTCGATGCAGGCATCCACGCCCCGGCCACTGGTCTGGCTGAGGATGTAATCGGCAGGATCCGGAATGTCCCTGAAATCGATCGGAATGACGCCGTAGGCATCCCGTGCATAGTCCAGCCGGTAGGACAGATGGTCGACCATGAAGATGGTTTCCGCACCCAGCAGGCGGCAGCATGCTGCGCTCATCAGGCCGACTGGACCGGCTCCGAAGATGGCCACGGTCGAGCCCGGCCTGATGCCGGCGTTGAGTGCAGCCTGGTAGCCGGTGGGCAGGATGTCGGACAGGAACAGGACCTGCTCGTCCGCCACACCGTCCGGAATCCGCAGCGGGCCGATGTTGGCCTTGGGCACGCGGACAAATTCAGCCTGCCCCCCGGCCACGCCCCCGTACAGGTGGCTGTAGCCGAACAGCGCTGCAGGAGGCAGCAGGCCTTTCTGGTTGAGCGCCGCCCCCTTGCCGGGATTGGTGGTCTCGCAGGCGGCATACTCGGCCAGGCGGCAATGGAAGCACTCACCGCAGGCGATCACGAACGGGATCACCACGCGGTCACCGGCGCGCACCTGGGTAACGGCGCTGCCGACCTCTTCCACGATGCCCATGAATTCATGGCCGAGCACATCGCCATCATGCAGGTCCGGGATCTTGCCGCGATACAGGTGCAGGTCCGAGCCACAGATGGCCGTCGCGGTCACGCGCAGGATGAGATCGTCATCCTGCGCCAGCACCGGATCGGGAACTGTCTCGACGCGCACATCCCTGCGGCCGTGATAGGTCAGTGCCTGCATCGTGCTTCTCCTAGGAAACGGACCTGCAGGATCGCAGCCCTCCCCCTGCGGGCAGAGTGACCGCACGGTGTGCGGGATGTTCATTCGACTGCGCCATTGCGTTAACCCTCACGCGTGCACGCTGAAGCCTCCATCCACCATCCACGGGAAGACTGCCATGAGCAACAAGCTGCCGTTCAACCCCACCGTCGATGTCGATGACCAGGCCAAGGCACATACACCCGACAAGCGCCGCAACGACAACGCCAGATGGAAGGAGCACGGCATGCCCGACGATGGCGATGGCCCCAAGGCGCGCCCGGATGACTATGAACGGCTCGATCCGGACCCCACCGGAAAGCGCCATCGCTGAGTCCGCCTCACGGACCGCATGCGCGGGATTCACGGATGTTTCTTGACCGGCCACGCAAGCTCACCGCATCCCCATAGGATCTGCATGGCGAGGTGCTGCATGTGGAAGCGGAACGGTCTGTCACTGGTTCTGCTGGCTCTGACCGTGCTGTTCATTGCCGGCCAGGCACTGTCAGGACTGCAGGTGCACAACGAAGAGTTGGTCCACCACGGCCGCGCGCCACTGGATCTGTGGCATTACCTGGCCAGCGGCCACTTCATCAGTGCCACCTTCGAGAACTGGGAAAGCGAGTTCCTGCAGATGGGCATGTACGTGCTGCTCACCGTCAGCCTGCGCCAGCGCGGCTCTGCGGAATCGCGCCCGCTCGACCCTGCACAGGAACACGCACGGATCGAGCCCGGCCCGACACCCTGGCCGGTGCTGCGTGGCGGTATATGGAAGACGCTCTATGGACATTCACTGGCGATCGCCTTCGGACTGCTCTTCCTGGTCAGCTTCAGTCTGCACGCCGTCGGCAGCTGGAAGGCAGAACAGGTGGAACAGCAGTTGCAGGGGCTGCCCCCTCCGTCCTTCCTGCAGCATCTGACCAGCAGCACGTTCTGGTTCGAGTCCATGCAGAACTGGCAAAGCGAATTCCTGGCGGTACTGGCCCTGGTCGTGCTGACCATCTTCCTGCGGCAGAAGGATTCCCCGCAGTCCAAGCCGGTGCAGGCGCCGCATGCGCAGACCGGAGACTGAGCCATGCCACGCCGGAATGCCACGACCGCACTGCTGGTCATCGACATGTTCAGCCGCTTCGATTTTCCCGACGCTGGCGCGCTGGCGCCCCTGGCGGAGCGGGCCGCGACCCGCATCCGCAGGGTGCGTGACCATTGCGATGCCCGCCGCTGGCCGGTGATCCATGCCAACGACAACTTCTCCGACTGGCAACGGGATTTCCGTCAGCAGGTGGAGCAGTGCAGACGGGACGGTGGCAGTGCCGCGCGCATCGCGGACATGTTGGCGCCGGCCCCTCACCACTACTTCGTGCTCAAACCGAAGCACTCGGCGTTCCTCGCCACGCCCCTGCCGATCCTGCTGGCCAAACTGGGGGTCCGCCACCTGTGGCTCACCGGCATGGCGACCGATTCCTGCGTGCTGGCGACCGCGCTGGATGCCAACGCGCGGGAGTTCGAAGTAACCGTGGTGGCTGATGCCACCGCGGCGCTGCCAGCACGCAGGAGAGTGGCACTGCAGACGCTGGAGCGTTCAGGCGCCGCACGGATCGAGACGGTTGCCGGGCTGCTGTCCTCGCCGCGGCGAGCGCAGCGCTGAGCAACGGTCGATTTCCGGTCCTGCCGCTCGTCGAAACAGGGAAGGCAGGCCTCCCGCCGGCCGGAGCACCTCCGATGACCCCGATCCTCACTGCCTTCGCCACCTCGCCCGATCGCGGCCAGGGCCTGGCCCGCGACATGCGCGTGCGCTGGGCACTGGAAGAACTGGGCGTGGCCTATGACGTCCAGCTGCTGTCCTTTGCCGAGATGAAGCAGCCGGCCCATCTGGCGCGCCACCCCTTCGGGCAGATCCCCACCTACCAGGAAGGCGAGCGGGTGCTGTTCGAATCCGGCGCGATCCTGCTGCACCTGGCCGAGCGCCATCGCGGCCTGCTGCCGGACGGGGACAGCGCCCGCATGCGCGCGATCATGTGGATGTTCGCTGCGCTGAACACCGTCGAGCCGCCCATCGTCGAGCGATCCATGGCATGGCTGCTGGAACGCGAGCAGCCCTGGTATGCGCAGCGGCAGGTGATGCTGGACGAGCGCGTGCACGCACGGCTGTCCCAGCTGTCGGCATGGTTGGGCGACAGGACCTGGCTGGAGGACGAATTCAGCGTTGGCGACCTGATGATGGTGGCGGTGCTGCTGCGTCTTCAAAGCAGCGGCATGATCGGCGGGTATCCGACGCTGGCCGCCTACCTGGCGCGGGCCACGGAACGCCCTGCCTACCAGCGCGCATTCGCCGCCCAGCGGGCGGTCTTCCAGAGCCGGTAGCCCTGCATCGGGCGGGACCCCGATGCGCCGACACGGTTGACGCCTCACCAGGCTGCGCCTACAGTCTGCGCCGCAGCCCCGCAACGGCGCTGCCGCAGGCGTTATCGTCATCCAACGCGCCCACAGCCGGGAGGGCCTCAGCAGAGGAAACCCGGGCGACAGGCGCCACGGTACTGCCCTGCCCTTCGCTCCTGCGGGAGTGGATGCATCACGCCGTGGCCTTTCCCAAGACCCTCTGGAAAGGCACTCCCATGAACCTCACCGGCAACACCATCCTCATCACCGGCGGCAGCCGCGGCATCGGCCGTGCGTTGGCCGAGGCGCTCCACGACCGCGGCAACCAGGTCATCATCACCGGCCGCGACCGGGCACTGCTGCAGGCGATCGGCGAGCAGCGCCCGGGCCTCGTCGCCCTGCCGCTGGAGCTGGGCGATCCTGCATCACTGGCGGACCTGGCCGAGATCGTCCATGCCCGCTTCCCCGGCCTCAACGTGCTCATCGCCAACGCGGGCATCTCCCGCCCGGAAAACCTGGCCAGCGGACACTGGGACGACTTCGATGCCGAAGCCATCATCGACACCAACATCCTGGGGGTGCTCCGCACCGTTGCCACGTTCCTGCCGTTGCTGACACAACAACGCAGCGCCACCTTGATGGCCACCGGTTCTGCGCTCGCCTTCCTGCCACTGGCCAGCTTCCCGACCTACTGCGCCAGCAAGGCGTTCCTGCATTCGTGGCTGGTATCGCTGCGTCATCAGCTTCGCCATCTGCCGGTGGAGGTGCTGGAACTGTCGCCCCCGTATGTGCAGACCGAACTGACGGGTGAGGCGCAGGCGACCGACCCGCGCGCGATGCCCGTGCAGGAGTACGTGCAGCAGGTTCTGCTGAAGCTCGAGCGCGGGGACCACCCGCGGGGAGAGCTGCTGCTGGAGCCGGACCAGGCACGACGCTGGGCCGAACGCGATGGCACCTACGACACGCTCTTCGCACTGATGAATCCAGCCTAGCGCAGGCACGGAATGCAATGGAGGCCGCCGCCGGCAGACGCCGGCGGTGGCTTCAGCGCGCGCTGCGCCGGCAGGCCGCCTGCACCAGCATCAACTGCGCGACCAGGATCAGCATCGCGCATCCCGACAGCAACCACGGGTCGATGTACCACTGCGCGTTGAAGCTGAAGCTGCCTGAGGAAATGCGCTTCCAGCCGTTGAAGTGCTGCATCGCCGCCACCACGAACGCGAAGCCTCCCGCGGAGAAGGAGAGCCAGGGCACGACGATGCCGCCGGGCCGCGCGAACAGGGTCAGCACCCCCAGCACGCCGATGACCGTGCGCTGCACACGGCAATAGGGACAGACGTAGGCCAGCCCGCTCCACTCCACCGACCACGCCAGCAGGCTCACCAGCACAGCCACGGCGCCTGCGATGTACAGGGTCTTCGCTGGAATCGTCATGCCGCCATCGTCTGCCATCCTGTGCCTCCTTCGTCGCCGGACCCGCGCAGGGTAGCGTGAAACGCGCCGTATGACCCCACCCCGCAGCCCTGTGCCCGCAATGCTCTCAACGCGGGCTTCACCGGCTCTGGAGTCCGATCGGCCCATCTCCTGTGCCCTCGCGCACGGCCACCCTGCCTGTCTCCGCCTGAGGATATCGACGTGAACCACTCATCGCCTCCCCTTGCCATACTCGTTGCACGCGTACTGCTGATGCTGCTGTTCCTGGTCTCCGGCCTTGGCAAACTCGGCAACCTGGCCGGCACACAGAGCTACATGGAGACGATGGGCGTGCCCGGCATCCTGCTGTGGCCAACCATCGCGTTCGAGATCATTACCGGCCTGTGCATCCTGCTGGGCTTCCAGACCCGTCTGGTCGCCGCGGTCCTGGCCGCCTTCAGCCTGGTGACCGCCTTCATCTTCCATCACCAGTTCAACGATCCCACCCAGCAGATCATGTTCCTGAAGAACATGGGCATCGCCGGTGGCTTCATTCTGCTGGCCTGCACCGGCGCCGGCCGCTACAGCATCGATGGTCGCCGGCGTCGCGGATGAGGGCACCCTCGTCCATCTGAGGCTGACGGGGGTGGCAGCGTGTCGTTTTTCACCGCTCCCCCGCCTTCGCGATCTGCGCCGGCGCGCGACACCGCGCCGGTTGCGGGCCCCTGCCTTGCCTGCATCGGCGAGCCTGTGATTACGTGGTGCTCCAGATCGGCAACGCGCAAGGTCCTGCATGAGCGACACGGTGGATACCTTCTGCCCCTGGATCATCGGCCGTCCCTGCCTGCCGGTCGGCGAATGGGCGGACTGGTCACAGGTGCTGGTGGCAGTGGTGATCGGCTTCGCTGCCATCTATGTGCCCTGGCAGATGTCCCGCGCGCAGACCCAGCGCCGCATCACCACCTCGCTGACACTGTGCGGCATCACCCTCTTCCAGTTCCTGCAGGCGGCGAAGCTGGCCACGGATCGATCCGGCGACACACAGCTGTATCGCTACCACCGCACCTGCGGCATGGACATGCTCAACTCGCTGCGTCAGATTCCAACGCACGAGCTGATCGACTGGGATGTGATCCACGCACGTATCCATCTGGAGATGCGCTGCGTGCAGCTGATCGAGTACGCCGACAACTGGCATATCGAGCAGGAGGGCTTCGCGCGCCTGCCCGACAGTACGCTGGAGGAGCTGGCGCACCGCATCGGCCTGCTCCATGCAAGCCTGGATGAGGTGCGCGGCCTGCTGTTGCGCAGGCGGATGTTCTGGCCATGGCTCTCGCGCCGGGTCGTTGCCTTCGAGCGGCTGCCGACAGCGCCCGGGCCGGTCAGCCGGAGCGCATCAGCGATCCAGTAAGGGTGGCCGACGCCAAGCCCGTTCATCACACGGTGGGGACCGTACCCCCATCGATCCGATACTCCGCCCCTGCCGCGTCATGTTCTTTCGATCAGCAAGAGCGACGGTGCGCCCGAGGATTTCGCTTGGCGTTTCTGCGCGCGCCAAGCGCTGCTTCCTTCTGAAGCGGTTGTGAAATTATCTATCTGCGTCCCTGTCCGCTTCTTCGACAACTTCTCTCCCACTGATTGGTTCAAGTGTTGCACTGCGCATTACGCGCCCGATGTTGGCCGCGTTCTGGCTTAGACCGTAGGCAACGGAGAGGCGATCGAATCCAGAGTAGAAACTACCAACGACATCGTGGGGCATGACCAGCTCCGAAACCTGGAACTTGATACCCATTACGTTTGCAGCCTCCACGGCAATGCGTTCGAACCGCTTCTTCAACGAGGGGATACGGCTGCCGCCACCACACAAGAACAGGCGAACATTCTCAGACCTACGGAAAGCCGGCGACGTTGGGTATGTCCCCTTTGCCATAAGGGTTGCCCCGTTGAATACATCGGCTACCGAACTGAGATACAAGGATCGCCTACCGCATACATCATTCGCCGCGCAGTTAAGCCTTCGCCCGGCCTCTTCGTCTGAGATCGAAGAGTCGCCATCCGTCCAAACGGGACGGCCTGCCGCGCCGGACAAAGCAGCAATGAGATAATGCGCACCAAGCCTGTCCACCTCGGAGGCGAAGATAGGCAAGAGCGCTTCGCCATCCTTCATGAATACATTGAAGTAGGCGACGTCCAGCGTTCCCGCCCCGATATCGACAAGCGCATGCAGGTCTTCCCTGCGCTCCGGCGACAACAGGTAGGAGTACAGCTGGCAAGCGAACTCAGGGAAGACGTCCACGGCGGGCCTATCGACCTGGTCCGTCATTCGCAAGGCCTCAAGTGCCGCCACTCGCGTCACCGGCCCTGGCATGCAAGCCAGCACTCTCGCTGCCTGCGCTACCGTCTTGAAGGTCTCGGCGGTGGCGTCGCTGTCCCACGACTTCGTGGGCAGACCGACGTGCAAGCGCCATCGAAGGCCCTTGTCGACGTCGCGATTTGTCCGTCGCAACCATCCATTCACATAACGGAACGCCAAGGCGATGAAGATCACCGCGTCCGACATGCGCCCATCTATGCTCGTCACCTCGGAAGACAGCAGCTGGAGCTTGATGCCTTCACGGACAGACCACCCCGACGCCTCGTTTGCGCCCAACACGCAGCGCCCGTCCGACGCTTCGCTGAAGACCGACGCTAGGAGGTTGCGCTCTTCACCCTCGACGGCATCGGACCAGTCGACGGCGTGGTGATGGCCGGACCAGCGCACCACGGCCTTGGTAAAGGCGGTTCCGAAGTCCAGTCCAAGAATGGCAAGCCTTCCGCCCTTGTCCTCGACCACCGGAGCAAGCCCGGCAAAGGCACGGGGACGTGACATCGCAGCGACAATTCGCAGATCATGCACATCGGCCGAGGCCTCGAACAGGCGTTGCCTCAAGCTCTTTACGATGAGCACCGGGCCAGGCTGCGGAATGCGGCGCGGCGACGGTTTGACGATCCGAGGCGCGGGAGCGTGCACTACAGGCTTCTCGTCGGGTGGAGACACGCCCGGGTTCTTCTGGCGCTTCTCATAGCCCGTCGAGGTGCCATTCGTGACTTTCACCTCGCCACCGCCGCGCTTCCAGCTGCGAAGCGTTCGCTCGATAGGTCGATTGCCACCGGATTTCGTCAGGTCACCCTCGGTGTCAGGCACTGTTGGTGACACTTCGGGCCTGGATGCCTTCCACTTCGCCATGAAGTCCGGTGCGAAATCCCCTAGTGTCGGTTTCGACTTGCCTTTCCCCCTGTCCATTCGATCAGCCCCTAATCCTGACGAATCCTGAAATCAGTCCACCGCGCGTCACGCTGGGTTGCTCACGCTGATCCAGCCCGGCGACAGCCACTTCATGCTTCTGGCGCAAGTCGCGGATCTGCCCCTCCGCCATCCGCTGGTAGTTGGCGCGATGCGAATCGGCTACCCGCTGCATCGCAGCTTCGAGCTTGCCGATACGCCGCTGCAAGTGACGCGCCAAGCTTTCGCGCTGTATGCGGATGCGGTCGGCGTTCTCGGCCTGAAAGACCCTCCTGGCTTCGCGGAACTGGCGCACCAATGCCGCCTTCGTACTCTCCAGTAAGTCGGCTGCGGCCGCCTTGTCTGGCAGGCACGGACCAATGTCTACCCAGTCGCGAGTCTGCGAGCGCAGTGCGTTGACCAGGTCGAAGCCGGTCTCGCCGCCAATCGACTCGCCATTGCACACTGGAACGAAGAATGCGCGAATGGTTTCCTCTCGCCGCGCACCCTCGAACTGCCAGATCTCGGCCGCGAAGGCGTAGTCACCCGGGGGAGTGTCCAAGCCGAGTTCGGCCAGTTCCACCTCGACGGCCACCACCAAGTCGCGGTGCTGACTGCGACTCTCATGGTCAGCCATCATGCGTACCAGAGGGTGGTACTGGTTGATCAGCTCATACTTGGCCGGATGCTCGCCGCGATTGACGTGGTTGCGGATCACCACATCGCAGTCTCCGCCGCTTTCCAGCTTCGAGCGCGGCAACTGGCGGCTTTCACGGAAGCGGATCAGCCTTGCGGTGGCGTCCGCACCCAGGCGGATGCTGCCCGTGGCGCCACCGGGATCCATTCGCATGGCATACCCGGGCGCGTTCTCCTCGAGATACTCGCGGATGTGAAGCTGCAAGTCCTGGTCGGTGATGCGTCGCTGGGTGTCGCGCGCATGCGAAACCTTGTTGCGAACGAACTCGCCCAGGCCCACGAAGTCGGCTTCGTGCTCCTGGATCTCCGCCATACTCCGGCGGTTCTGCTCCATCACCGCGCGCGCCTGGTCGATGAGCCGCTCCTGCTGTTCCGGAGTCCGATGGCGGCTCAGCAGGTCATGTGTCAACAGGCTGATGCCATCCTGGAGCACGTCTTCCGTGCAGCCGAGCGCGTCCTCGAACAGCCTCAGCTTCTCGAACAGGCGGGTTAGAATGCGGTCGTCGATGGTGTCCCGGTACACCAGGTTGGCGATCGATATGGCCTGTGCTTGCTGGCCGATGCGGTCGATGCGGCCAATGCGTTGCTCCACCCGCATTGGATTCCAAGGCAGGTCGTAATTGACCAGGAAACGCATGAACTGCAGGTCTACGCCTTCTGCCGCCACTTCCGATGCTAGCAGCACCTTGTAGCGATCGGACCGGCGGAACTCATCGATGCGGGCCTGCTTGTCGTCGCCGCCCATCACGACCAGCGCCGGAATGCCCACCGATTCCAGCCGCTCCTTCAGGTAGCCAAGCGTGTCCCGGAAATAGCTGAAGACGATGCCCTTTTCCTGCGGATAGTCGCGCAAGTACTCCTTCAGCAGCGCCTCGAGCTGTTCGTACTTGGAGTCATTGGCACGTAGCACTTTCAGGTCGACATGGCCCGTCAGCGCCCGCGCGACATACCCGGAAACCGATGTCAGGTCATTGGGCTCGATGTCCTCGCCGAATGCGTCGTAAGCGAAGGCCTCGGCTTCTTCCTCGCTCCACTCACCGCCACGCCCCAGCCAGCGTGATGCGGCCGCAAACATGCAACTGGACATCTGCCGCTGTGGCGTGGCGAGAAGAAATCCCTGCACGCCACCATTGAGCAAGCCGTAGGAGATGACCGCTTCGGTCACGCGCTGGTAGAAATCCTGCTCGGCCGTAGTCATCGGCACCGGGAAGTTCTGCACCTTGCGTTCCACCCGGTTCTCGAGCACTTCGCGCTTGCGTGAGCGGACAATCACCTGACCGAGCAGATTGACGCGCTCCAGGCGATGGTTCATCGCCACGCGCTCTTCTGGCGCCAGCACCTCGGTATCGTCACGCTCGCCCAGGCTCTCCTTGAAAAGCTTCAGGCTCTCGCTGTTGCGGAACAGCCAGTGCAGTTCGGCTTCGTCCAGCGCTTCGCGCACCATGCCAATGCTGGCCTCCGGCCGCTTGAGCTGGTTGGCCAGACGCACCAGCGGTCGGTTGGCGCCAAGCACGTTCTCGAACTCGCCCTCGAACCGAAACTGGTCCGGGTCCACCAGTGAGACCAGGTTGAACAGGTCGGTGCTGCGGTTGTTGACCGGTGTCGCCGATAGCAGGACGAAGTACTCGGCCACCGGTCGCAGCAGCTGGCCCAGAAAGGCGGAAGAGGTCTGGTGATTGCGCAGGTAGTGCGCTTCGTCGATCACCACCAAGTCGAACAGGGTCTGGCCCTGCGCGTCATTAAGGTGGCGGGCCAGCCGTACGACCGCGGAGTTCGAGGTCGAGTCTTCGTCGGTGGCGTCCGTGGGCGGTCGGATGCCCTGCAGGCTGCAAATGATGGCCGGCACCTTGGGCGCTGCATCGCCTTGCTGCAGATGTTGCAACAGCTCCTTGGCGGTCATGACCTGCGCGGTGGTTCCGAAGCGGCGATACAGCTCCTGCTTCCACTTGTCGGTCAGCACCGCAGGGCAGACCACCAACAGGCGGGTTGCATGGGTGCGGAAGCGGAGTTCGGTCCAGATCAGTCCGGCCTCGATGGTCTTGCCCAGGCCGACCTCGTCGGCGATCAGCACACCCTTGGAAGGGGAGTCCAGCAGCGCAAGCAGTGGCTTGAACTGATGCGGCATGAACTGAGTATCGGTCGTATCCAGACTGTAGATCATTTCCGATAGTTGGCCGGCCAGCTGGACGGAGGTCAGGCGCTTGCGCAGGTGCGAGGCGCTGGCGAACTTGCCCGCCAGCACCTGCTCACGGTCGTCGAGCTCAGTGTCGGCGGGTTCGAGGTCTTCAGCCATTTCAAAACGGGGCTGGTGACCGGGGAAGCGGACCTGCACCATGAGTCCATCGCCGTCGTCTCGGGTGCGTCCCGTGGACTCACCGACCAGGCCAGAGTCATGCCGTGAGCGGACGCGTGTTCCGGGCTGGGAAAGGCTTCGCTCGAATTCGAGCTCGGGCATAGCGTGTCTCCGATGGACGGCGGCGAATGCAGGCCCTGGGAGACACATGCACCTCCCCAAGACCGTGTTCCGTCTCCAATGATGCCTTGCCCAAGTCGCAATTCGCGAGACCTCTGCCCCCTGCATGCCACTCCAGCCGATCCGACGACCGGCGCCGCGAGGCCGAGGCACGGGAGGTTGCCGAGGGCGCACGCGCGCCGGCGGCGTACTGCGCGGCAAGGCTAAGACCCTTGCAGGAAGCGGTCTTGGCGGCACCTCAGCGCCTTGCGCGCGATCGAGCGCCGACGAGGTCCGCTCTGCATCCGGCCGCAGAGTGTCCACCTCGGGTCGGAAGCGGACATCGTGCTTAGAAGCCCACATTCACGCTGCATCGACCGCTATCGGCCCGATAGCGCACTACAGTCGGGCGGGTTCAACAACTGCACGCCGACCTCAAGCGGATGCCGCGACCGCATTTTCTGACTTGGGTGCGGCCTTAGGTTTCAGGCTCACCCAGAAGCCAGTGCCAGGTTCCTGCGTTATCAAGAGGTCGGGGTATGTCCGAACCATGTCGGAAAGAGTGGCATGACCATAGACCTTGGCAGAGAACGCCGGGTCGGTCCGCTTGAGGTATTGCCCTAGTGCCCCGAGCCCCACACGACCATCCTCCGTCCCCCCCGCAAGCATGGCCACCGCACTGATCAGGGTTTTCGGCCGCCGCTTCACTGAAGCCTTAGTCGGAGACGCTTGCATGGGCTCAACGGAATCGATCACTCCTGCCGACGGCTCCGGCCGTTGCCACGCAAAGAACTGGTCGCTCGCGTTTCGCAGTGCGTCCGGCGTCTTTGTTTCGCCAACAATGTAGACCGTCGCGCCGCGCTCCCGGAGCTTTCTGCACAAGTAGGCAAAGTCTGAGTCGCTCGTAACCAAGCAAAACGTATCGGCCCGGCCATCGAACATTGCTTCCACAGCATCGAGAGCCAACGCGATATCCGCCGTATTCTTGCCGGCTGCGTACTGGTACTGCAGGCATGGCGTGAAAGCGAGCCTGACGAGGGCTTCCTGCCATCGATTGGCTAGAGTCGAATGGTTACCGTAGCCGCGTCTCAGGACCACGCGACCGAACTGGGCCACTACCTGCAAAGCGTGCTCAAGAATTTCTGGACTCGTATTGTCGCAATCGACCAGGACCGCGACCCGCCCGTCGCTGTTAGGTGGAAAAGTCGCCATAGTCGGCCAGCCCCCTTAGTGAAAAAATCGCATGATCTAGCTATTCAATGTCGACGGCCAGGCGTCACCATTTCATCCGTCCGGTAATAGGACTTGGAGCGTTGTCCAGACCAGGAACGTCAACTTTGGGGCAAGTGGCGATTCTGGAGAGCCCCTAAGTCGCACTAGGCACATCTTCGCCATAAGACTCACTCGTTCTTCTTCATGACACAGGCGCCGAATCGTCCTCCTCCCGCTCGACCTTCACTACATCAATGATCGCGGCGATAATTGATGCCGCCCGCTCTGATAGATCAGCAGATTCCTCAGTAATGAACAGTCGTCCAGGAAAGTGTCGTTCGTACCAGAGTTTCTTCGCTTCCCATCGCAGCCGATAGTCCGCCCGATCAAGCATGCCGAGATGCTCCCAGAAGTACACTTCGCCTTGCCACCGGATACTAAAGTCAGGGAGATGCATGCTGCCATCTGCTGCGACCAGCGGCATTTCATAAGCGAAGTCGATGCCACGGTCATGCAGGATGTTGGAGATGATTACTTCTGACTTGCTGCGGACCATGTCTCCCGCAAGAGTTCTGTGAATCTTGCCTGCCTCATACCAGTCCGATTTGGTGATGAAATCGGGCGCGACCGGACTGAATCGAAACAACGACGAATTGATGGTCTTCAGCGCGGACTGCTCCGGCCGCATCGCATTGACCAGCGTCTCCACGCCGCCCTGCACGAAAAGGGTGCAATGCTGCGACGCTCGAGTCAGCGCCGTATAGATCAGCTCCTTGTATTGCGCCGACACTCGTCCCGTCGGCAGCACGAAATGGACCCGGTCGAATTCACTGCCCTGGGCTTTGTGGACGGAAATTGCGTAGGCCAGCTCCAGGTTCTGTTCCGGTTTGTTGCGGGAATCGTAGTTCACACTCAGGTGCGCCTTTCCAGAGAACTTCACCGAGAACTCGGAAACGCGCTTGCGCGAGTGGAGGGCCGTCGTCCATTTCCCAGTCGGCACCACGAAGCCAATTTCGCCGTTGAAGACCTCGACCTTCTCCGTGGATCGCTTTTCGAAGTTGTAGCCATACAAGGGGTCTGATGCCGGGCGATTGATGACCTGGATCACCTTGTCAAAGTAGGTGATGCCGTCGAAGCTCCCATACCGATCAAGACAAGACTGGCTCTTGATCCGCTGGGCCACCAAGTTGATAGCGTCGGTGCCGTACAGATCTCCACGGACCGGCGAGAGGATCTGCACGCAATTAATGTTGTGCTTGAAAGCATCCGACCACACCTGGGCGACCTCTACCCCTTCGCTCGGATCTCCCTGTACAAGGTCGCGTGTGACTTGCGCCATGAGCTGCTGCTGCATGACTTCGGGATCACTCCAGTAAATAACTCGGAGGTCTTTGTCGATGTCGCCGCCCTCATGCAGCCGCTCGATCAGATCCTTACGAGAGATTGCGCTCTCTCCGGACTCGTCCTCGTTCCCCGTGACCGCCTCGTTGATGAACTGGTCGGCCAGCGTCAGGATGGCGGCGCCCCTATTGGACGCACGGTTCTCCATCTGCCTCAAGTTGATGCGCAACGAAACTAGAAGCTCCGGGTAGTGCGCACGCAACCACGACACAATTTCGGCGTAGGCCTTACCGATGCCGATCGGCGGAAGCTGCGCGGCATCCCCCACCAGCACTAGCCGCTTCACGGCGTGCCAGTTGATGGCGCGAAACAGGGCCGCCATTAACCCCAGATCGATCATCGAGCACTCGTCGATGATCAGCGTCCCATAGTCCTGGACCGCCTTGCCGCCAGCAGGCTTGAAGGTCATGTTGGGATTGAGCCATCCATGACTGGCCAGCAGCGAATGGATGGTGCGCGTGGTGACACCGCCGACACCCGCTCGCTGAAGCGTCGAACGCAGCTTGTCGGTTGCCTTGCCCGTCGGCGCCAGCACCGCGACACCCGCACCTTCGCCTTCCACTTTGCGGATTGCCCGTATCAGCGTGGAAACCACCGTCGTCTTTCCCGTGCCCGCGCCGCCGGTAATCGCGGCGAATCTCTTGTCCAGAATGCGTGCGCAGGCTTGCTGCTGTTCGTGGACTGCGTTGCTGTATTCGTCCCGGGCGGACGCTGCCAGGCGGCTGCTCTCGTCGAACAGGCACTGCTGCCAGAAGTCGGGGCCTACAGGGCGCTTGAGGGGGAGATCGCTTCCCGTCAATCGATCGGAGATGACGCGCTCGACAAAGCGCTCATCCTCCCAGACGCGCTTGTCGTAGTAGTAGGAAACCCCAAGCTCGCTGCGCCGATAGAGCGCATCCGAGTGGAAGTCGGCATCCACCACCAAGTACTTTTCGGTAAGCAGGTTCTGCTTCCACTCGGGTTGTGCCTTGATACGGCGATTGACCTTGCCGAGCAGGACATCGGCCCGCAAGAAGGTTTGCTGACTCTCGCCCTTCAGGGTTTCCAACAGAAGGGCGCGCAGCCGCTCCGGGTCGGATTTGTCGAAACGTGGCGTCGCGGGCAGCTCTGGCGAGGGCAGCATGCCGCGATCCACCTTGCTCCAACGGATTCGGTCCGTCGCATCCTCGCCCTGGTACTGCTCTGCGAGCAGGTATGGATTCCGGTGAATCTCTTCCAGGCTCGCCCGGATTCCCCACTGCGCTCGCTCTGCGTCGGCAATTCGTTCAAGTTGATTGGCCGACAGTGCGATTCGCGCGAAGGTATCCAGCCAAAGCGCCTGCGGGCCCTCCATCGTCAGGAGAATCTTGCGGCGAACTCCGGCGGGATTATTTGGGCGGTAGCCAAGGACCTGTTCACCGCCCTGCACGAAGCGCTGGATATCGGCGACCGCTTCCTGCTCATGGCCCGACTCCACCGCTTTCCGGAAGGGCTCGACGACGTCACTCAGCCCGATCGCTTCCAGCACAGCGGGCATGCCTGGGAAAGCGCCTCGGCTTTGCCAGAGCTCCGCGATGAGCGACTGCAGCCAAGTGATCCGCTGGTCCCAGTTTTCGCTGGCGTCCTTCAGGTCCTCACGAACCGTCTGGAAGGCTTCCAGCAATTGTTCCAGCAGCCCCAGCGCTTCGTCGTCGCTGACATGCCGCGTGGCGTACTTACAGAGCGCGGCGTTCTCGGGGACCACCGCGAATGTCCGCAGCACATCCGGCTGATCAATGTATCGGTGGTAGGGCAGGCGAACGCCCTGTTCCGGGAAGTCGGCCGTGACCGCGCGCTGCCACACAAACCCTTTGTAACGCTCCAGCGTTCGGTCTGAGCAATCCTCGTAGTACAGCGTCGGCCCCACCGCCTTGACCCGCGCGACGCCGATCAGGAGGTAGGCCGGATTCTCATCGGTGCTGCATGGATTGGAGTAGTTCGCGTAGTAGAAGACGAGACTGCGGCCGGGCTCAACGCTCTCGAAGTACTCCTCCGCGTATTTCAGGCGCAGGTCGTAATCGAAGGTGCCATCGGGACGCTTTACTCCTGGCTTGTTGTACATGGCCTCGTAGGGCCACACGCACGCTGTGTGCGATGGCAGATCCCAGTATCGAGTCTTGGTTTCGTCTCGAAAAAAGCCAGGCGGGTCGGCGTGTACCCGGGTTTCGAATTCCGCGAAAGCACTGGCGCTGTACATGCAGGGCGGAGCCCGATCGAGTTCGGGAAACGGCACGCCCGCATGGCGCTTTTCCCATGCCAGGTCGCGCTGCTCACGAATCATCTCACCCGGGTAAGAGGCGCATCCCACGCAATAGGAGTTGCGTTCGGGCTTGCTGCAGACGCGGCCGCTCCAACCGTCGTTGTGCCATGCCAATCGCAGAGTCAAATGATTTCCCATGCCCAATCTCCTCGCCCTCGCGAATCCCACAGAACGCTATTGCGGCGACTGAGTCGCCTTGTCTTTCACCCGATCCGCTTAAGCTAGTGAAGTATTCCGACTCCCTCCTTGCGACGAAGGAACGATGCGAGCTGGGGATAGGATTTGAGCTTGGTTGTTTGCGAGCAAGGATGCTGCGGGCATCGCAAATGGTACCTGTCCAGTAATGGCAGATCGTCGGGGCCGTGCTTTTCGCGCAACACCATCGGAGTGGCGTGGACCGGACAGAGAATATCTAAATCAGTTTGACCAAGGTGACTTGAAACCCGCCTGCCCGTGCTCTTTTGAATGCTGGCATCCGATGCGATAGTGGTTAGGTCTACGTTATCAATCGCTATCTCGGGGATGTCAGTCTTATGCAGCAGGGCGAGGTCATTAGGCGCGAACTGCTGTGTACGGTGACAATGACCGCCATAAAAACCGGTGCATTGCCAGAAAAAGTCGGTGAATTGCGGTGATTGCACCGTTCTATGCTGAAGCTTCATTGGCCGCGAGCATACAGAACACTCCTTCTTAAGCGTCACCAGTCCTACGTGGTAGAGAAGCTTGTTTTCGCCACCCGGCATCAGTCTGGACTCAGTGAACGCGTCTGGCGCGCCGGCTAGTTCCGCTGAAGCTGTCTGCTGCTGTGCTTGTTCGTACTCGAGCAATGCTTGCCGCCGCTGAGCTTGCAAGTTTTCAAGAGCTTGCTGATCGGCGGCATTTGGGCGTTGTGCAAGTGAACGCTCTCGTCCGGATATTTCGCCCGCAATGTCCTGAAGCTTATTTGCGGCGGAACTAATGAACGAGCGCCCGGACCGCGACGATGAGAGCCCGAGCTCTTCACCTACGATCTCAACTGCCTTTTCGATCAAGCGTGTACCGACACGCACGACAAAGCTAAACAAACCGCCGAAGAGTGCTTCCAGCATCGCGCCCCCTGAAGTATCACTTGAACCCGACTAAGCGACGGATCTCTGAACCCAGTTATCCATCAGCGCGGCACACCGCGACCTGCCGCAATCCTCTGATTTGCCTTGAGCTTATTCAAGCTGCACTACGTCAACAAGTGGCGCATAACCCCTCCTGCAGGTCTTTGTACGCCCGGTGCCACCCGGTCGAACTTCGTCGCTCTCGCGGCGCACGGGAAACGAAGCGGGCAGTGCTGTCCGCGGATGGCCACAATGGATGTATAGGAGAACCCAGCGCTCCTATCACCTAGCACGCCGAAGCATAGGCACGACGTTGGCATTGAGCCGCAAGCCGTCCAAGTAGTCAGCCCACGCCTGCATCATCTTCTTGCGTTCCGCCAGGTGCGCGGTTCGGTTGTAGGCGCGCCCCAAAGGGTCTCGTACTGCATGCGCCAGCTGATGCTCGATATAGTCCGGCCGGAAGCCCAACACTTCATCCAAGACGGTCCGCGCCATAGCCCGAAATCCGTGCCCGGTGATGGTTTCGCCATTGAAGCCGAGGTAGCGCAATGCGGCATTGATGGTGTTTTCGCTCATGGGCCGTTTTGCACTCCGGCCCCCGGGGAAGACAAAATTACTTCGTCTCGTGAGCGGGTGTAGATCCTCCAGGATATCTATCGCTTGAGATGGAAGCGGCACGATGTGCGGGGTCCCGGTCTTGCTGGCAGTGAAGCGCCACTCCGCCGCGCCTAGATCAATGTCAGCCCAACGCGCCTTCCGCAACTCACCTGGTCGCACGAAGAGCATGGGCGCCAGCTTCAAAGCCGCCACGGTCACCGGCGACCCTTGGTAGGAGTACATGGCCCGAAGCAGGTCACCGATCTTCGCGGGGTCGGTCACGCTGGCAAAGTGCTTGACCTGCGGCTGCTCAAGCGCCCCCGCGAGATCGTTGGCAGGGTTGCTCTCGGCCCGACCCGTTGCGATGGCATACCGAAAGACACGCCCGGCGAACGATCGAGCGCGATGGGCCGTTTCGACCACGCCCCGCCTTTCCAGCTTCCGCAGCGACGCCAGCAACAGCGGTGCGGTCACCTCGGCGATCGGCATTCCACTGATTACCGCCAGGTCTTTCTCGATCAGCCGGCGCTCTCGCTTCACCGACCCAGGGCTCAGCCCTTCCTTCGCACGCTTGACCAGGAGCTCGGCGGCGATGGCGCCGAACGTCGTCTCCGCCTGCTCGATCTTCGCGGCCCGCTCGATCCTGGCGGCGTTCGCAGGATTTCCCCCGCCCTTTACCAAGGCACGCAGGCGGTCTCGCTCGGAGCGTGCCTCCGCCAACCCCATGGCGGGGTACTCCGCCATCGTGATGATGCTCGGCTTGCCGGCGTAGCGATATCGGTACCGCCAAGCCTTGGCGCCACTCGGGCGCACCTCGATACACAGGCCGTTGGTGTCAGCGACGCGATAAGCAGTATCGCGCGCCTTGAGTGTCCGGATCTTCGTGTCGGTGAGCATGTGAGTCAGCCACTTGTGAGTCAGCGACCCCAGCGCCGACCGTCTGACTCACAGCCTGACTCACTTTTCTGCCGGATTCAACTGGACAACCACGGACATGCACGCACAAAAAACCCCGCGATTTGCGGAGTTTTGTGCCGATAGCTGGACCAACCTGGACAACGTTGGACGCCTATGTGGTGGGCCCACCAGGATTCGAACCTGGAACCAAAGGATTATGAGTCCTCTGCTCTAACCGTTGAGCTATAGGCCCGTGCAACGGGAAAGTGTAGTTGAGTCAGGCCTTCTCTCGCCACCGACCGGCCGCAGAAGCGTGCCTCAACCGAAACGATTCCCCATGGCCCGGACCCGCGCTGCATTCTGTCCGGCCACCTCCAGCAGCACCTTGGACCGCAACAGGCCCGACGCTGCTACCCGCTCCCAGAAATCTACCGCCAGCGGAGCCGCCCAGTGCAGGTGATCCAATTGGCCTGCGCGCCGTGGTGCGACCGGGGGAAGCGGCGTTGTCGCCCGCAGAACGCCGGTTCGCGAGGGGGCCAGGGACATCGGCAGCATGTCGTAGGCAGGGGCAAGCGGCAACGCCCCGCGATCCAGCAGATGGAAGCCGACGTTGCCCTGATGCATATCGGTATTGCCAATCAATTGCCCAAAGGCGTGCAGCCGCGACAGGGCGGTTGCGGTCTCCTGATGGATCCACCGCTGCGCCAGCAACTGCTCACCCGCCTGCCCCCAATCCATGGTTACGTCACCCACATACGCCGAGGACAGGGCCAACAGCGACACGAATCCACGCCGTCCCAGTGTGCCCGGCGAGCGGTCAAACCGCTTCACCTCCAGGAAGGTGTGGCTGTCGGTCTGGATGAGCGACGATTCTGCTGCTGATACACCCGCCTCGCGCAGAACCTCAAGCGCCAGATGCTCGCAGACCAACAGGTCTGCCCACCGCTCGGCAGCCTCCCCCGCGCCCGGCAGGGCGAACTTCACCAGCGCGGCATAGCGGCCGCCATCGTGCTCGACCGTCGCGGTGAACTTGGGCTGTTCGCCGCCGGGCGAGGAGCCGACATCTTCGCCTTCCAGCGCAGCAGTTGCCCATTCGGGATAGCGCTGCTGCCGATCCTCGCTGCGCACGCGGTCCGGCGGTGTGTCCATCGTCGCAAGAGCAGACGAAACCGCGTCCCCGCCCAGCAGCAGATTGCCGACATCGGTACCACCTGCGCGCACCAGCGCCTGAAGGGTGTCGCCAAGCTGCCAGCGGTTGATGTCCTCAGGGAGGCCAAGCTCACGTCCGCGTCGGTGGGCGAACGTTCTTCCCAGGAATCCCTGTGGCCTCAGGTCATCCAGATACCAGGGCAGGCCCGGGAAGTGACCCATGATGTCGCCCTCGGGCGGGCGGACAAGATTCGGACGATCCCCTTGCGTCTGAACGTAGAAGGTGTCGCCGCGCAGTGCCACGACCTGCCCCAGCTCTTCCAGACGACCATCTTCGCGCATGCGGAAGAGAGGCCATTCGCTGCCGGCGGGGGTGTCCTGGCGCTGGGCGTAGGCAGTGGCCCGGGTGCGGCCCAGCCGCACCACCGCGCCTCCCGCGTCGGCGACCAGCCGCCCCAGGGTCGGGCGAGTGATCCCAAGGCCCGCCAGAAGATCGGCCGCCGGCACCACCTGCCCGGGGGGCAGGCGCTCCAGCAGGTCGTTGACCAGGTGAGTGCGGGGACGGGCCATGCACCAATATCGTTACGAGTTAATTTACGTATTCTTGCCACATGGTGAGGCGATGCGCAAGGCTCCGGTCAACACAATCCATTGATTGCCATAGGGTCGCGCGGTTTCACCATCCGAATTAAATTACGAATTAATTTACGAAAAAAAAGGAAAACCCCGCCGAAGCGGGGTTTTCCAGTTCACGACACAACCGCTGGAATCAATCGATATCCAGGAAGCTGCGCAGCTGTTCCGAGCGGCTCGGGTGACGCAGCTTGCGCAGCGCCTTTGCTTCGATCTGGCGGATGCGCTCGCGGGTCACGTCGAACTGCTTGCCGACCTCTTCCAGCGTGTGGTCGGTGTTCATGTCGATGCCGAAGCGCATGCGCAGCACCTTGGCTTCCCTCGGGGTGAGGCCGGCCAGCACGTCACGCACGGTTTCAGACAGATTGATGTTGGTGGTGTTCTCGATCGGGGACTCCACATTGGTGTCCTCGATGAAGTCGCCCAGATGGGAATCCTCGTCGTCGCCGATCGGGGTTTCCATCGAGATCGGCTCCTTGGCGATCTTCATCACCTTGCGGATCTTGTCTTCCGGCATGTCCATTTCCTTGGCCAGCTCCTCCGGCGTGGCCTCGCGGCCGTACTGCTGGAGCATCTGGCGGGAAATGCGGTTCAACTTGTTGATCGTCTCGATCATGTGCACCGGAATACGGATGGTGCGCGCCTGGTCGGCGATCGAGCGGGTGATGGCCTGGCGGATCCACCAGGTCGCATACGTGGAGAACTTGTAGCCGCGGCGGTACTCGAACTTGTCCACGGCCTTCATCAGGCCGATGTTGCCTTCCTGGATCAGGTCGAGGAACTGCAGGCCGCGGTTGGTGTACTTCTTGGCGATCGAGATCACCAGGCGCAGGTTGGCCTCGACCATTTCCTTCTTGGCCTTGCGCGCCTTGGCTTCACCGTAGGCCATGGCACGGCTGATTTCCTTCAGCTCTTCCAGGTCCAGCTGGGTCAGCTTCTCGATGTCGATCGTGGCCTGCTGTTCGGCAATGATCTGGTCCTTCACCTCACGCAGCGCCGACGACCACTTCTGCTTGCGCTTCAGTGCGTCTTCCACCCACTCCAGGTTGGTCTGGTTGCCTTCCCAGGAGCGGATGAAATCCTTGCGCGGCATGCGCGCGGTGACGGTGGCCAGGTTCAGCACGCGGCGCTCATGGCTCTTGATCTCGGCCATGGTGTCGCGCAGCTGCTTGGTCAGCACGTCGGTCAGCGGCAGCGGCAGCTTCAGGGTGACGAACACGGCCGACATCTCTTCGCGCAGGCGCGGCAGATTCTTCTTGTCGCCCTTGCCGGCGGCCTTCTTGAAGGCATTGAAGGCATCGCTCAGCGCCTGCATGCGCGCGGCGACTTCCTCCGGGTCCGGACCGGTCGGTGCGGCTTCCTCATCGGCGCCGTCGACATCATCGTCCTCGTCCTCGTCGGCTTCGGCGTCGGCATCGTCGCTGTCATCGGCGGCGGCCGCCGGCGGAGCCGGCTCTTCGTCGGTCAGGTCATTGAAGCCGACGATCACTTCGGCCAGGCGCTTCTTGCCTTCCTTGTGGGCTTCGTAATCGGACAGCAGCGATTCGACCGACACCGGGAACTGGCCCAGTGCGGCCTGTACCTGGCCCAGGCCTTCTTCGATGCGCTTGGCGATGGCGATTTCGCCTTCGCGGGTCAGCAGCTCGACAGTACCCATTTCGCGCATGTACATGCGCACCGGGTCGGTGGTACGGCCACCTTCGGTGTCGAGCGCGCTCAGCGCGGCAGCGGCTTCTTCGGCCGCGGTGTCGTCGACTTCGCGGTTGCCGGTGTTGCCGTCGTTGAGGAGGAGAGTCTCCACATCCGGCGCAACTTCATGGACATCAATGCCCATGCCGTTGATCATGCCGATGATGTCTTCGATCTGTTCCGGATCGACCATGTCGTCCGGCAGATGGTCATTGACTTCGGCGTAGGTCAGGTAGCCCTGTTCCAGGCCCTTGCTGATCAGTTGCTTGATTTCGGATTGGGCAGGACGTTCGTTGGCCATGTAGTGCTCGCGCCACCGGCTGGGTAGGAAATAGGGAACGTAGCATTATACCAGCCCGGGGCCCCGCCTGCCGGGCGGTGGTCCCGGCGGCTTCAGGGCCTGAGAAGGAAGGTCACGGGACCATCATTGACCAGGCTGACGATCATATGGGCACCAAAGCGGCCCGTTTCCACCCCTGGCGCGTGATTTTCACGGCAGATGTCGACAAATCGATTGAACCCGCGTTCAGCCTCGGCCGGCGGCGCCGCAGTGGTGAAGCTGGGGCGCATGCCCGACCGGGTGTCGGCCGCCAGGGTGAACTGGCTGACCAGCAGCAGGCCGCCGCCGGTATCGCGCAGCGAGCGGTTCATCTTCCCGGCTTCATCGGCAAACACCCGGTAGCCCAGCAGGCGCTCGGCCATGCGCTGCAGCTGCGGCTCGGTGTCGCCCGGCTCCATCCCCACCAGGGCCAGCAGGCCTGGGCCGATCTGGCCGACGGCCTCGCCATCGACGTGGACGGCGGCTTGGCTGACGCGTTGGATCAGGACGAGCATCTGTGGGTTTCCGGTCAGGGGGCCGGCCACGATAGCAGCGCCCTTGGCTAAACTTGCGTGGATGAACCCGCAACGCAAAGCCCGGCTGGCCTATCGCGCCACCACCCTGTTCACGCGCCTGCCCTGGCCGCTGCTGCGCGGCGTCGCGCAGGCCCTGGCTTGGGCTTGGATCCGTCTCAACGCCCGTGAGAGTCGCGTCACCCGCCGCAACCTGGAGCTGGCCTATCCGGATCTGGACCCCGTTGCGCGCGAGCGCCTGCATCGCGATCTGCTGCGCTCCACCGCCCTGCAGGCCATCGAGACCCTGCGCCTGTGGAGCCGCCCGCCGGCCGAGAACCTGCGCCTGCACCTGAAGCAGCGTCACGGTGAAGCGCTGTATGACGCGGCGCTGGCCAGCGGCAGGGGCGTGATCGTGGCCGCGCCGCACTTCGGCAACTGGGAGCTGCTGAACCAGTGGCTGGCCTCGCGCGGACAGATCGCCATCGTCTACAAGCCGCCGGAGGATGAAGCCAGCGACGCGTTCCTGCAGCTGGTGCGGGGGGGACAGAACGTGCAGCAGGTGCGCGCCGAGGGCCCGGCGGTGCGCCAGTTGTTCAAGGTACTCAAGGATGGTGGCGCCACCGGCATCCTGCCGGACCAGCAGCCGAAGGCCGGTGACGGCGTGTTCGTTCCGTTCTTCGGTGTGCGGGCGCTGACCATGACCCTGGTCAACCGCCTGGCCGAACGCACCGGCGCCATCGTCCTGTATGGCTGGTGCGAGCGCATTGGGCCGGACATGGAATTCGCCCTGCACGTCGAGCCGGCCGACCCCGCAGTGGCCGACCCGGACCCGCAGACTGCGGCCACCGCCCTCAACGCCGGGATCGAACGCATCGCCCGCCGCGATCCGGCGCAGTACCAGTGGACCTACAAGCGCTATACGCTGCGGCCACCGGGCAGCGGCGAGGATGACCCCTACGCGACCGAGGAACACCCCCACTGAGTCCCACCGTGCCGCCCTGCGACCGGCGGCCGCAGCACGTTGAATACGACGCCGGCGCCCCCATAGAGACTGCGATGTCCGCCTCCCCCGGTCCTGCCATGCCTGCTGCCTCCTCCCTGTTCGGCGACCCGGCCGCGATCCGCTGCGAGCGCGCGGTCGCGGAACTGCGCGCCGGTCGCCCGGTCCTGCTTCACGACGGCCAGGGCCAACGCCTGGCCGTGATCGCGCTGGACAGCGCCACCGCCAGCAGCTTTGCCGCCTTTGCCAGCGCAGCGCGCGAGCGTCATTACCTGTTCCTGACGGCGACCCGCGCCCGCGTGCTGGGGGTGGAGGCACCTGACGGTGTGCGCCTGCCGCTGGCCGGTATCGCCTTCGACGCCCTGCCGACGCTGGGCTACCTGCGCGAGCCCGGGCCGATGCCGGCTCACTGGACCGCAGGCGATGCCTTCGATGCCGGCGCGGTTGAACTGGCCCGCCTGGGCCTGCTGCTGCCGGCCATGGTCGCGGTGCGCCTGGATGCGGATGATGCGACCTTCGACGGCGCCGCCGACGTCGCCCTGTGCGACCTGGCCGAAGGTGCGGCGCACGCCGCCCACGACTATGAGCTGGTCGCCCGTTCGCCGGTACCGCTGCGCGATGTCGGCATGACCACCTTCGCGGTGTTCCGCGGCGGCGTTGCACAACGCGACCAGGTGGCGATCATCGTCGGCGACCCGGACCTGTCTGCCGTGGTGCCGGTACGCGTGCATTCCTCGTGCCTGACCGGCGACCTGTTCGGTTCGCTCAAGTGCGACTGCGGGGACCAGCTGCGACGCGGTCTGCGCAAACTGAAGGAGCTGGGCGGCGGCGTGCTGCTGTATCTGGACCAGGAAGGCCGGGGAACGGGCATCGCTGCAAAGATGCGCGCCTATGGCTACCAGCACGACGGGCTGGACACGATCGACGCCGATGCACAACTGGGCTTCGGCGCCGATGAGCGACGCTATGGCAGCGCCGTGGCGATGCTGCGCGGCCTGGGCATCAGCCGCGTGGCCCTGCTCAGCAACAATCCGACCAAGGCACAGCGCCTGCGCAATGCCGGCATCGAAGTGCTGGACTGCATTCCGGTCACTGGCGAGATCACGGCCGAGAACGAACACTACCTGCGCACCAAGGCCGACCGTGCCGGCCATCTGCTCGATGTCGATGCACTGATCCAGGCGGCGCAGTAGCGCGCCCGACCTGCTACCGTCTGCGCGGTGCGGCTGCGGCCGCCCGCCTGCCCTGCCGCCCGACGGAGCCCGTGTGACCGACCAGCCTCTTCCTGCTGTGCCCATCAACGACTGGCAGCCGCTGCCGGCCCGCGCCGCACGCCTGGCCGCGCTGGAAGGCGCATTCGGTGGACTGTTCGTGCCAGGCGCACCGCTGGCAGCCGCGTGGTGGTTCTTCGATCTGCCTGCCGGGCTGTGGGGTGCAGCGTCGGGCCTGCTGGTCGGCGCTCTGTTCGGCGCGTGGCTGGGCCATCGCCGCCTGACCCGCACACGCTGGCGCCTGGACGCACAGGGCCTGGGCCTGCGCAGGGACCTGATGTGGCAGACCGAAACGCAGGTACCGGTCTCGCGCGTGCAGCACCTGGATCTGCGCCGTGGTCCGCTGGAGCGGCGTGCCGGCCTGGCGACCCTGATCGTGCACACCGCAGGCACCCGCCTCAGTGCAGTGACTGTCAGCGGCCTGGATGATGCCGACGCCGAACGCCTGCGCGACACCCTGGCCCACCAGCTCGACCAGGACGCCGACGCCCTGTGAGCCAGCCACCGCCCCTGCCGCCCCCGCTGCCACGCGGCGGCGACGAACAGCGCCTGCACCCCTGGTCATGGCTGTTCGTGCTGCTGATGCAGCTGCGGCACTACTTCCTGCCGTTGGTCGCGCTGCTGGTGTTCGGCCAGCGCGGCGACCGCGACCCGCTGTGGGCGCAGCTGATGCCGCTGCTGGCCATCGCCGCGCTGGTGGTGGTCTCGGTGCTGCAGTACCTGAGCTACCGCTACCGCATCGGCAGTGATGCGATCACCGTGCGCAGCGGGCTGCTTGCGCGCAACCGCCGGGAAATTCCCTTCGCCCGCATCCACAACGTGGAAGTGCGGCAGAACCCGTTGCACCGGCTGTTCGGCGTGGCCGAGCTGCGCCTGGAGTCGGCCGGCGGCGTGCGCCCGGAGGCAGAGATGCGGGTGCTGCGGTTGGACCAGGCATTGGCACTGGAGCAGTTGGTGAAGCAGCGTGGAAAGGCGCTTGGCAACGCACCGGCTGCCACCGCCGACCCGACCGATGAAGTGCTGCTGCGCATGTCCACCGCCGAAGTGATCCGGCTGGGCCTGCTGTCCAACCGCGGCTGGGTGCTGTTCGCCGCCGCCATCGGTGCGCTGCTGCAGGTGATCCCGCGCCGTTCGCTGGACGGCGTGATCTCCAGCGGAGGACGCGAGGCGTTCGGCTATGCCAGCCAGCTGCACGAGGGCTTTGCCGGTCTGCTGATCCTGGCCGCGCTGGTGCTGGTCGCAGGCTGGCTGCTGATCCGCCTGCTGTCGGTGGTGCTGGCCCTGCTGCGCTATGCCGGCTTCACCCTGACCGAGCAGGAACACCGGCTGACGGTCGCGGCAGGCCTGCTCAGCCGCACGCGCAGCAGCGTGGCGCGCCGACGCATCCAGGCCTGGACCCTGCGCGAAGGCACCCTGCAACGCTGGTTCGGGCGGCGCCAGCTGCAGATCGACAGCGCTGCCGGCGGCCCCACCCGCGAGGAAGACCGGGCCCTGCGCGAACTCGCGCCGCTGGCACCGGCCGCCGACTGCGATCATCTGGTGCAGCGCCTGCTGCCTCAGCTGCAGTGGCCGCCCGCGCACTGGCAGCCGGTGCCGCAGCGCGGCTGGTGGCGGTTGTGCCTGGGCAGCGTACTGCTGGTGCCGTTGCTGGCCGCCGCGATGTACTGGCGCTGGGGAACACCCGGCCTGCTGGTGCTGGGCTGGCTGCCGGTCGCGTTGTGGGTCGCCCATCGGCAGATGGCGCGCATGGGCTGGCATCTGGATGATCGCTACGTCGCGGTGCGCGGCGGATGGTGGAGGCGCTGGTGGCGCTGGGCGGAACTGGACAAACTGCAGGGCCTGCGCCTGCAGCGCTCACCGCTGGACAGGCTGCTGGGCACGGCCAGCCTGCAGTTGGACACCGCAGGCGCGCATGGTGATGTGGCCCTGGCGCTGCATTACCTGCCGCACGCACAGGCACGGGCGCTGATGGCGCAGCTGGCCGCCGCGCTGCCGCGCCGCAAGCTGCGCTGGTGATCCGTTGCCGCCCTTCCACGCCTGGCGTGGATCTACTGTAGAGCCGAGCCCATGCTCGGCTTGCCACAGCCGAGCGTGGGCTCGGCTCTACATCCCCCCGATCACCGCTGTGATGGCCCCCAGTAGCCCAGATCCCTGCGGATCTGCAGGTCACGCATCCAGCTTCCGAAGGGTTTGCGGCGCAGCGCGCCCATCTCGCCGGACAGGAAATCCTCGGTTGCGGCAATCACCCGCTCACTGGAGCGGCCGTCACGGTACGGATGGATCGCGTCGGCATAGCGCACGATCTCCGCCTGCAGGGCGGCATCCGGGTGCAGCGCGCGCTGCAGCATGACGGGCAGCTGCGCCGGCACGTCGAAATCGATCATGTGCGGTTTCGGGACGCGGTTGCGGAAGGTCACCACCGGCTTGTGCTGGACGATGAACTCCGAAACGATCGAAGACGTATCGGACACCAGCACATCAGCGGCGCGCTGTGCGGCCATGACCTGCTCCGGTTCGATGAAGCGTGCATTGGCGCCGGCCAGCGCACGGTAACGCTCGAACAGCTCCGGCGGGCACTTCGGGTGCAGGGTCAGCAGCCAGTAGCGTTCCCCGGCCGCGATGTCGGCGGCGATCTGCGCATGCAGGTGCGGGGCGGCGCTGAGCCGCTCGGTGAAGGTCGAGCCGAACAGGATCACCGGACGACCGCCCGCCGCTGCGCGCAGCGCGGCGCTTTCGCCACCATCGTCGCGGAACAGCGGGTCCAGCTTCGGCCAGCCGGTCTCGGCCACCGCGAAGTGACCCTGCAGGGCGGCGATGTCGCGGAACGGCGCGGTGGTGGCCGGGCCCTGGGTGCAGTACAGGTCGAACATCCCGCGTACCCGGAAATGGCCACGTGCGCTGTCGCGCTTCTCCACGTTGAAGCCATGGAACAGCTGCACCTTGGCACCGGACAGGAACGTCGGCACCCAGTTGGCCGCGCTGTACACCGCGCGCGGGCGCATCGCCAGGGCCTGCTTCAGGCCGATCACGGGCACGCCCGGCAACTGGCTGCCGGCGGCGCCACCTTCGAACCAGGCAGCCACCTCCTGCCCGGACGCGTGCAAGGCCTGCGCCAACGGGGCGAGAATAGGCAGCGCATAGCGCTCCGTCGCAAACAACAGGTACCCGGCCATCATGTCCTCCACGACCGCTCCCATCGAACGGCCTCGCATCTCGGCGTGCATTATCGCGTTCAACGAGGCCGGCCGCATCGGCGACTGCCTGGCCTCGCTGGCCTTCTGCGACGAGATCATCGTGGTGGACTCGTATTCCAGCGACGCCACCGTGGCCATCGCCGAGGCCGCCGGTGCCCGCGTGCTGCAGCGGCCGTTCGATGGCTTCCGCAGCCAGAAGGCGTTCTGCGTCGAGCAGGCAGCACATGACTGGGTGGTGTGCCTGGATGCCGACGAGCGCATCAGCCCGGAACTGCGCGCCTCCATCGAACAGGCCCGCGAGGGGGGATTCAGCGGCCACGCGGGCTACCGCTTCGCCCGCCTTTCAGAGTATTTCGGCCGCTTCCTGCGCCACGGCAACGCCTATCCGGACCGGGTGATGCGCCTGTTCGACCGCCGCCGCGGCGGCTGGCGCGGCACCCGTGAGATCCACGAGGCCGCCAGCGTCGATGGCAGCGTCGGCACCCTGCGCGGCGACCTCATCCACTACCCCTACCGCTCGCTGCAGCAGCAACTGACCAAGACCGAGAAGTACGCGCGGATGATGGCCGAGCACGAGTTCGCACGCGGCAAGCGCGCCACCCTGGGCAAGCTGGTGCTGGCACCGGCCTGGCGCTTCTGGCGGGGATTCATTTTCCGCGGCGGTTTCCGCGATGGTTGGCACGGCCTGGTCTATGCCTACGTGCGTGCCAACTACGTGCGGCAGAAGACCATCATGCTGTGGATGCTCGGCAACGGTCAGGCGGTGGCCGACCCGCCGCAGCCCTGATCCGCCGGGCATGGCCCGGCGCTACCGCTCCCGTGCACCTGCGTGCGCCGGGCATGGCGGTGCAGGGGTAGCGCCGGGCCATGCCCGGCGGCGGGGCGTCAACCCGCGTTGGCCCCGCGGTGGCGGGCACCTTCCAGGATCGACAACCCGGCCAGCAGGCCGACGATGGTGACGTAGAAGCTGGCCGTCATCTGGTGCGCGAACATCGACTGGGTCAGCCCGCACAGCACGTACGTGGTCACGATCATGATCCCGGCCGCGGCAGGCCCGCGGAACGTACTGCGCCCGCTGCGCCGATGCAGGCGCACGAACACCCACAGCGGAACGCCATACACCGCCAGCAGCAGCAGCAGGCCGGGCATGCCCTGGGTGGCGGCCCATTCGGCCACGTCGTTATGGGCATGGCCAAGGTGGCACCGCTGTTCGTCCGGGTTCTCGCGGCAGACCGGCACACGCTGCATCGCGTCATCGAAGTGGCCGATTCCGACACCGACCAGCGGGTGGTCCAGGAAGGTATCCCAGGCAACCTGCAGACGCTCCACGCGGGCACCGGCGGAAGAGTCGCTGTCGCCCTGCTCCATGCGCTGCATGTCGCTGTGCAGCTCGCTCAGCCGCACCTGGTGACGCAGCTCGGGCACCGACAGCAGCAGGGTGGCGCCAATCGCCAGCATGCCTGCCAGCACCGACAGGCGGGCGGTGCCGGTCCGCCAGCGCAGGCTCAGCGCCAGCACCACCAGCAGAGCCAGCAACGCCGCGAACACGCCACGGCTGCCGGTCAACACGATGGTTCCACAGCCGGCCGCCATGCCGACGATCACCAGCGACCAGCGTCGCGAAGGTCGGCAGAACACCAGCAGCACCATCAGCACCATCACGATGTCGGCCAGCACGATGGCATTGGTGAACAGCTCCGCACGCGGAGCCCCCTGCAGTACCTGCCACAGTGACATCGCGAAGGTGACCAGCAGCCCGGCCAGCGCGCCACGCCAGAGCCAGCGCAGGTCCGGGCGCAACGCGCAGACCCACAGGGCGATCCAGGGGATCACCACGAAGCGCGAGCGGTTGTCGACATCGCGCAGCCCCTGCTCGAACAGCAGCACCGACAGCAGGCCCAGTGCCAGCACCGCGAGCATCAGCCAGGTCAGCACCTTCACCGGCTGCCCGCCCATGTGCCGGGCGCGCCACAGCAGTTCCGGCGCCAGCAGCGTGCTGGCCAGCAGCAACAGGCCATACGGAAGCAGGTTGATCGGCACGGTAAGCACCAGCGCCGGAAGGCAGAACAGACCGATCTGCGCCAGCCAGTGCGCCGTGCGCTGCCGACCGCCGACGGGGGCACCCGGCAGGTCGCCGGCCGCGGGGTTCAGGTTGTCCGGTGGAGCTGGCACGTCGGAAGTTTCGCTGCGGGTGTGCGGGAAGAACGGGGGCGGCCACAACGGCCACTCCCAGTGTGCTGTTTTACTGCCTTTGTCGCCTGTTGGGCAGTCTGGACAAGCGTGGACACAGGTCGTTATCCGCGTTCCTGCAAACGCCGTTCACGTTCGCGCTCGCGATCGCTGGCCTGGCAGGGCGCGACCACCGCCTCCGCCGGCACCAGCCACCAGCGGCGACGATTGGCCACGCCCGCCGGTTCGGCCCGGTCGCGGTCCACGCACGGCAACAGGGCGTCCTCCTGCACCAGCAACCAGCGCCGCGCCGGCACCAGCCGCTGCCAGCGCGTCGCCGCCTGCAGCTGTTCATCCCAGGCGGTGTTGAAGCCGAACGTGGCCGCCGGTCGATCGGCCATCAGCAGGTTCTGTTCCTTCCAGGCCACCAGGCCCAACTCGGCCTGCGGGCCGATGCGCTCCCCCACATGGCGCATCAGGCCCCGCGCCGAACCCGAATCGTTCAACAGCGGGTAGCCCACCAGGCTGTACAGCACCCACACCGTGGCCAGGGTCGACACCATGGCCAGATGACGCCGGCCACGGCCAGACAGCAACAGGCTGGCCACACCGCAGGCGCCCATCGCCAGCGCCGCCCAGGCCAACGCATCCATCACGCCCGGTGCCAGACCACGTTCGTGCTCCAGCCTCGACTCAAATCCCGGCTCGCCCAGCAATGCCAGTGCGCCTGCCAGCAGCGTGCCGAGCGCCAGGGCCAGCGTGAACAGCCCCAGCAGTGCCTGCACGTCGCGACGGCGCAGAAGGCCGGGCAGCAGCGGCGCCAGGGCCAGGCAGAACATCGGCAGCGCAGGGAGAATGTACACATCGCGCTTGCCCTCGGGAATCGAGAAGAACAGCACGATCAGCAACCACCACCCCAGCAGAAGCAGGTAGCGCGCGTCGCGTCGCTGCAGCCGGCGGCGCCAGGCCGGAATCGCCCACGGCAGTGCCAGGAACGCGGGAATCCACATCGACGGCATGATCGCCAGGAAGTACCACCACGGCTGGTGATGGTCCCAGGACTGGGCATAACGCCCTGCGGTCTGCTGGAACAGGATGTCGTCCATGTAGGCGCGGTACTCGTCCAGCCCGGTCGCCAGCGCCGCCAGCACCATCGGCAGCAGCCACAGCGCCACGGCCAGCAGGAACGCCAGCGGCGCCAGCCAGAAGCGCAGGTCGCGCGCATGCAGGCGCACACCGTTCCACCGCAGCGCCGAGCCGATCACGGCCGGAACGAGCATCAGCAGGGCGATCACACCCACGCCCTTGGTGATGACGCCGATCCCGGCGAAGAACCAGCCCAGCCACCACCAGCGCCATGCCGGGCCCAGCAGCAGGTGGCGCAGCAGCCCGTAGTTGGCCAGGGTGATGAACAGCACCACCAGCGGATCGATCTGTGCCTTCTTCGCCTGGAAGGTGAACTGCAGTGCGAACAGCAGTGCCCAGCCTGCGTACAGGCCGACGCGTCGCGTCCACAGCCGACCGCCGAGATCGACCACGCACCACAACGTGCCCAGCGCGGCGATCAGCGAGGGCAGCAGGAACGCCAGCCGCCAATCGCCGATCAGGTGATAGAGCGTGGCCTGCCACCACATCAGCATCGGCGGCTTGTCCGAGTACAGCTCCAGGCCGCGATGCGGGAACAACCAGTGACCGCTGTCCACCATCTGCTTGGCGACGAGCGCGAAGCGCGGCTCATCCGACGGCCAGGGATCGCGCAGGCCGAGTCCAGCCCCCAGCACCAGCAGGGCCATCACCACGAACAACCACGTCTCTCGCGACGCGCGGGTTTTCAGCATGAGGACTTGAACGGCAGCGGATTCACACCGCTTTTAGCAGACGCGCGTAGAAGAATCCGTCAGCATCGCTGTCACCGGGCAGTCGTTGGCGTGCAATGCCTTCGCAATCCAGCCCGAACGCCTCGTCCAACGGCTGCGCCACCGCATCCGGGTGCCACTTCAGGAACGCGCGGATCTGCTCGATGTTCTCCGCACGCAGGATCGAGCACGTGGCATACAACAGGACGCCACCGGGGCGCAGCATCGACCAGCATGCCTCCAGCAGCCGGGCCTGAACGCCGACCAGCGCATCGATGTCCTCGGCGCGGCGGTGGAACATCACATCCGGCTGGCGGCGGATCACGCCCGTGGCCGAACAGGGCGCATCGAGCAGGATCGCATCGAACGGCGTGCCATCCCACCACGCGCCAGGATCGCTGGCGTCTGCCGCCAGGGTCTGTGCGCCCTCACCGACACCCGTGCGCGCGTACGTGTCACGGGCACGCGCCAGGCGACGGGCGTCGATGTCCAGCGCCAGCAGGCGCAGGCTGGGATCACGCTCCAGCAGGTGCGCCGACTTGCCGCCCGGTGCGGCGCAGGCATCCAGTACCCGCGCCCCGGCGGCCGGCGCCAGCGCATCGGCCGCGCACTGCGCCGACAGATCCTGCACCGAGAGCGCGCCCTCGGCGAAGCCGGGCAGCTGGTTGACAGCGACCGGCGTCGCCAGCCGCAACGCGTCCGCACTGAGCGGACTCGGCTCGGCGACGATACCGGCCTCGGCCAGCACGGCCAGGACTTTCTCGCGGCCACCGTGCTGGCGGTTGGCGCGCAGCCACAGCGGCGCAGGCTGCAGGCTGGCGCTGAAGATCGCCTCGGCCTGCGCCGGCCAGTCGCGCTCGATGGCCTCGGCCAGCCAGGCCGGAAATGCATCGCGGGCCGGCTGTTCCGGGAATCCCTCACGCTGGGCGCGGCGCAGGATGGCATTGACCAGGCCCGCCTGGCGCTCACGGCCCAGCGCACGCGCTGCGTCGACGGTGGCCGACAGGGCCGCGTGCGCCGGCAGTTCCAGTACGTCCAGCTGGGCGAAGCCGACCATCAGCAGCGTGCGCAGGTCTGCATCGCGCGCCGAGAGCGGCTTCTGCATCCACGCCTGCAATGCCGCGTCATAGGTACTGCGACGGCGCAGCACGGCAAAACACAGCGCTTCAAGCAACGCCCGATCACGGCTGTCGGCCAGCTTCGGCAGGGCCCACGCCAGTTCCGCCTTCAGCGAACGGCCACGGGTGAACACCTGGGCCAGCACACGCGCGGCCAGCATGCGGGTGGCTGCACCCGGTGCCGCCCTGGCGATGGAGAAGTCATTCTGTTTCGTCACCGCTTACGCTCCCACGCGCAGGTCGCGACGGGCGTTGAGGTAATCGGCGGCAGTGATCGCCTTGCCACCTTCGCGCTGCAGCACGCGCAGGCGCAGCGCGCCCTGGCCGCAGGCAATGTCGATGCCTTCGCGGCCGGCAGCAAGTACCGTTCCCGGTGCTTGGCCGTGCTCCATCGCCTGCGCCACGGCGCCATGGATGCGCACGCGCTCGCCGGCCAGCGTTGCTTCGGCGACAGGCCACGGGTTGAACGCACGCACGGTCCGCGCCAGCACCGCTGCATCCTGCGCCCAGTCCAGCTTCGCCTCGGCCTTGTCCAGCTTGTGTGCGTAGGTCACGCCCTGCTCCGGCTGCGGCCGCGCGATCGGCTTGATGCCGGCGCGCAGCAGTCCCAGGCCATCGGACAACACCTGCGCACCCAGCTCGGCCAGCTTGTCGTGCAGCTGGCCACCGGTATCGGTGGCCGCGATCGGCAGCGCCTGGTGCAGCAGCACCGGGCCGGTATCCAGTCCGGCTTCCATCTGCATCAGGCACACGCCCGTGGTCTCGTCACCTGCCTGGATCGCGCGCTGGATCGGCGCCGCACCGCGCCAGCGCGGCAGCAGCGAAGCGTGCACGTTCCAGCACCCGTAGGTCGGGATGGCCAGCACGGCCTTGGGCAGGATCAGGCCGTAAGCCACCACCACCATCAGATCCGGCTTCAGGTCACGCAGCTGCTGCTGGGCCGCTTCGTCCTTCAGCGATTCGGGCTGGTACACCGGAATGCCGCGGGCCACCGCCTCGAGCTTCACCGGCGAGGGGGCCAGGCCGCGACCACGGCCTGACGGACGGTCAGGCTGGGTGTAGACGGCCACGACCTCGTGGTGGCGCGCCGCTGCGCGCAGCGATGACACCGCGAATTCCGGCGTACCGGCAAAGACAATCCTCATGGCTACCCCACTTGCAGGATGGATTCGTGCAGGAAAGAAAACGGCGCCGTCGGCCGGCGCCGTACAGCCCGCGCGCTGCGCGCGGGCACGGGCCACCCCTGCGGGCGGCCCGGAGCGGCGATCACGCCACGTGCTTGCGCTGCTTGGCCAGCTTCTTGCGGACCATCTCGCGCTTGAGCGGCGACAGATAATCGATGAACAGCTTGCCGTCCAGGTGATCCATCTCGTGCTGGATGCAGGTGGCCAGCACTTCACCGGCCTCCATCTGCTGTTCCTGGCCATTGCGGTCGAGGAACTTCACGGTGATGGTGTCGGCACGGGTCACGTCGGCGAAGATGCCCGGCACCGACAGGCACCCTTCCTGGTACACCCGGCCCCCGTCCTTGGCGACGATCTCCGGGTTGATGAACACCAGCGGCTGGTTCTTCTCTTCGCTGACATCGATGACCATGAAGCGCTTGTGCACGTCCACCTGGGTAGCGGCCAGGCCGATGCCCGGCGCGTCGTACATGGTCTGGAACATGTTGTCGACCAGTTCCTGGAAGGCCGGCGTGGTCACTTCGGCGGCGTCGATCAACGCGGCCTTGGTACGCAGGCGCGGATCGGGGAACTCAAGAATCGGGAGGAGGGCCATGGCAGTTTCCGGATAGGGGGCCGGCACGCCGGCATACGTCGCAGATTCTAGCTGCAACGCTTGCCTTGCGCCCCGGTTTCTGGACTATAGTGCGCGGACCTGTTGGGGAATCAGGGCTTCACACCTATGTTGCTTCGTTTTCGTACGGTCGTCGCCGCGGCGATGCTGACCGTGGCTGCCTATGCTACCGCCGTGGAAGTGAATGGCGGGCACCCGGATACCTATGTGGTCCGAAAAGGGGACACGCTGTGGGATATCGCCGCGCGTTTCCTGCAGAAGCCCTGGCTGTGGCCGGAGATCTGGCAGGCCAACCCGCAGATCGCCAATCCGCACCTGATCTATCCGGGTGACGTGCTGAGCCTGGCCTACCTGGACCGTGTGACGGCCCAGCCCGGGCCCCGCCAGGAGGCCCCGATCGATGCCATTCCGCTGGCCCAGGTCGAGCCGTTCCTGAAGCAGCTGAGCGTGGTCGACCGCATCGACCACCTGCCCTACGTGGCGGGCCTGGAAGAAGACCGCCTGCGCGCCAGCAGTGGCGAAGCCGTGTACGTGCGCCTGGCCGATGCCCAGGTCGGGCAGCGCTGGGCCGTGGTCCGCCCGACCGTGCGCTATGGCGTGCCCAAGCCCACCGAGGACCTGACCGCCAATGGCGAGGTCACCCCCGGCAGCGGCAACCTGTGGCGGGCCTACAACGCGCCGACGCGACGTGCGCACCAGATGCTGGGCTACGAGCTGATGCAGGTCGGCACGGGCACCATCACCCAGGTTGCCGGCGGCAAGGTCGAGGCGTCCACCCTGGTGCTGGACAAGAACAGCGGCGGGCGTGAAGTCCGCGCCGGCGACCGGCTGGTGCCGGTCGAGGCAAGGCCCTACGACCTGCAGTTCGTGCCGCATGTGCCGGCGGCGGGCGTCGAGGGCGTGGACGTGCGCGTGCTCGCGGTGACCGACATGTTCAGCGTTGGCGGGCCGCGCGATGTGATCGCCATTTCGGCGGGCCGCGCGCAGGGCGTGGACAACGGCACCGTGTTCTCGCTGTGGCGGCCCGGCCGCCACGTCGCGCACCGGATGAAGTACCCGGGGTCCTCGCGCATGGATGATTCGCTCAGTACCGGCGCCGGCCGGGTCTCGCTGCCCGACGAGTACGCCGCGCATGCGATGGTGTTCCGCACCTTCGACAACGTCAGCTATGCGCTGGTGATGCAGGGCGTGAAGCCTGTACGAGTGGGCTACAGCGCGCTGCATCCGGACACGAAGTAGGGTTGCCGGGAACATCCCTGACAGCCGCACGCGAAGGCGCCCTAGGGCGCCTTTGTTGTCTGCGGTCGATAGTGGGGGGATGACCAAGCAGGCAGATGAGGCGCTGGTGCGCCTGGTGATGGCGGGAGGCGCGCTGGCGCCGCGGCGGGCACTGCTGCAGGGCGCGGGCAGCGCCGAAGCGGCCCTTGCGCTGGGCGTGGCCGGCTGGCGCGCCCATGGCTGCACCCCGGAGCAGTGCGCGGCACTGGAACGCCCCGATGCGCAGCGGTCGAAAGCCGCCCTGCACTGGCTGCAGGACGACCACCATCACCTGCTGGCCGTTACCGACCCGGCCTTCCCGCCCCTGCTGCCGGAGGTCCCCAACCCGCCGCTGGCGCTGTTCGTGGCCGGCGACCCCGGCCTGGCCTGGCGCCCGGCGGTGGCGGTGGTCGGCAGCCGCTCACCCACACCGGCCGGTCGTGCGCTGGCGGCGCGTTTTGCCGGCAGCTTCGCCGAAGCCGGACTGGCGGTCGCCAGCGGCCTGGCAGCCGGCATCGATGCGGCCGCCCACCTTGCAGTGCTGGATGCCGGCGGCAGTACCGTTGCCGTCATCGGAACGGGCCCCGACCGTGCCTATCCGGACCACCATGCGCCACTGCAGGCCCGGATCGGCGCCGAGGGCGCCGTGCTCAGCGAGTACCTGCCCGGCACGGCTGCCCGTCCCGGCCACTTCCCGGCGCGCAACCGGCTGGTGGCCGGGCTGGCCTTGGCCACCGTGGTGATCGAGGCGGCGCACCGGTCCGGCGCCCTGATCACCGCGCGCCTGGCCGCCGAGGCCGGTCGCGAGGTATGCGCCGTGCCCGGCTCGGTGCTCAATCCGCGGGCGGCCGGCTGCCACCGCCTGATCCGCGAGGGAGCTGCCCTGGTGGAACGGCCCGAGGACGTGCTGGAGCTGCTGGCCCCGGCCCTGCGCCAGCAGCTGCCGGCCTTGCAATCGCGGCTGGCCACCCCCACTGAACAGGCAGTGCCAGCCGACCTGCCGGCACGCTGGGTCGGCGACCCTGACTACCAGCGCTTGTGGCAGGCCCTGGACCTTGACCCAATCAGTATGGATTCACTGATCACGCGCTGTGGATTGACGGCGCCGCAGGTGTCCTCCATGCTGCTGGCCATGGAACTTGCGGGAATCGTGGTCTGCGTACACGGCCGCTACTGTCGAACTCCCTAGTTTCTTCACCTCCACAGCGTCGCGCGACGCAGGCCGAGGGGCAATGAAAGAGAGCATCCTGGATGTACTGCTGTACCTGTTTGAACACTATTTCAGCGAAGATGCGGACCTGATCCGTGACCGCGATTCGCTCCAGAACGGCCTGATCCAGGCCGGATTCAGCCCTACCGAGATCAACAAGGCATTCGACTGGCTCGATGCCCTGGCGGCACAGCGTCCGAGTGTGGCCCAGGCGCGGGTCGATGGCCCGGTGCGCATCTATCACGGGCCCGAGCTGGACAAGCTGGACGTGGAATGCCGCGGTTTCCTGCTGTACCTGGAGCAGCACGGCATCCTCGATGCCGACCAGCGCGAGCTGGTGCTGGACCGGGCGATGGCGTTGGACCAGGACGAACTGGACCTGGACGATCTGAAATGGGTCGTGCTGATGGTGCTGTTCAACCAGCCCGGCGCCGAGGCGGCTTACGCCTGGATGGAAACGCAGATGTTCATGGACGAGCCAGAACCCCTGCACTGACCGTACACTTGGGGCATAGCGCATTCAGGAGCGTGCCCCGTGAGCGAGTGGTTCCATGCAGAAGGCAACCGGCAGCAAGGCCCGCTGCCGGCAGAACAGCTGGTCGAGCTGTTCCGCAACAATCAGATCAGCCTGGACACCCTGGTGTGGCGCGATGGCCTGCCGCAATGGCAGCCATTGCGCAGCGTGGTGGATGAGCTCGGCCTGATCGTGCCGGCCGTCGATGCCGCCCGCGACGACCCCGGGCTGCAGCCCCCTGCCCCGCAGCCTCCGGTACTGCCGGCGGCAACCCCCTATGCCCACAGTGCGCCCGCGGCCGCGTTGCCGCCACCGAAGAAGGGCCTGTCCGGCTGCGCCCTGACCGCCATCATCGGCGGGGCACTGCTGCTGGTGGTGGTACCCATCGTGGCGATCCTGGCGGCCATCGCGCTGCCTGCCTACAACGACTACATGCTGCGCTCCAAGGTCGCCACGTCGCTGACCGCACTGCAGCCACTGAAGGACCAGGTGCAGCATTTCGCCGACGAGGAAGGACGCTGCCCGGGGGCCAACGATGCCGGTTTCCCGGCGCCGGGGGACTTCTCCGCCGCAGGCCTGTCAGCGGTCCACATCGGCCGCTTCAACAACGGTCATTGCGGTATCGAAGCCACGCTGGCCGCGCCCGGCAAGACCATCGATGGCGATCTGCTGTGGCTGGAATACGACCGCGACAGCGGCCGCTGGGAATGCAGCGGCGAAAGCAACGACAAGTATCTGCCGCAGCAGTGCCGCGGCTGAGCCATCGGCACTACACCCCAAGCAAGGACGACCCAGGAGGGACACACAATGACTGAGTGGTATTTCGCCGAAGGACAGCAACGCCAGGGACCGCTGCCGGTCGAGGACATCCGCCAGCGCTTCCAGCGCGGCCAGCTGACACTGGATACGCTGGTCTGGCGCGAGGGCATGGCGCAATGGGCCGCGCTGCGGCAGGTGGTCGACGAGCTCGGCCTGCAGACCCTGGCCAGCGCCACCACGGCCGCTGACAGTGGCGGCTTCGACCTGCGCAGCGACTACCAGGCCATCGACAACGGCACGGCGCCGCTGCCCGGCACCGGCGCGCTCAGCAGTTCGCCCTACAGCGCGCCGGGCACCGCAGCCATGGCCGGCCACGCACAGCCGGTGATGGGCGGCGAAGTGGTGTACGCAGGCTTCTGGAAGCGCGTGGCTGCCTATGTGATCGACTACTTCGTGCTGCTCATCCCCGGCACGATCATCGGCGTCATTTCCGCCCTGGCACTGGGTGCGGGCATGGGGGCCGCCGGCAGCGGCGAGTCGGCCATCGAGATCATGGGCCAGCTGGTCAGCGGCCTGCTCAACCTGGTGATCTCCATGGTGTACTACACCTGGTTCCACGCCTCGCGCGGCGGTGCCACCCTGGGCAAGATGGCCGTCGGCATCAAGGTCGTGCGCAGCAACGGTGACCGGCTGACCGTAGGACGTGCCTTCGGACGCTACTGGGCCGCCGTGCTGAGCGGCCTGATCCTGTGCATCGGCTACCTGATGGCTGCGTTCACCGAGCGCAAGCAGGGCCTGCACGACATGATGTGCGACACCCTGGTGGTGGACCGCTGGGCCTTCACCGACCAGCCGCAGCTGCAACGCCGCGAGCTGGGCGTGGTCACCATCGCCGTCCTGGTCATCACCGCCCTGCTGGCCCTGGCCGGCCTGGTCCTGATGGTGGCGGCCATCGGATTCATCGCCAAGATGGCCTCCTGACCGGCCATCCTCACGCTTGGGCGCTTGACATGGAGCGTCCGGGCGTGATTCCTCTAATAAGGAAACCTGAACGCCCGGCACCCAACCGGGCGTTCAGTTTATGGATTTGCCCGTGGCCGCTTCACTAATGCGGCCGTTTGCTCCACCCTAGCGGCCCCTCCCCTGCGGCTCGCCCCACAGACACTGCTGCCATGCCCAAGCACCTGCTCATCGTCGAATCGCCGGCCAAGGCCAAGACGATCAACAAATACCTCGGCAAGGACTACACCGTCCTGGCCTCGTATGGGCACGTGCGCGATCTGATCCCGAAGGAAGGCGCGGTCGATCCGGACAACGGGTTCGCCATGCACTACGACGTGATCGACAAGAACGAAAAGCACGTCGATGCGATCGCCAAGGCGGCCAAGGGCGCCGATGACATCCTGCTGGCGACCGACCCGGACCGCGAAGGCGAGGCGATCAGCTGGCACATCGCCGAGATCCTGAAGGAGCGCGGGCTGGTCAAGGACAAGCCGATGCAGCGCGTGGTCTTCACCGAGATCACCCCGCGCGCCATCAAGGAAGCGATCAACCAGCCGCGGGCCATCGCCAGCGATCTGGTGGACGCCCAGCAGGCACGCCGTGCGCTGGATTACCTGGTCGGTTTCAACCTGTCGCCGGTGCTGTGGCGCAAGGTACAGCGCGGCCTGTCCGCCGGCCGCGTGCAGAGCCCGGCACTGCGCATGATCGTCGAGCGCGAGGAAGAGATCGAAGCCTTCATCGCGCGCGAATACTGGTCCATCGCTGCCGAATGCGCGCACCCGTCGCAGCACTTCAATGCCAAGCTGGTGAAGCTGGACGGACAGAAGTTCGAACAGTTCACCATCACCGACGGCGATACCGCCGAGGCTGCGCGCCTGCGCATCCAGCAGGCGGCGCAGGGCTCGCTGCACGTCACCGACGTGGCCAGCAAGGAGCGCAAGCGCCGCCCGGCGCCGCCGTTCACCACCTCCACCCTGCAGCAGGAAGCCTCGCGCAAGCTCGGCTTCACCACCCGCAAGACCATGCAGGTGGCGCAGAAGCTGTACGAAGGCGTGGCAATCGGCGATGAGGGCACGGTCGGCCTGATCTCCTACATGCGTACCGACTCGGTCAACCTGTCTCAGGATGCGCTGGCGGAAATCCGCGACGTGATCGCCCGCGATTACGGCATCGGTTCGCTGCCGGACCAGCCCAACACCTACCAGACCAAGTCCAAGAACGCCCAGGAAGCGCACGAAGCGGTGCGACCGACCTCGGCGCTGCGCACGCCGGCGCAGGTGTCGCGGTTCCTGACCGACGACGAGCGCAGGCTGTACGAACTGATCTGGAAGCGCGCGGTAGCGTGCCAGATGATTCCGGCCACGCTCAACACCGTCAGCGTCGACCTGTCGGCCGGCAGCGAACACGTCTTCCGTGCCAGTGGCACCACCGTGGTCGTGCCCGGCTTCCTGGCCGTGTACGAGGAAGGCAAGGACAGCAAGAGCGCCGAAGACGAGGACGAAGGCCGCAAGCTGCCGGCGATGAAGCCTGGCGACCGCGTGCCGCTGGAACGCATCCTGGCCGAGCAGCACTTCACCCAGCCGCCGCCCCGCTTCACCGAGGCGGCACTGGTCAAAGCGCTGGAAGAGTACGGGATCGGTCGTCCCTCGACCTACGCCTCGATCATCCAGACCCTGCTGTTCCGCAAGTACGTGGAGATGGAAGGTCGCAGCTTCCGTCCGTCCGACGTCGGTCGTGCAGTGTCCAAGTTCCTGTCCAGCCACTTCACCCAGTACGTGGACTACGACTTCACCGCCAGGCTTGAAGACGAGCTGGACGCCGTCTCGCGCGGCGAGGAAGAGTGGATCCCGCTGATGTCACGCTTCTGGGAGCCGTTCAAGGAGCTGGTCGAGGACAAGAAGGAATCGGTTGATCGTGCCGAAGCCAGTGGTGCGCGCGAGCTTGGCACCGACCCGAAGACCGGCAAGCCGGTCAGCGTGCGCCTGGGTCGCTTCGGGCCGTACGCCGCCATCGGCAGCACCGCCGAAGATGCCGAGGAGAAGCCGAAGTTCGCTTCGCTGCGCCCGGGCCAGTCGATGCACACCATCACCCTGGAAGACGCGCTGGAGCTGTTCCTGATGCCGCGCGCGCTGGGTGAGGACAAGGGCGAACCGGTCAGCGTCGGCATTGGTCGCTTCGGCCCGTTCGCCAAGCGTGGCAGCACCTATGCCTCGCTGAAGAAGGAAGACGACCCGTACACCATCGACCTGGCCCGCGCCGTCTTCCTGATCGAGGAGAAGGAAGAGATCGCGCGCAACCGGATCATCAAGGAATTCGAAGGCAGTGACATCCAGGTGCTGAATGGCCGCTTCGGCCCGTACATCAGCGACGGCAGGATGAACGGCAAGATTCCCAAGGACCGCGAGCCCGCCTCGCTGACGCTGGCCGAAGTGCAGCAGCTGATGGAAGAAACCGGCAAGCCGGTGCGCAAGGGCTTCGGCGCGAAAAAGGCCGCTGCCAAGAAGGCACCGGCGAAGAAGGCAGCGGTGAAGAAGGAAGCCGCGCCGAAGAAGGCACCGGCCAAGAAGGCGGCCGCGAAAAAGGCGCCGGCAAAGAAGGCCGCCGCCAAGAAGGCACCGGCGAAGAAAGCGGCCAAGAAGGTCGTCAAGAAAGCCTGATGCGGGACAGCGCCCGGCCATGGGTCGGGCGCAGGCAGTGCAGTACCCGGTCCGCCGCCGCCTCGATGGCGCCGGTCCACCCCATCTGCACGCGGTGGGAGGATAATGAAGGCCCATGCCGGGCCGGTCGCCACCATGAAAGAACTCACCCTGGATTCTGCCGTCACCCTGCTGCGCTCCGGCGGCGTGATCGCCTATCCCACCGAAGCGGTCTGGGGCCTGGGATGCGACCCGTCGCACGAAGCGGCGGTGCACACGGTGCTGCGGCTGAAGCAGCGGCCGATCGAGAAGGGCATGATCCTGGTGGCCGCCGAGCTGGCGCAGCTGGAAGGCTGGGTACGCCTGCAGGCGTTGCCCGACGAGCGTCAGCGTGCAGTGCTGGCCAGCTGGCCCGGTGCCAACACCTGGATTCTTCCTGCCGGATCACGCGCGCCAGGCTGGATCACCGGCGAACACAGCGGCATCGCGGTGCGCATCAGCGCCCACCCGCTGGTGGCGGCACTGTGCCACGCGTGGGGCGGGCCGCTGGTCTCCACCAGCGCCAACCTGGCCGGCGAGCCGCCGGCACGCAGCCGCGAGGAACTGGATCCGCGCCTGCTGCGCCTGCTGGACGGTATCCTGGATGGCCCGACCGGCGGCCTGGCCCAGCCGACGCCGATCCGCGATGCGCTCAGCGGCAACGTCCTGCGATCCTGAGCCGCCCTGTGGACGCGCGGATTGCGCCGCTCCGCCGGATCCCGCACGCTGCCTCCATGAGCCCGCTGCGCGCCGCCCTCTGCCTGAGCCTGCTGCTGCCATTGACCGCCACCGCCGGCGACGATGTGCGTGTCTACCGCTGTGTCGGCAGCAACGGCACCGTGGCACTGCAGGACACGCCGTGCAGCAGCGGCCGCCAGGAAGTGCGCGACCTGCAGCGGCCGCGTGATCCGGCGCCGCAGGTGGTGCGCAGCGACGCCGCGCCCGCAACCAGCACGCCGCCGGCCGTGATCGAGCGCGAGGTCCGGCACGTCTACGTCCAGCCTCCGCAACCGATGTACGAATGCGTTACCGCCGACGGCGAGCGTTACACCAGCGACAGCAACGAAGGCAATCCACGCTGGGTCCCGCTGTGGACCACGGTCTGGTCGCCGCGCGGCCATTTCGGGCCAGGCCATCCCGGGCCCCGCCCGGCCACGGGCGCATCGGCCGGAGGTCCGCCGATCTACCGGCCACCTGCGGTCGGCGTCGGCGTGCAGGTGCCGGCAGGCAACATCCTGGTCCGCGACACCTGCCATGCGCTGCCGCCGCAGGAAGTCTGTTCGCGCCTGCGCGATCGCCGCTGGGAGCTGGACCGCCGCTACAACAGCGCGCTGCAGAGCGAGCGCACCGCGATCAGCAACGAACAGCGCGGTATCGATGCGCGCCTGTCGCGCGACTGCGGGCGTTGAGCCCCTGCCCGTGTAGGCTGCACGCATGAGAAAAGCACTCTGGCTGGTTCTGGCGCTGCTGCCCGCAAACGCGTTCGCCGAGGACATGGTGATCTACCGCTGCACATTCAGCAGCAGCGACGTTCCTACCCTGCAGCGCACGCCCTGCCCGGAAGGCAGCACGCAGCAGATCCAGCGGGTACCGGAGCCATCAGCGACTCCGGCACCGCGCGTGGAGCCGCCCGCCGGCCAGGAAATGGAGCTCGCCCCGTCGTCAGCGCCGCCGCCGGCAGCGGCGGACACGCCGCGCGGGCTCGACCAGGCGCGCACCATCATGGAAGCGGGCATGGTTGAACCCGCTGGCGGCGGCGACGCCATTCTGGACAGCGCAGCGCTGCCGCCGCGGACGGACCCGGCAAGCCGCAGCGACACCGCGCCACGGGCACCGCTGCCGCCGATCTTCCAGTGCAGCAGCGAGGAAGGAAGCCGCTACCTGCACGAGTACGAGGCGGCGCCACCGCACTGCGTGCTGCTCGACGTACAGGGTCTTGGCGGTGTCACCCCGGCCAATGCCGCCAGCTGCGAAGTGGTACGCGACCGCTGCGAGGAGGTTCCCGAGATCCAGCGCTGCGGCAGCTGGCAGCAGCGCCTGCGCGACGCCCGGGGGCGCGAGCGCTTCGCCGCGCCGGAGAACCTCGACGCCGCGCGCAGCGAGCGCGAGCGTCTGCAGGCCGTGCTCGAGGCCAGCGACTGCCCGGTACCGGGGTGAGGACCTGCCGGCGTGGCGCGGGCCCAACGCGGTGACGGTCAGAACCCGTAGCGCAGGAAACCGCCGTCCACGGCGATGCATTCGCCGGTGACATAACTCGCCGCCGGCAGGCACAGGAAGCCCACGGCCGCGGCGACTTCCTCCGGCTCACCGATGCGGCGCATCGGCGTGCGATCGATGACTTCCTCGTAGTAGTCAGGGTCGGACAACGGCCCGGAGGTGCGGCGCGTGCGGATGTACCACGGCGCCACCGCGTTCACGCGGATGCCGTCCTCGGCCCATTCCACGGCCAGGTTGCGGGTCATCTGATGCATCGCCGCCTTGCTCATGCCGTACACCACGCCACTGCGCACATGGGTCAGGCCGGAGACGCTGCCGACGTTGACGATGGCCGACGAGGCGTGACGTGCCAGCAGCGGATGCGCATAGCGCGACAGTTCAAACGCCGAGAACAGATTGGTCTCGAAGATGCCGCGCCACTCGTCCTCGGTATAGTCGATGGCGGCGCGGGTGATGTTGCCACCCGCATTGTTGACCAGCACGTGCAGGCCATCGGCATGGTCCTCGACCCAGTCCAGGATCTGCCGGCGATCCTCGTCGTCGGAGACGTCGGCGGCAAGCGCGCGCACCTGCTGGTCGGGATAGGCGTCGGCCAGCTCGTCGCGCGCGGTTTCCAGCGCGTCGATGTCGCGCCCGACAATCATCAGGTCGGCACCGAAGCCGGCCAGTTCACGCGCGATGGCCAGGCCGATGCCGGCGCTGGCGCCGGTGATCAGTGCGGTCTGCCCGTCCAGTCGCCACCGTTGCTGGGTCATGTGTCCTCCCGGGCTGCGCCCGCTGTGTTCCGATGCAGAAAGGATACGCGCTCACGGCACGCCCCTGCCGGCGGTGCCACACTGGCCGCACGCCCGTCGCGGAGAGCCACCATGCGCATCCTGATCCTGTCCGTACTGCTGTCGGCGACTGTATTGCTGGCCGGCTGCCAACGCCCACCGGCACCGGACCCGGAACGGCCGCCGGAACCCCAAGCCCTGGCCCGTGCAGCGCAGCAACCGATCGATCGCGCGCGCGCCGTGCAGAAGACCGTCGATGATGGCGCCGAGCGCGAGCGCAGCGCGGAGGCCGACGCAGCGCGCTGATCGCAGCGATGGTGCCGTCAGCGGAGCGCCGCCGAACGAAAACGCCCGGCCAAGGGCCGGGCGTTTTCCGTCGATCCACGCTACGCGTGGCTGGCTGTGCTCAGAACCCGCAGAAGCAGTACGCCAGGGTCTTTACCGGAGCGCCGTTACCCTTCTCGCGCGCGGCGTTTTCGACGAAGCGCAGCTGGGTATCCACTTCCGGCATCGTGCGCGCCAGCATCATCCGCGCCACGCCCGAATCGGACAGCATCCAGGCACCAGTACGGCTGCCGGCAAACCCACTGACGAACTGCGCGAACGGGGTCGCGGCCTTTTCGATGTAACGCACGCGGAACTTGTCTTCGCCGCCCAGCTTGGCGCGGCTGGCGGCGTCGGCCACGGCGTCTTTCAGGCCACCGAAGGCATCGACCAGACCACGTTCCTTTGCCTGCGCGCCACTCCAGACACGGCCACGGGCCACCTCATCAATGGCCTCGACCGGCTTCTTGCGTGCTTCGGCGACACGTCCGGTGAAGTCGGCGTAGCCCTTGTTGATGACCGTCTGGATGACCTGGCCCACCGCCGGATCCATCGGACGGGTGACGTCAAACGCACCGGCGAAGCGCGTGGTGCCGACACCATCGGTATGCACGCCGATCTTGTCCAGCGCGCGGCTGAAGTTCGGGATCATGCCGAAGATGCCGATCGAACCGGTGATGGTCGAGGGATCGGCGTAGATGCGATCGGCATTCATGCTGATCCAGTAACCACCGGACGCGGCCAGGTCACCCATTGACACCACCACCGGCTTGCCGGCGGCCTGCAGGGCCACCACTTCACGGCGGATCTGCTCGGAGGCGAACACTTCGCCACCCGGCGAATTCACGCGCAGCACCACGGCCTTGACCTGCTCGTCGTCGCGCGCAGCGCGCAGCAGCGCCGACGTGGACTCACCACCGATGCGGCCGGCCGGCAGGTCACCGCCACTGATCTCGCCGGCGGCAACCACAACGGCCACCTGCGGGCGTGCATCCACCGGACTGCGGCGGGCGTCGAGCAGGGCCATGTAGCGACCGAAATCGACATTGCGGAAGCCGCCCTCAGCGTCTTCATCGGCCACGCCGCGTTCGATCATCAGGTCTTCGAACTCCTCGCGGGTCTTCAGCGCGGTCACCAGCTTCTGCTGCAGGGCGAACTTGGCCAGATCGCCACCGGCAGCCGCCACACCTTCGGGCAGCGTATCGATGCCGGCGGCCAGTTGCGCCGGATCCAGCCGGCGCGCCTTGGCGATGTCGCCCAGATAGCGCTGCCACACGTCGTTCATCCAGTACAGGTCGGCTTCCTTGGCCGCCGGCGAAGCAGCATCAAGCACATAGGGCTCGGCCGCGGACTTGTACTCGCCCACCTTGAACAGGTGCACGTCCACGCCCAGCTTGTCCTGCAGGCCGGAGCGGAAGTACTGGCGGTAGCGGCCCAGACCCTCGAGCACCACCGATCCCATCGGATCCAGGTAGACCTCGTCGGCCTGCGCAGCCAGCAGGTACTGCGACTGGCCCATGCTTTCGCTGTAGGCCACCAGCTGCTTGCCGGACGCGCGCAGGCTCTGCAGCGCGGCGGCGACTTCACGCAGCGAGGCGAAGCCGGAGGGCTGCAGCTTGTCCAGTTCCAGCACCACGCGCTCGATCTTCTTGTCCTCGCGCGCCGACTCGATCACCCGGACCAAGTCACGCAGCTGGACCTCTTCGGCGCTGTTGTCGCCCACGGCCTTGGCCAGCGCGCGGCTGACCGGATCGGCGCTGAACTGCTCGACCAGGCGCCCTTCCGGTGCGATCACCAGGGTCGTGCGCTCCTGCAGCGATTTGCTGGCGCCGGCGCCCATGCCGGCAGCGATGACGAACACCACCAGCAGCAGGAACAGCAGGCCGAAGAACACCAGGTTGAGGATCAACCGGCGGGTGAAATTCATGACGTCCCACAGCCCGATGAAGAAACTGGCGACGGGATTGCGACGCGCCTGGGGCAGCGGGGGCACGGGTTGATTCATGGAGCGCTCCGGATGGCTTCTTGCCGTGGTAACAGCATAGCCGGTGCCGTGTGAGGCGGCATCGGACACAAGTCAGGGGATCGCCCGTCACGGGGTGACGGGCGGACGGTCAGGACAGCGCGGACTGGCCGATGCGCTGGCTGCTGCGACGCAGGCGCCAGCCCATCAGGATGGCGGCGGCAGTGAGGCCGACGATCAGGCCGATCCACATGCCCTGCGGGCCCATGCCCAGCCCCAGGCCGAGCCCGGCGCCGAGCGGCATGCCCAGGCCCCAGTACGCGAACATGGCGATGAACATCGGCACGCGGGTGTCCTTCAGGCCGCGCAGAGCACCGGCCGACAGCACCTGGATGCCGTCCGGGAACTGGAAGGTGGCCGCGTACAGCAGTAGCGTGGAGGCCAGGCCGGCCACCGCCAGATCGTTGGTGTACACCCCGACGATGGCATCGTGGCCGAACAGCAGCACCAGCGCGGACAACGTCTGTGTACCCATGATGATCGCGTAGCCGGCCCAGGCTGCACGACGCACACCGAAGCCATCACCCCGCCCCACTGCATGACCCACGCGCACCGTGGTGGCCTCGGCCACGCCCATCGGGATCATGAAGCACAGCTGCGCCACGTTGATCGCGATCTGGTGGGCTGCCGCCTCGTTGGCGCCGAGGCGGCCGATCAGCAGCGCGGTGACGATGAACAACCCACCTTCCATCAGCACGGTGATGCCGATCGGCAGACCGGTGCGCAGCAGGTCCCAGATCGCCTTCCAGCGCGGCCACTCGAAGTGCGAGAACAGCTGCAGATGGGCGAATCGCCGTGTACGCCACAGATAGAGGGCGAATGCGCTTGCCTGCAACCACATCATCACCGCCGAGGCGATGCCCAGGCCCTCGGCACCCAGCTCCGGGAAGCCCAGCTTGCCGTTGGCCAGCACGTAGCCCATCGGCGCCAGCACCACCAGGCCGCCGAAGCCGATCAACATGGTCGGCAGCGTCCAGTGCATGCCCTCGCTGAGATAGCGCATGCAGAAGTACAGCGTCAGCGCCGGCCCGCCCCAGCGCACCGCATGCAGGAACGCTGTTGCGCCGGGCACGATGTCCGGCGCGATGCCGAAGGCGGGCAGCAGCGGCGGCACCACCGTGAGGAAGGTGAACATGATCAGGCCCAGGCCCAGCGCCAGCCACAACGCCTGCCGGAACAGCGGACCGATCTCGCGCTCGCGGCCGGCGCCGTGCAGCTGTGATACCGAGGCGGTCAGCGAGATCAGCGTGCCGATCGGAATCAGCATCGGCAGCCAGAGCAGGGCCGTGCCGATGGTCACGGCCGCCAGGGTTGAGGTGGCGTGATGACCGGCAATCACGTTGTCGACGAAGGAGATCAGGCCGGTGGAGACATGCCCGAGCACGAGCGGCAGGGCGAGCAGACCGGTGGCGCCGACTTCCTTGCTGAAGCGCGGCGTGGAGGTTGCGTTGGACATGGGATGCAGAACGCGAACTGCGGTTGCGCGCGAAGGGCACAGGCACCGGGTTGCGGGCCGTCATCTTACGCGCGCGGTGCGTTCATTCCCATGACATGGCGTGAACGCTGGGTTTGACCGCGCGCTTACTGGCCGGCCTGGCGCTTGAGCCAGGCGTCTCGTTCCGCAGCAGGTACGGCGAGGAACGCGCTGCGCACCGCATCGCGTTCCTGCGGCGGCGTGCGCTGGGCCACCAGCGCCAACTGCGCCAGCTGTGCCGGGCTGAGCTGGTGCAGCACGGCCAGTGCACTGTCGCGCTGCTGCGGTGGCAGGAAGCCGAACAGCCCATGCAGCTTGGGAAACTCCACGCCCAGTTGCGGCCCCAGCCGCCAGCCATCGCGGAACGCCTGGTCCTGTGCCTGGAATTGCGAGCGCAGGCGCTCCTGCTGTGCGGCCGGCAGTGCGGCGAACCGCGTGGCCGCCTGACGGATGCGTTCGCGCTCGCTTTCCGGCAGCGCGCGCCAAGCGGCGTAGTCGACGCGGCGCTGCCGCTGCTGCTGCGCGTCGAGCTGGACGAACGCGGTGGGTGCCGCCGATGGCGGGACCGCGGGCGTGGCCGCCGGCGCGGGTGGCAGTGGAACATTCAGGGTCTGGGGCGTTGCGGACAGCGACAACGGGATGGCCAGCAGCAGGCTGGTGATCACGGACTTATTCATCGGCGGCGGCGGTTTCCAGCACTGCGCTGGCCGGCTCTGGCCGGCTCGGCTTGGTCTGCGACTCGTCCACCGGCAGCGGACCACCGGCGGCCGTCCAGGCATACAGATCGGCCTCGGCCAGCAACGGATAATCGCGGTCGGCCAGCATTGCTGCGTCATCGCTGGCCGGGGCGCTGTCCGCCTGCGGCGTGGCAGCGACCGTGCTCGGCGGCAGCGCCTCGACCGTGACCGGGCCGGCCTCGGCAACCACCCCCTCCGGCAGCGGCGCATCGCTCACCAGCGACCGACCGCTCCAATGGCGCCAGCCCAGAGCGGCTGCCAGCAGTACTGCCACCGTCAGCAGCAGGATCGCCGGCCCGCGCCAGCGCGGTCGGGCATCGGGGCGCCGGCGCCGGGGGCTGGCAGCGCTCCGTTCATCGCGCTGCGGTGCCCTCCAGCTGGACGTCGGCGCCTGCGGATTGCTGCTGGTGGCAGCTGCCGGCTGCTGCAGCTGCTGCAGGCGCTGCGCCGGCAGGTCGCGGATGCGCTGCTGCACCTGTTCGGCCAGGCCGCGCCAGGCAACAGCATCCGGCTGACCCTGGGCATCACGCGGGCAGGCATCGGCCAGCAGCTGCTGGTAGCCGGCCTCATCACGATCGAGTACCCGCGTGGCGATGTTCTCATCCAGGCTGCCGCCCACCCGCAGCAGCAGGGCCAGCCGTGGCAGCGGTGCCATGCCGCCCAGTGCGGCGAGTGCCGGCGGCCACTGGCCCGGGGCCGGCTCGCGCAGTGCCTGCCGCTGCCCCAGCAGGGTCCAGAAGCGGGTCGGCCACTGTGCCATCGGCAGATCGCTGGCAACGGCCGAGAAGGCGCGCATCACCGCCACCAGGGTCTGCTCGGCGCGGGCCGGGTCGCCGCATTGCAGCTCCGCCACCACCAGGGCACGGCGCTCTACGCCACGCAGAAACGCCGACAGCGCACCGGCCGCGGTCGAGGAAACAGGGGCGGGCACAGCGGTCATCGGTCACTCCAGAGGTCTGCCGGCATGATAGCGGCAGGCCATCGGCGCCCGGCAGGACTTGCGTCCGTGGGCACTTCATGCTGCAGGTTGTGCACAGCACCACGCTGGCGCCCGGCAAAACCGCGACATCTCGCTGAATTCACTCTGTTTCAGCAATGTTTCACACATAAAGTATTGATTTTAATGCATTTTAAAGTATGGCGATTTTTTGACCAACCCAAGGGCGAGGCCGTCGCCATCGGCGTCCTGCGCAGCCGTTGACCGGTAACGCACAGTGTTATCCACAGAACGTGTGGATAAGACTGAATCTCCAATGGACACCGATATTTAGGTGACATTTATGATTCGGCGACGTCCCCCGTGTGGGCCTTCCGGGCGGCATGCGGGTGCACACGGCCCGTTACACTGCCCCGATGCTCGACCCGATTCCGACCCTGCAGGTCGCCCTGCCCGTCCCCCTGCCCCGCCTGTTCGACTATCTGTCGCCGCAGGGCGATGCCCCGGACGTGGCGGTCGGCTGCCGGGTGAAGGTGCCGTTCGGCAACCGCGAACTCATCGGCGTGGTGGCCGGCCACGGCCAGGCCGACGACGGCCAGGGCCTGCGTCAGGCGCTCGCGTGGTGCGACCCCGCGCCCCTGCTGCAGGGCGAACTGTGGCAGAGCCTGCAATGGCTGGCCCGATACACCCACGCGCCGCTGGGCGAAGTGCTGAGCACGGCCCTGCCGGGGCCGCTGCGGCACGGCGAAGCCCTGCCCGACACCCATCATTGGGGCTGGCAGCTGACCGCCGCAGGCCACGCGCAGCGCGGCACGCTGCGCGCAGGCAGCCGCCCGCGGCAGTTGGCGGAACTGCTGGCCGACGCCGTCGTGGACGAGGACGTGCTGGGGGCGCGCATGGAGGACTGGCGCAGCGCGGCGCGCAGTCTCGGCAAGCGCGCACTGGCCGAGCGCGTTGCACTGAGCGTAGCGCCACAGCACGCGCAACCGCTGCCCGGCCCGACCCTCAATCCGGACCAGGCCGAAGCCGTTGCCGCGATCAACGCCGCGGAGGGGTTCCAGCCCTTCCTGCTCGATGGGGTGACCGGCAGCGGCAAGACCGAGGTCTACCTGCAGGCGATCATCCACTGCCTGGGCCAAGGCCGGCAGGCGCTGGTGCTGGTGCCCGAAATCGGACTGACGCCGCAGACCCTGGCGCGTTTCCGCGGCCGCCTGGGCATCGCCGTGCATGCGCTGCATTCGGGATTGAACGACAACGAGCGCGCGCGCGTCTGGGCAGCCGCCTCGCGCGGCGAAGCGCGGGTGATCGTCGGCACCCGCTCGGCGGTGTTCACGCCGCTGCCGCAGGCCGGCCTGCTGATCGTGGACGAGGAACATGACGGCAGCTACAAGCAGCAGGACGGCATCCGCTACCACGCGCGCGATTTCGCCCTGGTGCGTGCCAAGGCGCTGGGGGTTCCGGCGCTGCTGGGCAGCGCGACACCGTCGCTGGAAACCCTGCACAACGCCTATGCCGGTCGTTACCTGCACCTGCGCCTGAAGCAGCGCGCCGGCGGCGCGCGGCCGCCACGCGTGCGCATCCTGGATGTGCGCAAGCGTCCCCTGCAGGACGGTCTCTCGGCCGAAGTGCTGGCCGGCATCGGCGAGCACCTGCAGCGCGGCCAGCAGGTGCTGGTGTTCAAGAACCGGCGTGGTTACGCACCGGTACTGCTGTGCCATGACTGCGGCTGGACGGCGCCGTGCCAGCGCTGTGATGCGCCGATGACCGTGCATGGCGGCGGCCGTCGCCTGCAGTGCCATCACTGCGGTGCGCGGCAACCGGCGCCACTGGCCTGCCCCGCCTGCGGCAGCCTGGCCCTGCAGCCACAGGGAATCGGCACCGAGCGGCTGGAGGAGCACCTCACCGCCGCCTTCGCCGAGTACCCGGTGGTGCGCATCGACCGTGGCACCACCGCCCGCCGCGATGCGCTGGAACAGCAGCTGGCCAAGCTGGGGGACCAGGCCGGCATCCTGGTCGGCACGCAGATCCTGGCCAAGGGCCACGATCTGCCCAGACTCACGCTGGTGGTGGTGGTCGGCATCGACGAGGGCCTGTTCTCGGCCGATTTCCGCGCCAGCGAGAAACTCGCGCAGCAGTTGATCCAGGTCGCCGGCCGCGCCGGGCGCGCCCGCGATCCGGGCGAGGTGTGGCTGCAGACCCACCATCCGGGTCATCCCCTGCTGGAGACGCTGGTCAACGGCGGCTACCACCCGTTCGCGCAGGCCGAACTGAACCAGCGGCAGGCCGCCGGCTTCCCGCCATTCGCCCATCTGGCACTGATGCGTGCCGAAGCGCAGCAGGTGGAGCACGCCAACGCGTTCCTGCTGGCTGCACGGCGATTGCTGGGCGAACAGGCGCTGGTGGAGGCGTACGGGCCGATGCCGGCACCGATGCCGCGCCGGGCCGGCTACCAGCGCACGCAGCTGCTGCTCTCATCGGCACAGCGCCCGCCTCTGCACGGCGTGCTGGCGCAGCTGGTACCGCAGCTGTATGCCTTGCCGGAAGCCCGCAAGGTGCGCTGGTCGCTGGATGTGGATCCGACGGATCTGTATTGAATGCAAGCGGAATCCGCCGGGCATGGCCCGGCGCTACCGTTCCCGCGCGCGATTCCCGCTTACGTCAGCGGTGACATCACGCCGCGCTGGTAAGCGGGTCGCTCACGCAGCCGGGCGTACCACTCGGCCAGGTGGGGCAGGTCCGGACGCTGGATCGGCAGTTCATACCAGGCGTACACCAGTGAACCCAACGGGATGTCGCCCATCGCGAATGTCGCGCCCGACAGCCACGGCTGCGTGGCCAGCGTCGCGTCGGCCATCGCCAGGTAATCGGCGGCGCGGACGATGGCAGCATTGATCCGCGATTCGTCGCGGTCTGCCGGCGCGGTGCGCATGATGCCCCAGATCAGATCGCTGTACAGCGGCGCCATCCGCGAAGTGCTCCAGTCCATCCATTTCTCGGCCTGTGCACGTTCCATCGGATCCTCGGCGTACAGAGTCCCCAGCGCGTAGCGCGCGCTCAGGTAGCGCACGATGGCGTTGGACTCCCACAGCGGCAGGCCCTGGTCCTCGATCACCGGCACCAGGCTGTTGGGGTTCATCGCCAGGTATTCCGGCGTCTGTGTGCCACCGTGGCTGCCGCCCACTTCGATGGACTCGTAGGGCAGGCCGATCTCTTCGGCACACCACAGCACCTTGCGGACGTTGCTGGAATTGCGACGGCCCCAGATCTTCAACATGCGGGTATTCCTTGCGGGCAATGCGAGCGGCAACGATACGCCTGATCGGCGTACATGTGGGCGTGCGGAATGATGCGCGGGGGCGTCGGCCGGGCATGGCCCGGCGCTACCGGTTCTTCTTCGGCAGCGCGCGCACGTAGGACGACTTGCCATCCTTCTTCAGTTCGAACAGACCGATCGCCGCCAGCAGATCACTCAGCTTTCCATAGCCATAGTTGCGCGAATCGAACGAGGCCTGGTTGGCGATCTGGCTGCCCACCGGCCCCAGGTGCGACCAGCCGTCCTCGCCTTCCGCGGCGGACACAGCGCGGCGCAGCATCTTCACCAGACGTGTATCGCTGCGCATTTCCGCGCCGCTCTTGCGCGGGCGCACTTCGTCGCCGCTGCCCGTTTCACCGATGGCCGGCTCGATGGCTCCCGGCTCTGCCGTGCCCTGTTCCACTTCCGGCACGCTGGAATGGGCCTGGCCCAGTGCTTCCAGATAGGTGAATTTGGAACAGGCATTGACGAAGGGTTCCGGCGTCTTCTTTTCGCCGAAGCCATACACCTTCACCCCGTCGGTCAACAGGCGCATCACCATTGGAGTGAAATCAGCATCGCTGGAGACGATGGCGAAGCCGTCGAGGTTGCGCGCGTACAGCAGGTCCATCGCATCGATCACCATGGCCATGTCCGAGGCGTTCTTGCCCTTGCTGTAGGCGAACTGCTGGATGGGCCGGATCGCGTACTCGTGCAGCACCGCCTCCCAGCCTTTCAGCCGTGGGCTCTTCCAGTTGCCGTAGGCACGGCGGACATTGGCCACGCCGTAGCGGGCCACCTCCGCCAGCACTTCGTCGATCTTCGATGCGGGCGCGTTGTCGGCGTCGATCAACAGGGCGATGCGCTTTTCCGGTTCGCTCATGGGCCTCTCGCTGGCGGTTGCCTGAATCCGAGTATCGCCGATCCGCGCGCACGCTGACGTGACAGGCCGCCGCCGTGCGAAGATGCCGGACGGTTCCCCATGCCCCCTGGAGTGAGTCGATGAGTCGTGAGCGCGTTCCCCATCTGGTCGTTGTCGGCGGCGGTTTTGCCGGCCTCTGGGCCACCCGTGCGCTGGCACGCGAACGCATCCGCATCACCCTGGTCGACCGCCGCAACCATCACCTGTTCCAGCCGCTGCTGTACCAGGTCGCCACTGCAGGCCTGTCAGCGCCGGACATCGCCGCACCGCTGCGCCACATCCTCGGCCACCAGCGCAACGTGGAAGTGCGGCTCGGTGAGGTCGTGGCCATCGACAGGCAGCTCCGCCAGGTGCGGCTGGCCGACGGCAGCACGCTGGACTACGACAGTCTGCTGCTGGCTACCGGCGCCACTCACGCCTACTTCGGCAACGACCAGTGGGCCGATGATGCGCCCGGCCTGAAGACCCTCGACGATGCCATTGCCCTGCGCCGCAAGCTGCTGCTGGCGTTCGAGCGCGCCGAAGCCGAACCGGACCCGGCCAGGAAGGCGGCATGGCTCAGCTTTGCCGTCGTCGGCGGCGGCCCGACCGGCGTCGAACTGGCGGGCACCCTGGCCGAGATTGCGCGCCATACGCTGCGCAATGAATTCCGCCACATCGATCCGGCCAGCGCCAAGGTGCGCCTGGTGGAAGCCGGTCCACGCGTGCTGTCCTCGTTCCCGGAAGTGCTCTCGCTGAAGGCGCGCCGGCAGCTGGAAAAGCTGGGTGTGGAAGTGCTGACCGGAACGCCGGTGAGCAACATCGACAGCCAGGGCTTCACGCTGGGTGACCAGTTCGTGCCGGCGCGCACCGTGGTGTGGGCGGCCGGCGTGGCCGCCTCGCCGCTGGCGCGCACGCTGGACGTGCCACTGGACCGTGCCGGGCGCGTGCAGGTGCAGCCGGACCTGACCCTGCCCGGGCATCCGGAACTGTTCGTGGCCGGCGATCTGGCCGCGGTGAACCAGGCCAACGGCAAGCCCGTGCCCGGCGTAGCGCCCGCCGCCAAGCAGATGGGCAAGTACGTGGCCGAGGTCATCCGTGCACGCCTGCACGGCAGGCCGGAGCCCGGTCCCTTCAAGTACGCGGACTACGGCAACCTGGCCACCATCGGCCGCATGGCCGCCATCGTGCACCTGGGGCGCCTGCAGCTGTCGGGCGTGCTGGCCTGGTGGTTCTGGCTGGCCGCGCACGTGTTCTTCCTGATCGGCTTCCGCAACCGCATCGTGGTGCTGCTGAACTGGGCGGTGGCGTATTGGAGCTACCAGCGCAGCGCACGCATCATCTTCGGCGATGACCAGGATGACCGCCGGCCGAAACGGTAGCGCAGGTCTGCAACGGGGTCAGATCCCTTTCCTGTGGGGATCTGACCCCACATGGTGTGAACCTACTGCTGCATCAGGCCCATTTCGTCAGCACTCACCTGCATATACATGAACGCAGCGGCCTCGTCGGACATTGACTGCCCCGGCGGAAGGCTGTCGAGCCACGCGGTGATACGCGCATGACGGTCTTTCAATGCATCGCCCATCGCTTGCTTCTCCGCGTCAGTGGCACGTTCCTGCATCTCGCTGCGCAGCAGGTCATCGCCGATGCCCCATTTTTCGGCGAGCGGAATCAGATCGACCAGTTCGGCCGGCACCAGATCGCGGCGTAAACGGGGCGTATTCGGCGCGGTCAGGCCACGCTGCGAGGCCAGCTCGGCGGCGGTACCGATCTGCCCGTGCTGAAGCGGCGACGGCGGTGCCGGTGTCTGCGTGCAGGCCTGCAGGGCCAAGCAGAGGGTCAACAGCAGCATCCAACGGACCTTCATCGGATCGATCCCTGTGTCGATGGTCGCAGCGATAATCGCATGGTCAGAGTTCCTGTCGTCGCATGTTGTGAATGTCCTGAACCTAGTGATGGCGGAGGGCCGGAGCCGAGCACGGCCCGTCTCTAAAGAATTCCCTCGGTCGGCGCCTGCAACCACGCCAGCTTGCGCTCGCGCGGTAGCTGTTTGAGCTGCCACTCGGCGCGCGAAGCCGCGGAGCGGTCCGGGTACTCGCGCACGGCCAGGATGCGCAGCGGCGGGCGGGCCCGGGTGTAGCGCGCCCCCGTACCGGCGCGATGGGCGGCGAAACGCGCGTCCACGTCGGTGCTGATGCCAGCGTAGTAGCTGCCATCGCGGCATTCGAGCAGGTACAGGAACCACGGGCGGTGGGACGGGGCCATGCCGGGATTATGCCGTGCTGCACCGCAGCGGATATACTGCCCGCGAATGCAGGAGAGAGGCGCCGCGCTGGCGCCCGCCGAAGGCGCAGGCTCCCATGATCGCTCAGGCCGGTGGGCTGGAATCCCACCAACCATGCATTCGACTCGCCGAGCTGGAGAGAGGTCACCGGGCATGCCCGGTACGATCCGCCGAAGGGGCACGCGGCCTACGCCGCTGAACTCTCAGGCAAAAGGACAGCGGGAGCGGCACCGGTCATCGTCATCCCGTCATTGCGCAGGCAATGACGGCGTCCGCGCATGGCCGGCCCCACCGCGTCCGGAGCCTGTTCCATGTTGCTGTCCATCATCTACCTGATCGCCATTTCCGCCGAAGCCATGACCGGCGCACTGTCCGCGGGACGCCGCCGCATGGATCTGTTCGGCGTGGTCATGATCGCCTGCGTTACCGCGCTCGGCGGTGGTTCATTGCGCGACATCCTGCTTGGCCACTATCCGCTGGGCTGGGTCAAACATCCCGAGTACCTCGGCTTCACCGTGTGCGCGGCGCTGATCGCCACCTGGGTCGCACGCTGGATGCACCACTTCCGCCGCACCTTCCTGGTGCTCGACGGCCTGGGCCTGATCGCCTTCACCCTGATCGGTTGCTCGATCGCACGCGAGGCCGGTCATGCCACACCGATCGTGCTGATCGCCGGCATGCTGACCGGTGCGTTCGGCGGCGTGCTGCGCGACATTCTGTGCAACGAAGTGCCCCTGATCTTCCAGAAGGAGCTGTACGCGATCATCGCGCTGCTGACCGGCGCCGCCTATCTGCTGCTGCTGCACTGGAACGTGTCCGATGCCACGGCCATCCTGTGCTGCCTGGCGGGCGGCTTCGCCCTGCGCCTGCTGGCCATCCACTACCGCTGGGAAATGCCGAAGTTCGTGTATCACGACGAAGTGCATTGAACGATGGCGTGTTCGCCGGGCATGGCCCGGCGCTACAGAAGAGCGGTATCCACGCATAGCGTGGATCTAGAGCCTGAACTTCATAGGGCTGCCCCCCGCGCGTATCCGCTCTGGATAGTCATCCGACGGATACAGTGGGGGTTCGCATCCCCAACCGCTGTCGGAATCGTGGGCTTCCAGCAACGCAGGATCGATCCATTCGCACAAGTAGTCGCTATCAGATCGTCTTTCGAAGCCTGGACAGTTCACTTTGCCCTCCACTTCAATGGAGTTGTGGGTGCTGCCGAGGTAGCTAGCGCTCAGGTGCCCCGCCACTTGGGTGTAAGTCCCCGTCTCGAGGAAAGTCTGAACAGTCAGATCGCCACCTACGGCCAAAATCCCATCATTTAGTGAGCACGCGTGGAGATGCTCACACATAAGATCGTCGCGTACGAAGACCCAACCACCACAGTCAAGATTGCGGGCGCTGAGACTGCCCAGGACGATCACACACCGGGTCTCGCCCAGATCATTGAGCGCCAGCGTGCCTTCTACGCTCAGATCTCCGTCGACGATCACGCAATCCGTTTCCCAGTCTGAGCGCCAGTCGCCAACGAGGGACGCCGCAGGCACCATCTTGTACGAAGAGGGGGACTCACGATCATCGCTCGGTTGGTCGGCAGAGGCCGCGATCATCGCCCTGGCCTTCAACGTCGTACGCAGAAGTGCCTGGTCTCCTTCGTTGCGGTAAAGCTCGATTCTTTCATCAAGCTCCGCCAGCAGACTTGCCGTCGTCGCGGGAGACGAGGGTTCAAACCAGTCCTCGATGACGGAGATCGCATCATCGGCAATCGGGCCGCCCTTCAAGCGAACGAGGGCCGCTGCGGCCTCTCCGGAAACTGATCGGCATTCTGGCCCCAGCGGGCTGTCGTCGGGGAAAACGTACATCGGCGGGGTCCAGCCAGGCGAGGCCCCGATCTTCGGCCCAAGCCGCAAGCAGGTTCCATGCAATTCTTCCGAAATCGTGCCGTGGCCTGCCCCTATCCACGCATGGCGTGGATCTACCGCGTCAACCGCATCGTGAATGGTCGTCGGGGTTCGCACCACCCCGGCGATGGACCTGGCGCTGTCGTTCATGCGCAGCGCCAGGCGCATCGCCGGTGCGGACGGGCCGGTCTCCAACTCCGACCGGCCCTGATCGCGGCCGCACCCCCGCAGGCGCAGGCCGCCATCCACACACATGCCGCGCTCAGGCGGCTTCTGACACCGTCACTTCGCGACGGGCGCGCACGGCCGCAGCCAGTCGCTCCAGCACCGTCACGGTGGTGTCCCAGTCGATGCAGCCATCGGTGATGCTCTGCCCGTAGACCAGCGGCTGGCCTTCCACCAGTTCCTGCCGGCCTCCCACCAGATGGCTCTCGATCATCACGCCCACGATGCGCTGTTCGCCGTCCTCCAGCTGAACGGCGATGTCTTCGATCACCTTCGGCTGGTTTTCCGGGTTTTTCAGGCTGTTGGCATGGCTGGCATCGATCATCAGCCGCGTCGGCAGCCGGGCCTTGGCCAGTGCCTGGCAGGCGTCGGCCACGCTGGCCGCGTCGTAGTTCGGCTGCTTGCCGCCGCGCAGGATCACATGGCAATCCGGGTTGCCGGTGGTCGAAACGATGGCGGTGCCGCCCTGCTTGGTCACCGACAGGAAGTGATGCGGGTTGGAGGCCGCGCCGACCGCATCGGCCGCGATCTTGACGTTGCCATCGGTGCCGTTCTTGAAGCCCACCGGGCACGACAGGCCGGAGGCCAGTTCGCGGTGCACCTGGCTTTCGGTGGTGCGTGCGCCGATCGCGCCCCATGCCACCAGGTCGGCGATGTACTGCGGCGAGATCACGTCAAGGAATTCAACGCCGGCCGGCAGGCCCAGCTTGTTGATGTCGCGCAGCAGGCCGCGGGCAATGCGCAGGCCCTTGTCGATCCGGAAGCTGCCGTCCAAGTCCGGGTCATTGATCAGGCCCTTCCAGCCCACCGTGGTGCGCGGCTTCTCGAAGTACACGCGCATGACGATCTCGAGCTCGCCGGCCAGCGCGTCGCGCAGCGGCTTCAGGCGTTGTGCGTACTCGATGGCCGCATTCGGATCGTGGATCGAACACGGGCCGACCACGACCGCCAGGCGATCGTCGCGGCCATGCAGGATCTGGTGCAGGGCCGCGCGCGAAGCACTGACGGTGTCGGAGGCTTCATCGTCACACGGCAGCATCGCCAGCAGCTGGGCAGGCGGTGTGAGCGGTTCGATGGTGCGGATGCGCAGGTCGTCGGTATGGGGGGGCATGGGGGAGGTCTCCGGTACGTAGGGGGTCCCCAGCGAGGCGGCATGAAAAAAGCCGCCAGGTTCGCTGGCGGCTTTCGGGAATGCGTCTGAAGCTTTCTTCAGGGTGAGCGCAGTCCTTCCTCCGCCAGTGGCTTCGGAAAGTAATACCAGTAAAAGCGGGTAGCGGCTGCGTTCATGGGGTGTATTGATAGCACAGCTTCTGCGCAGCACAAAATGTTTCATCCGCAACTGGGGAAGCGGTTCAGCAGCACGGCGATCTAGCGACTGCCATGCACTTCCACGTCCAGCAGCAGGCCCTCGTGGATATCGGCCCAGCGCTCCAGCACCTGATCCAGCTCCCGCCTCGCCTCCTCCAACTGCTCGGGGTTCAGCAGGGACCGCGCCGTGTAGAGATCGGAGACCAGCCGCCGCAGGGTCGATTCCGGTATCGCCACCGAGGGCCCGTCCACATCCGGCAACTGCAACGCCGGGGTGTCGCCGGGAGGGCCGAACAGCGTGACCTGGAGCGTGCTCTGCATGATCGACTTCCCTGCGGGTGGACGTGGGCAATGCACTGTTTACCGCGTCCGGATGACCGGCGCATGTGCCGATGTGCGGATCGATGGTGTCGCGACTGGACCGATGGTGCCACCGCGTTGAGATCTTCCTTCCAGGCTTCTCACCCTCCGGCCGGGAGGGGCCTGCAGGCGCTCAATGCGCGGTTATACGGGCAACGGCATATGCGATACTTCCTCCGTCTCCATGACGTGTCGCGTACTGCCTTGGCATCCCACGCGGACATGTGCTCAAGATGGTTTGCCACCGGAAAAGGGTGGCCGGGTCGGCAAAGCCCGTGTGTCACTGAAGTTCGCGTTTGTCAGCCGGCGTCGCCTTGGGCGGCGCCGGCTGGCAATCCGTCCGCGTTCCATGGCGGGCGGTGCGGGGGGGCGCTTGCGCCCGCCGGATCAGTGACCCGGTCTTTGCCGCCACGTACCGTCCGCCACCTCTTCCGGTGGCGGTGTCGTCTGTCCTGTACGGAGCACACGCCATGAACACACCACACGTTCCCTTCCCGGGTGCCCACCCCGATCCGGCCAATGCCGATCAGGCGCCGATCGATCCCAACAGTCTGGTCGCCAATCTGCAACGCATCGGCAGCGGTGCGGCCGCCGATGGCCAACCCTGGCCCGAACGCCATCCAGCGAACGGCCGGCGCATGATGCTGGCCGATGCCGATGGCGCACTGGCCGGCCTGCGCATCGTGCAGGAGGTGCTGCTGGCCGCCGAACGCTGCCGCCAGAATGCCGCGCCCGAACATCACGTGAGCGACCGGGTGATGGAAGGGTTGATGCTGGCATCCCTGGGGCTGGCCACGCATGCGGCCGAACGCCTGCAGCCCCACTAGCCGCGTCCGCGCAATGTGACCGGGCCCGATGGCCCGGTCATGGGCCGGCACCCGCCGGATCACAGTGAACGCAGTGCGCGCCTGCGGATGTAGGCGTTGGCAGGGCTGTCGCGCTCGCGTTGCCAGCGTGTGCACAGGTCACGCAGCCACTGCGGCTGGGTCTTCCCGGCATCGTTGAGCCAGTTGCCGACGGAATCCTGCACATAGCGTTCGGGATCATCAGCCAGTGCCTCCAGCAGCGAATGCGCGTGTTCGGGATGCTGCTTGAAAAGAGCGATGTGCGCCGCCCAGACGCCACGGGGACGCAGTGCTTCACAGGCAAACCGGCGCAGATGGGCGGACGGTTCCTGCGTCCACGGCTGCAGGCATTCAAGCGCCAGCAGTGGCCCGGCAACGATGTCGGTGCGCAGCGCCAGCCACGCCCATTCGCGCACGCCGAAATGCGGATCATCGGCCAACGGGCGCATCTTCTCCAGCTTCACCGGCAGGGAGGCGGTGGCATCGCCACCGATCAGGTAGCAGGCCCAGCCGCGCACGGTGTCGGATGCATGCGACTGCCATTGTGCAGGATCACCCTGCCTGGCCTCACGCAACAGCGTTGCCGCCAGAACCATGCGCTGGGTAATGCCTTTGCTGGCGGCATCGCGCATGCATTGAATGGCAGTCTCCGGCAGCACCGCAACGGTCTGCAGCAACACCGCGAAATCGACGGCCAGACATTCCGCCAGATGCGTGCTGGCGGCTGTCCCGGTATCCAGTTGATGCTTTCGCGCCGGGCTGATCGCTGCGCTCACTGCGGGTCCTTCCGTCCGCCGCCGGTGTGCTGCCACACCTTGGCCAGCAGCTGTGAGAGCTGCACCTGCTCGGCAGTGTCCAGGCCGTTGAACAGGCCCGCGATCCACTGCGTGTGCTGATTGAAGAGGTCTTCGGCCAAGCGCTTGCCCTGCACGGTCAGCACGATCTGGAGGCGACGGCCATCGTCCGCATCGCTGCGCCGCTGCAGCAACCCTTCGCGCTGCAGGCCATCGAGCAGGCCGCTGATGGTGGCGCGGGTCACGCCTGCACGTTCGGCCAGCGCATGCGGCGACAGTGTGCCGCCGGCACCGTGCAGCAGGAACAGCACGATGAAGCGGCCTTCACTGAGCCCGTGCGGTGCCAGCCGGCTGGCGCAGTCGCGATCGATCGCCGAGGACAGCGACAGCAGCTGGAAGCACAGATGCAGCAGGGCGACATTGGCGTGGCCACGTCGCCGGGCCTCGTCCAGAAGGGCGCCATGTTTTGCCTCAAGCACAGTGATTTCCAATATGTTTAGGCGCCTAATCATATTCATGACGGGATGGAACGCAACACCTACGGGGCCTGCCGCCGGGCCCGGCCGGGCGCACTCCTCGCGCAGGGGGCTGCAAGCAGCCGAAGCTGCGGTAGCATCGCGCCACGTCCCGCCAGGAGTTCCACGCATGCGCCGTGCCGTCCTGCTGTTGCTGACGCTGTTCCCCGCCGCCGTAATGGCCGCTCCCCCTCCCGTGCCCTCCCCGGCCCGGATCGATGCCGAAGCCAAGCGCCTGATGCAGGTGGCTCACGCCCGCGGGATGGCAGTGGCCGTCGTCGACGGTGGCAAGGTCGTGCACGTCGCCGCCTATGGCGAGCGCAACGCTGCCGGCGAACCGCTGCAGACCGACACGGTGATGTATGCGGCATCGCTGACCAAGATGGCCTTCGGCCACCTGATCGCGCAGCTTGCACAGGACAAGGTGATCGATCTGGATGCCAGCATCGCCAGCGCGCTGGACAGACCGCTACCGGACTATCCGGCCGAGCCGAAGAAGTACGCCGATTACACCGTGCTGGCCGGCGACGAACGTTGGCGCCGGCTGACCCCGCGCCTGCTGCTCAACCATGCCAGCGGCTTTGCCAACTTTGCATTCCTGGAGCCGGACGGAAAACTGAAATTCCACTTCGATCCGGGCAGCCGCTATGGCTATTCCGGCGAAGGCCTGATCCTGCTGCAGTTCGTGCTGGAGCGCGGGCTGGGCCAGGACGTGGGTACGCTCATGCAGCAGCGCGTATTCGACCGCTTCGGCATGCCCCGCACCAGCATGATGTGGCGCGAGGATTTCGCCACGAATCTGGCCGACGGCTGGACCGCCGAAGGCACGACGGAACCGCACGATGAACGCAGCCGCGTGCGTGCCGCCGGTTCGATGGACACGACCATCGCCGACATGGGCAATTTCGCGGCCGGCTATGTCAGTGGCCAGGGGCTGTCGGCATCGATGCGCCGGGAGCTGGTGCGGCCGCAGCTGCCGATCACCACCGCCAGCCAGTTCCCGACGCTGCAGCCGGAACTGCCGGTGGCGCAGCGGCGCAGAAACCTGGCTGCGGGACTGGGCGTGGTGACATTCACCGGTCCACAGGGCGCAGGCTTCTACAAGGGCGGACATGACGATGCGGTGGGCAACACGCTGGTGTGCGTCGAACAAGGCCAACGCTGCGTGGTGATCCTGGGCAACGATGTGCGCGCCGAAGCGGCCTTTCCGGCACTGGTGCGCTTCGTGCTGGGCGAGACGGGGGTGCCGTGGGATTGGGAATACGGCGCCACGAAGGCATTCGTGCGCTGACAGGTGGACCACGGTCCACGTCCAGCAGAGGGGGCGGAACGCCCACAAAAAAAACCCCGCCTTGCGGCGGGGTTTTTCACTTCATCGGGAACAGCGGACCTTAGAAGTCCATGCCGCCCATGCCACCCATGCCGCCCATGCCACCGGCGCCGCCCAGGGCCGGCTCGTCCTTCTTCGGAGCTTCGGCAACCATGGCTTCGGTGGTGATCATCAGGCCAGCGATCGAGGCCGCGTTCTGCAGCGCCGAACGGGTCACCTTGGTCGGGTCCAGGATGCCGAACTGCAGCATGTCGCCGAACTCACCGGTGGCGGCGTTGTAGCCGAAGCTGCCGCTGCCTTCCTTGACCTTGTTGACGATGACGGACGGCTCTTCGCCGGCGTTGGCGACGATCTCGCGCAGCGGGGCTTCCATCGCGCGCAGGGCGATCTGGATGCCGTGGTTCTGGTCTTCGTTGGCGCCCTTCAGGCCGGCCAACGCGGTGACCGCACGGACCAGTGCAACGCCGCCGCCCGGAACCACGCCTTCTTCAACGGCTGCACGGGTAGCGTGCAGGGCGTCGTCGACGCGATCCTTCTTTTCCTTCATTTCGATTTCGGTGGACGCACCCACCTTGATCACGGCAACGCCGCCAGCCAGCTTGGCCACGCGTTCCTGCAGCTTCTCGCGGTCGTAATCCGAGGAGGTGTCCTGGATCTGGGTCTTGATCTGCGCAACGCGCGATTCGACCGCAGCCTTGTCGCCCACGCCGTCGATGATGGTGGTGTTCTCCTTGGAGACCTGCACCTTCTTGGCGCGGCCCAGGTCCTTGATGGTGGCCTTCTCCAGCGACAGGCCCACTTCTTCGGAGATCACGGTGCCGCCGGTCAGCACGGCCATGTCTTCCAGCATCGCCTTGCGACGATCGCCGAAGCCCGGGGCCTTCACGGCCACGACCTTGACGATGCCACGGATCGTGTTGACCACCAGGGTCGCCAGCGCTTCGCCTTCGACTTCCTCGGCCACGATCAGCAGCGGCTTGCCGGCCTTGGCGACGCCTTCCAGCACCGGCAGCAGGTCACGGACGTTGGAGATCTTCTTGTCGTGCAGCAGGATGAACGGGTCATCCAGGTCAGCGGTCTGCGACTGCTGGTTGTTGATGAAGTACGGGGACAGGTAGCCGCGGTCGAACTGCATGCCCTTGACCACGTCCAGCTCGTTGTCCAGGCCCGAGCCTTCTTCAACGGTGATCACGCCTTCCTTGCCGACTTCCTTCATCGCGTCAGCGATGATCTGGCCGATCGACTCGTCCGAGTTGGCCGAGATGGTGCCGACCTGGGCGATCGCCTTGTCGTCAGCGGTCGGCTTGGAGATGTTCTTCAGCTCGGTGACGGCAGCCACGACGGCCTTGTCGATACCGCGCTTGAGGTCCATCGGGTTCATGCCGGCAGCAACGGCCTTGGCGCCTTCGCGGATCAGGGCCTGGGCCAGCACGGTGGCGGTGGTGGTGCCGTCGCCGGCGTCGTCGTTGGTGCGCGAAGCAACTTCCTTCACCATCTGCGCGCCCATGTTCTCGAACTTGTCAGCCAGTTCGATTTCCTTGGCGACGGAGACGCCGTCCTTGGTGATGGTCGGGGCGCCGAAGCTCTTCTCGAGCACGACATTGCGGCCCTTCGGGCCGAGGGTGGCCTTGACGGCATTGGCGAGAACGTTGACGCCGCGCACCATGCGCGAACGGGCGTCTTCACCGAAACGGATATCCTTGGCAGCCATTGCAATTACCTCATTGGTCGCGCCGGGCCGTGCCCGGCGGCTGGGATGTGGGGATCAGGTTGAAACAGGTCGCGGCGGGGCTCAGCCGATGACGGCGAGCACGTCGTCTTCGCGCAGGACCTTGTACTCGACGCCTTCGCTCTTGTACGAGCTGCCGGCGTACTGGCCGTAGATGACCTTGTCACCGACCTTCAGCGACGGCGCGCGCACGCTGCCGTTGTCCAGCGGCTTGCCGGGGCCGACGGCCACGACTTCACCCTTGGTGGACTTTTCCTTGGCCGAGTCGGGGATGACGATGCCACCGGCGGAGATTTCGTCGGCTTCGATCGGCTTGACCACAACGCGGTCGTGCAGCGGCTTGATGCTCATAGGAGACCTCTTAAGTGATTGATTGGTCTAAAAAAGTCCGGCGATGTTAGCACTCGCACCAGGCGAGTGCCAGAACCGCACGTGAAGAAACCCGACAAGGTCGGGAGCACGGCAGAGATGGAGCCCCCCGGGAGGCTTTCAAGGGGCATAGCGAAAAAAGTTTCCGCGCCGGACGCTGCGGCAGTGCGGTGGGGCGGCCCCGAATTAGGTGACCAACGTCGCACTGTCAGATATCTGACGTTCATTTACGACAAAGTGTCACTGGATCGGCCTTAGGCTCGGCCGCGCATTCCCAATCACAAGGAGTCGTCGATGCGATTGCTGTCCCCGCTCGCCACCGCCTGCGTGCTGGCCCTGGCCACCGCGCCGGCCCAGGCCGAGGTCTTCATCAACGAACTGCATTACGACGACAGCACCGCAGCCGGTGACGTCGGCGAGGCGATCGAGGTCGTGGCCACCGCCGGCGAGGATCTGTCCGGCTATCGGCTGTATCTCTATAACGGCAGCACGCCGTCGGCCGCTTCGGTGTACGCCAACACGGCCGTCCCTGCCGGCAGCGCGGCCGGGTGCGGCAGCGCCACCCTGGCCGTGGTCAGCTATCCGACCAACGGCATCCAGAACGGTCCCAACGACGGCATCGCGCTGGTCGACGCCAGCGGCAAGGTGGTCCAGTTCCTCAGCTATGAGGGCACGATCACTGCCTCCGGCGGTCCTGCCGCAGGCATGACCAGCCAGAACATTCCGGTGGCCGAGACCAACAGCACGGCCCCTGGCACCTCACTGCAGCTGACGGGCAGCGGCAGCCAGTACGCCCACTTCACCTGGGCCGAATCGGCGACGCACACCTTCGGCAGCTGCAACAACGGCCAGACCTTCAGCGGTGGGGGTACGCCCGGTCCCAATACGCCGCCATCGGTGTCCACCACCACCCCCGCCCAGGGCAGCAGCACGTTCCCGGCCGCGGCCGATCTGGAAGTGGTGTTCAGCGAGACGGTGAACCTGGCCAGCGGCGCCTTCGCGCTGAGCTGCGGCGCCTCCGGCAGCGTACCGCTGACCCACCCGGCCAGCGGCAGGAGCGTGAAGCTGTCCACCAACACCGCGCTGGTGGCCGGTGAGGCCTGCCGCTTCGACATCCGCGCCGCGCGCATCACCGACCTGCAGGGCGCGCATCCGGCTGCCGACAGCCGCATCGCCTTCACCGTGGCCAGCGCCACGGGCAACCCCGATCCGGGCAATCCCGGCGTACCGGCGGGCTACTACTCCAGGGTCAACACCTCCAGCCCGAGCCAGCTGCGCTGCTCGCTGCACGCGACCATCAAGGGCCACACCGCCTATCCGTACAGCGGGTCGGGCACCAGCACCTGGACCATCCTGGAGATCGCCGACGAGGATCCGAACAATCCCAACCGCATCCTCGATGCCTATCGCAACCGCAGCTACGCCAAGGTCAGCGATCGCGCTGGCACGGGCAGCGGCCTGACCTACAACCGCGAGCACACCTGGCCGAACTCGCTGGGCTTTGCCAGCACCACCGGCGACAAGGGCCTGCCCTACGCGCCCTACACCGACACCCACATGCTGTACCTGACCGATGCGCAGTGGAATGCCGACCGCGGCAACAAGCCGTTCGGCAAGTGCGATGCCAACTGTGGCGAGCGCGCCACCGAGGCCAACAACGGCCATGGCGGCGGCAGCGGCGGCTACCCGGGCAATTCCAACTGGGTGCGCACGCCGGACGGCAACACCGGCACCTTCGAGGTGTGGGGCCATCGCAAGGGCGACATGGCGCGCGCGGTGATGTACATGGCGATCCGCTACGAGGGCGGCAAGGATGCAGCCACCGGCCAGTCCGAGCCGGACCTGGAGCTGACCGACGACCGCAGCCGGATCGTCAGGACCAGCAGTTCGCCGGCCTACATGGGCCTGCTCTCGACCCTGATCGACTGGCATCTGTCCGATCCGCCGGACGACGCCGAGCGCGCGCGCAACGACGTGATCTACAGCTTCCAGGGCAACCGCAACCCGTTCATCGACCACCCCGAGTGGGCGACGCCGGCGTTGTTCACCTCGGCCAAGCCGGCGACCTGCCAGCTGGCCAACTGACCGCGCAACGCAGCGGTCCATCGCCGCCGCCGGACCTTGATCCGGCGGCGGCCCTATACTCGACGGTCATGCCGACCGTCGATCCCGTCCTGCTGCTGTTGACCACCTGCCCGGACCGGGCCAGTGCCGAGCGCATCGCGCATGCGCTGGTCGGCGAGCACCTGGCCGCCTGCGTGACGCGCCTGGAAGGGGCGCAGTCGACCTACCGCTGGCAGGGCGAGGTCACTACCGATGCCGAGCTGCAGCTGCTGGTGAAGACTACGGCCAGCCGCGTGGAGGCAGCGATGGTACGGATCGTCGAACTGCATCCGTATGAACTCCCCGAGTGCATCGCGGTCGAAGCCCGGGCCGGACTGCCGGCCTATCTGGATTGGATCCGGGCGCAGACCCGGGAGGACACCGCTTGATGAATCTGTTTGCCCGTGCCGCCGCGCTGTGCGCCCTGCTCTCGCTGGCCCTGCCTGCATTCGCCCTGGACGAGAAAGATCTGCTGCCGGTGGACCAGGCGTTCGCGCTGACCGCCAGTGCGCCGGAGCGGAACCAGATCCAGCTGCAGTTCAAGATCGCGCCGGGGTACTACCTCTATCGCCACCGCACCAGCGTCAAGGCCGACCCGGCCTTCAATGCCGGTGCGCTGCAGATGCCCAGCGGCACCAAGCACCACGACGATTTCTTCGGCGAGGTCGAGACCTACCGCGAACGCCTGCAGGTTTCGCTGCCGGGCGCCCCGACGGATGCGGCCGGCACCCTCAGCCTGGAAGTGCGCTACCAGGGCTGCGCCGATGCCGGTGTCTGCTACCCGCCGCAGAAGCGCGTGGTCCAGGTGACACTGCCCGGTGGTGGCGGTGGCGCCGCAGCCGCCCTGCCAACCGCGCGGGTCACCGGCGTGAACGCGTTCAACACTCCGCTTGCCGGGGCCGGCAGCGGTGGTGGCCTGCGCCTGCCCGGCAGCAGCAACAGCCAGGCGCTTCCGCTGCCCTCCGAACAAGCCTTCGGCTTCGACGCGATCGCCAGCGATGGCAACACCCTGCTGCTGCGCTTCAGTCCCGCGCCGGGCTACTACCTGTATCGCGATCGCACTTCACTGAAGCTGGAAGGCAGTGCCGGTGTGCTGGCAGATACGCCGCGCTGGCCCGCCGCGCAGTCGCATCGCGACGAGCACTTCGGCGATGTGTCGGTGTACTTCAACCAGGTCGAAGTGCCGCTGCCGCTGCGCCGCACGGTGACCGACGCGGTGGACAGCACACTGGTGGTGACCTTCCAGGGTTGCCAGACCGATGGCATCTGCTACCCGCCGATGACCCGCCGGGTGAAGCTGTCGATCCCCGCGGGAAAGATCAGCGCCCACGCCGGCCAGCCTGCGCCACGCAGCGAAATGATCCGACCGCTGCCGGCGGGCAGCGCCGCACCGCGCGAGGCTGCCAACGGCACCCCGTTGCGCCTGCTGCCGACCGTGCCGAACAGCGAACCGGCGCGTACCGATGTGGACGGCGCGCAGGCAGGGTTCGCCGCCGATGCGCGGGGCGACAACGCGCTGCGTACCCGCCCGCCGGCCACCACCCCGGATCCGGACCGTTCGTTCCTGTGGGTGCTGCTGCTGGCACTGGCCGGTGGTCTCGTACTGAACCTGATGCCCTGCGTGCTGCCGATCCTGTCGCTGAAAGTGCTGGGCCTGGCACAGAGCGGTGAGAGCGCCGAGCGCGCCCGCAGCCACGCCATGTGGTACACGCTGGGCGTACTGGTCGCCTTCGCGGTGATCGGCGCGCTGATGGTCGGCCTGCGCATGCTTGGCAATGCGGTGGGCATCGGTTTCCAGCTGCAGCACCCAGGCGTGGTCGCGGCACTGGCCTACATCATGTTTGCGGTTGGCCTGAGCCTGTCCGGCGTGTTCACCCTCGGCGGTGGCCTGGGCAACCTCGGCCAGTCACTCGCCCGTCGCAGCGGTCCGGCCGGCGATTTCTTCACCGGTGCGCTGGCCTGCGTGGTCGGCAGCGCGTGCGTCGGTCCGTTCATGGGAGGCGCGGTCGCCTATGCCTTCGTTGCCACGCCCGTACAGGCGATGGCCGTGTTCCTGTTCCTGGGTCTTGGCCTGGCCCTGCCGTTCCTGCTGATCGGCTTCGTGCCGGCGCTCGCGCGGCGCCTGCCCAAGCCCGGCCCGTGGATGGAAACGCTCAAGCACGTGCTGGCGTTCCCGATGTATGCCACCGCACTGTGGCTGCTGTGGGTGCTGGGCAAGCAGCGTGGCGTGGACGGCATGGCGCTGGCGCTGGGCGGACTGCTGCTGCTGGCCCTGGGCCTGTGGTTGTTCGAGCGCAGCCGCTGGCGCAGCCAGCGCGCCGCCGGCCTGCTGGGCGTGCTGCTGGCAATCGCCGCGCTGGTACCGGTGTGGGGCGTGACCCAGCTGAAGCCACCGGCACGTGCGGCACAGGCCACCAGCGAGAACGTCGTGGAGTATTCGCCGCAGCTGCTCGACCGCCTGCGTGCCGACAACCGCGTGGTGTTCGTCAACATGACCGCCGACTGGTGCGTGAGCTGCAAGGCGAACGAGCGCGCCGTGCTGTCGCGACCGGAGTTCAGGGAGCTGCTCAGGCGCACCAACGCGGTGTACATGCGCGGCGACTACACCAACGTGGACCCGCAGATCACCGCTTTCCTCGATGAGCACAAGGCCGTGGGCGTTCCGCTTTACGTGGTGTACGGGCCCGGCGCACCGCCGACGGTGCTGCCGACCCTGCTTACCCAGGCCGTGGTCGAAGAAGCGCTGCTGCGCACCGCACGATGAGGTGGCAACGGCCAGCGCTGCTGTGGACCGCGGTGCTGGCTGCCGGACTGGGCCTGTGGGCCGGCCATCGGCTGACGCCGGTGCCGGCGGCAGACGCTGGCGATCCAGACGTGCAGCCACCTGCAGCACCGCTGCCCGTGCTGCAGGCAGGCGATGCCCTGCCCGCACTGGTGCTGCCGGACCTGCAGGGACAGCCGCTCGATCTGCGCCAGCGTTTTGCCGGCCGGCCGCTGCTCATCAATGTCTGGGCCAGCTGGTGCGGGCCCTGCGTCGAGGAAATGCCGGAACTGTCGCGCTTCGCGCAGGCGCAGCAACCTGACGGCGTGCAGGTGCTGGGGCTGGCGCTGGATACACCCGAAGATGTGCAGCGTTTCCTGCAGCGGGTGCCGGTGGACTACCCGATCGTGCTGGAGACGCCCGGTCCGCGCGATGCCAGCGTGCAGCTGGGCAATGCCCAGGGGCTGCTGCCTTACAGCGTGCTGGTGGATGCACAGGGCCGCATCGTGAAGCAGAAGCTGGGGCCGTTTGCCGCCGGCGAAGTGCAGACGTGGGCCCGGCTGTAAGCCTGGCCGCGGCCGGCATCCACGCGTCCTGATCCCGGTCAGACCAGTGAGCGCGCCCAGAGCTGGGACACCTGTGGCTGGCCGAACAGCTGCTCGTGCTGCTCGGTCATCAGTTCGAAGCCGGCCCGTTCGTACAGGCCGCGGGCGTCGATGAGCGCGGCATTGGTCCACAGCACCATGCGCTTGTAGCCCACCGCGCGCGCGAAGCTCATCGCCTCGTCCACCAGTCGCTGCCCGATGCCCCGCCTGCGCGCGCTGGCATCGACGTGCAGCAGCCGCAGCTTGGCATTGTGCGCGTCGTGCCGGACCACGAACACCGACCCCACCGGGGTGCCGTCCAGTTCAGCGATCCAGCAGCGCTCGGTCTGCGGGTCGTGTTCGCGCAGGTAGCGGGTGACGATGTCGGCCACCAGCGCTTCAAACTCCGCGTTCCATCCGAATTCGCGTGCATACAGCGCGCCGTGCTTCTGGATCACCCAGCCCATGTCGCCGGGGCGGGGATCGCGCAGCACGCAATCCGACGATGCACCTCCCAGCAGTGCCTGGATGTGCGCCATCGCCTCAAGAAGGCGCTGGCATCCTGCTTCGCTGATATCTCCCAGCATGGCAGCGACGCTTTCGCTGGACGCTGCATCCAGCTGTGCGAAGGCGGCGCGGCCCGACTCGGTCAACACCAGCCGGTTCGCGCGCGCATCCATCACCGACGGTTCGCGTTGAACCAGACCGCGCGCCTGCAGCCCGCTCAGCAGCCGGCTGAGGTAGCCCGCGTTGAGGTCCAGCCGATGGCCCAGCTGCGCAGCCGTGATGCCCTGGCCCGCCGCCAGTTCGAACAGCACCCGCGCCTCGGTGAGGGTGAAGTCGCTGTGCAGCAAACGCTCCTCGAGCACCGCGATCCTGCGGGTGTAGAAGCGGTTGAAGGCGCGGACCTGTGCGACGGGATCGGAAGTGAGCGCAGACACGGGGACGTTCCTGATGGTTGCCTTGGGCACATAGTACATGCCTTGAGCAACCATATAAGGCTGTTTTGCGATCCATTCCGCGTCTTGGCGCCTTAAAACGAAAGATTCGTTGCAGTACGGTTTACGTTCTGTTAATTCTGCGTTTAGCGACCAGGGCCCTGGCTGCAAGGAGAACCAACAGGATGAACGACTGACCGACAAACCACTCAAATCGACTGCAGGGTGCATGCATGAAACACGGAATTCGCAGAAGTGTTCAGGCTCCAGACGCAATCACGCCATTGGCATCCGCAGTAATGGTGGCCCTCGCCACCGCGCTGCTGTCCACCAGCCCCGTTGCACGGGCGCAGGACAGCGGCACATCGACGACGCCCGACGCGGCCACCACCCTGGATACCGTTTCGGTACTGGGCAGCCGCACCAAACCGCGCACGGTGTCCTCGTCGGCGGTGCCGATCGACATCATCGGCGGTGAAGAGTTCCGCAACCAAGGCGCGACCGACGCCCTCGACCAGCTCAAAGTGCTCGTGCCTTCCTTCAACGTCAGCACGATTCCCATCGACGATGCGGCCAGCCTGGTGCGTCCGGCCAACCTGCGTGGCCTGCCGCCGGACAACACCCTGCTGCTGGTCAACGGCAAGCGTTTCCACCGCTCGGCGGTGATCACGTTCCTCGGCCACGGACTGTCCGACGGCGCACAGGGACCGGACCTGTCCGTGTTCCCCTCGCTGGCGCTGGAACAGGTGGACGTGCTGCGCGACGGCGCAGCGGCACAATACGGCTCGGACGCCATTGCCGGCGTGCTCAACTTCAGCCTGAAGAAGCTGCGCGAAGGCGGCACCGCCGAGGTGTTCGCCGGCCAGTACTACGAGGGCGACGGCCTCACCACCCAGTACTCGGCGCAGATCGGCCTGCCGCTCACCGAGCACGGCTTCGCCACCCTTACAGCCGAATGGCGCAACGCCGACGACACCTCGCGCAGTGTGCAGCGCGACGATGCCGCCGCGGTCGCAGCTGCAGGCTACCCCGGGGTGAAAGATCCTGCGCAGATCTGGGGATCGCCGAAGGTGGACGACGACCTCAAGCTGGTCGCCAACCTCGGTTACGACACCGAGAACGTGGAGTTCTACCTGTTCGGCAATTACGCCAAGCGTGAAGTGGATGGCGGGTTCTACTACCGCGACCCCACCGCACGTTCGGGCGTCTACTCCAACGATGGCGGCCAGACATTGCTGGTGGGCAACCTGACCGGCGTGGGCGCATGCCCCACCATCGCCCTGCGCGATGGCGCCGGCAACCTCCTGCCGTACGGCACCGTGAGCGGCGCGGTGGCTGCCCTGCCCGCCAACTGCTTCACCTTCCTGTCCAGCCTGCCCGGCGGCTTCACCCCACGCTTCGGCGGCAAACTGGAAGACGCCTCGGTGTTCGCCGGCGCCAAAGGTACCTGGGGTGAGTGGTACTGGGACGTGAGCGGCTCCTGGGGACGCAACGACATCGAGTTCACCATCTACAACACCGTCAACGCCTCGCTCGGTCCCGACCAGCCGGCCGGGCTGTTCTTCCGCCCGGGTGGCAATACCCAGACCGAAAAGAACCTCAACGTGGACGTCAGCCGGGACATCCCGGTCAGCTTCAGCAGCCAGCCGCTGCGCCTGGCGATGGGTGCCGAATGGCGCGAGGAGAGCTTCAGGATCAGCCCCGGTGACGGCCCGTCCACCGCCATCGGGCCGCTGACCGAGCAGGGCTTCGCGCTGGGCTCCAACGGATTCAACGGCTTCAGCACGCGCACCGCCGGCACCTTTGATCGTCGCAACTGGGCCGCCTACGCCGACCTGGAAGCACAGCTCACCGAGCGGCTGCTGCTGGCCGGTGCGCTGCGCTACGAGGACTACGATTCGTTCGGCAGCACCACCACCGGCAAGCTCACCGCACGCTTCGACTTCAACGAGCACTTCGCTCTGCGCGGCGCCTACAACACCGGCTTCCGTGCGCCGACTCCCGGCCAGGCCAACATCAGCCAGATCAGCACCGTGTTCGGCGGTACCGCACTGGAAGACATCGCCACCCTGCCGCCGACCAATCCGATTGCCCAGCTCAAGGGCGCGCAGCCGCTTACTCCGGAAGAGTCCAGGAATGTGTCATTGGGTGCGGTGTGGACCGAAGGTGACTGGCTGGTCACCCTGGACGGCTATCAGATCAAGGTGGAAGACCGCATTGCCCTGAGCACCAGCTTTGCAGTCACTCCGGAGGAGCGTGCGGCGCTGGTGGCCGGCGGCAATGCGGAAGCCGCGTCCATCTCGCAGGTGACCTACTTCGGCAACGCCTTCGATACCACCACCACCGGCGTGGACCTGGTGACCAGCTTCAAGAGCAACCACTTCGGCGGGGTCACCACCTACTCGCTGGCGGCCAACTGGAACCGCACGAAGGTGGACCGCTACGACACCGACTTCATCGACGAAGCGCGCGTGTACAAGCTGGAGAAATCGCTGCCCAGGACCAAGGGCTACTTCAGCATCAATCACCAGCGGCAGATCTTCCACGCCAATCTCCGGTTCAACTATTACAGCAACTGGTACGAGGATCACCTGGACAGCGGCGTGATCTCCGCCGAGGACGGCGGCCTGCCGATCTACGGGGGCAGCGCGTTGATCGTGGATGCGGAGGTGGGCTGGAAGTTCGATTCGGGCCTGTACGTCAGCGTGGGCGCGCAGAACCTGTTCGACCGTGTGCCGGCCAGCAACCCCTGGGGGGGCGTGGCCGGTGCGCAGTATCCGGTGCATTCGCCCTACGGATTCAACGGCGGGTTCTATTACACGCGGGTGGGCTGGAAGTTCTGACGCAGGTGCAAGTGCGCGCAACGGTGGCCATGGAAGGCCCCGTCGCTGGCGCCACCCCACCGGCTTGACCGCAGGCAGGGCGCCCCCGAGAATTACGCGACTAATTCTCATTTGCTGTTGCGCAGGATGCGGGCGGCAGCCCTCCTGGCTTTCATCCCCCGATGTTCAAGAACGTCCTGTTCCAACTGCACTGGCTGCTGGGCATCACGGCCGGCACCGTCCTGGCCATCATGGGCCTGAGCGGCGCAGCCCTGTCTTTTGAAGATGAACTGCTGCGCGCCGCCAACCCCGGCTTCGCCGCCATCGCCGAACATCACGCTGAAGGCCAGCAGCCGCTGCCCCTGAGCGAGCTGGTGCCGATGCTGCAGGCCGACAGCAAACGGCCGTTGCAGCGGCTGCGCGTGGATGCCAGCGGCCAGCGCCCATCGGTGGCCCGTTTCGCCGGCGGCAAAGCGCACTGGGTGTACTTCGACCCATACAGCGGCGAGCGCTTCAGCGCCCTGCGCGGGCAGGCCTTCTTCGACTTCGTCGAAGACCTGCACCGCCACCTCGCCGCGGGCGAGCGCGGAAAATGGATCACCGGCAGCTGCGCGATCGCCCTGCTGTTCTTCACGCTGTCCGGGCTCTACCTGCGCTGGCCCCGCCGCTGGTGGCACTGGCGAAGCTGGCTGGCCGTGGAATGGAAGCGCAGCGGCCGCGGCTTCCTGTGGAGCCTGCATTCGGTGGCCGGCACCTGGGTGCTGCTGATCTACCTGATGAGTGCCCTGACCGGCCTGTGGTGGTCGTTCGACTGGTATCGCAGCGCGGCCAATGCCCTGCTCGGCGTGGCGCCACCGGCCAAGCAGGTGATCGATGCCGGCGCCGTGCTCGACCTGCGCCGCGTGGAAACGACGCTGTACGCGCAGGCCGGGGTGCGCACCGGTTACATCGACCTGCGGCTGCCCGAGAAGCCCGGCCAGGCACTGAATGTGCGGACCATGGCGGGCGATCCAGCATTGCGCGGCGGCCATCATGACCGCGCGCACGATCTGCTGCAGCTCGACCCTGCCAGCGGTGCGATTCTGGACGCGCGTCCCTACGCGCGCCAGGGCGCTGGCGGTCAGCTGGCTACCAGCATGTTCGCGCTGCACTCGGGCAGCTACTTCGGGATTCCCGGGCGCATCATCGTGATGCTCAGCAGCCTGGGCATGAGCCTGTTCTTCATCACCGGCTGGCTGCTCTATCTCGACCGTCGCCGCAGCCAGCGCGCCGCACGTGCGCTGCGCCAGCCGCTGCCGGCGGTCGCAGCCAACGGCGCCGCATGGCTGGTGGTACATGCCAGCCAGAGCGGCCTGGCCGAACAGCTGGCATGGCGCGCGGCAGCGCAGCTGCAGGCCAGCGGACAGGCGGTGCAGGTATTGCCGCTGGCAAGGATCGACGCGCACCGCCTTCAGGCGGCGAGCCACGCGCTGTTCGTGCTCAGTACCTTTGGTGACGGCGAACCGCCGGATTCGGCACGACGTGCCTCGCGCCAGCTGCTGGGCCGATCCCTGGACCTGGCCACACTGCAGTTCGGCATGCTCGCGCTGGGCGACCGCCAGTACCCGCACTACTGCGCCTTCGGCCGCCAGTTCGATGCGTGGCTGCTGGGCAACGGTGCCCGCGCGATGTTCGACCGCATCGACGTGGACGCTGCATCGGTCGCGGCATTGCGCCAGTGGCAGCAGCAGCTCGGCCTGTTGACCGGCATTGCTGCCGACGACAGCGTGCTGCCGGCGGCCACCCGCATGCACGACTGGCAGCTGCTGGATCGCCAGCAGCTGAACCCGGGCAGCGTCGGTGGTCCGATCTGGCGGATCCGGCTGGCCGCGCCGGATGACGTGCAGTGGCAGGCCGGCGACATCCTGCACATCGCGCCGCGGCACAGCGCCGCGCATGCCCGTGCGGTACTGCTGGCGCATGGACTGGACCCGCTGCAACCGCTGCTGATCGAAGGCGGCACGCAGACCCTGCAGTGCCTGGCCAGCGAACGCGAACTGCCGGACGCGGCCAGTGCGCTGCAGGTGCAGGATGCCGGACGCTGGCTGACGGCCCTGCCCGTACTGCCGGGCCGCGAGTATTCGATCGCCTCCTGCCCGGCCGATCGCATGGTGGAACTGGTCGTGCGCCTGGTGCACGACAACAACGGGCGCCCGGGGCTGGGTTCGGGCTGGCTGTCGCTGCATGCGCCGGCAGGCGCGCACATCGCCGCGCGCGTGCACCGCAACCCCGGCTTCCATCGCGTGCCGGGCGCACCCATGGTGCTGATCGGCAACGGCACCGGCATCGCCGGCCTGCGCGGCCTGCTGCGCGAGGCGGCACACGCAGGCGAGCACGGCCACTGGCTGCTGTTCGGCGAGCGCCAGCGCGCTCATGACTTCCTGTTCGCCGATGAGGTGAGCGCATGGCAGGCGCAGGGCCATCTGATCCGGGTCGACCTGGCGTTCTCGCGCGACGCAGCGGGCGGTTACGTCCAGGACCGCCTGCGGTCGGCCTGCGATGAACTGCGGGAATGGATGCAGCGTGGCGCCGTGATCCATGTCTGCGGCTCGCTGCAGGGCATGGCCGAGGGCGTGGATCAGGTACTGCGGGGCGCGCTCGGTGACGAGGTGGTGGAAACGCTGCTCGAGAGCGGCCGCTACCGGCGCGACGTGTATTGAGCCGCGCCGCCGGGCTGGACCCGGCGGCGGACGCGATCACGCCGCCGCGCGGGCCTGACGGTCCGGCTGCAGGCGGAACGCGGACACGGCTTCGGCCAGCGCGCGCACCTGCGCCTGCATCTGCGCGGTCGACGAGCCGGCTTCTTCCACCAGGCTGGCATTGCGCTGGGTACTGGCCTCCATCTGCACGATGGCGTGGTTCACCTGGGCGATGCCTGCGTGCTGATCCTGCGAGGCGCTGCGGATGCCAGCGAGCAGGTCCGCCAGCTGCTGCACGCTGCCGACGATCTCGTCCATGGTGGTGCCCGCCTGCGCGGCCTGCACGCTGCCCTGGCCGACGCGTGCCACGGAATCCTCGATCAGCGCCTTGATCTGCCTGGCTGCCTCGGCACTGCGCTGCGCGAGCAGACGCACTTCCGCCGCCACCACCGCGAAACTGCGGCCCTGCTCTCCGGCACGCGCAGCCTCCACGGCGGCGTTGAGCGCAAGGATGTTGGTCTGGAATGCGATGCCGTCGATCAACTGGGTGATGTCCCCGATGCGGTGCGATGCTTCACTGATGCCCTGCATGGTCTCCACCACCTGACCGACGGCCACCCCACCCCGCTGTGCAACCGCTGCAGCCCCCTGCACCAGCGCGTCGGCACGTCCGGCGGCATCGGCGTTGCGGCCGACGGTGTCGGTCAGCTCATGCATCGAGGCTGCGGTCTCTTCCAGATTGGCCGCCTGCTGCTCGGTACGCTGCGAGAGGTCGTGATGGCCGGCAACGATTTCACCGACACCGCTGTCCAGGCTGGCAGCGGCGCGCTGGATGCGGGTCACGATGCGGCCGAGCTGTGCGACGGTTGCATTGGCGTCGTCGCGCATGCGTGCGAACACGCCCTGCAGCTCACCTTCCATGCGCACGCTGAGATCCCCACGGGCCAACGCCGCCAGCAATGCCTGCAGGTCCCCCAGGTTGGTTTCAAAGGTGGACAGCAGGCGGTTGATGCTGGTGGACAGCGTATGCACGAAACCGTGCTTGCCCTGCAGCGAAATGCGCCCGTGCAGGTCACCCTGCGCGGCAGCGTCGACCAGTGCCGCCACCTCGGTCTCCAGCAGCGTTTCCAGCGCACGGCTGCGCCACTCCAGCGCCACGCCCAGGAACTGGTCGTCATCGACGATGGCATTGGCGATCAACTGATAGCGCACACCGGCATGACTGATTTCCCGCTCCTGGCGGTGGCGCGCGTCTACCAGGCTGGCCAGGGCCGGATGCAGGTCCCGCGCGTCAGTGCCGACCAGCGCGTCGGCCTGCAGGCCCAGCACGTGCCGCAACGCAGGATTGGCGTAGGCCACCTGGCCTTCGGCATCGACCACCATCAGCCCGGTCTGCGCGCAGTCCAGGGCCTGGCGTACGCGCGTGTTGCCACGGGCCATCGCACGCTCGGTCTCGATGCGCGCACGCAGCCGCTGCTGCATGTCCACCAGGCGCTGTGCCAGCTGGCCGATCTCGTCGTTGGCGTTGTGCACGCGCAACGTGGTATCGAGCCGGTCATCGGCGATGTCGCTGGCGAACCGCAGGGTGTCCTGGATCGGCCTGCGCACCGCGCGCAGCACCAGCAGCAGGCTGGTGATCAGCACGCCGGCCACCAGCAGCAGGGTGAGGGCGAACAGCACGCTCATGGTGCGTGCACCGGCCTGCTGCCGCGCCTGCGCCAGGGCCAGCGCATTCACCTGTGCCTGCTGGAAGGCGGCGAGCGCGGGCGCCACGCCGGCAGCCGTCTCCATCAGCGATTGCGTCTCCACGTCAAGGCCGACGCGGGCAGCGGTATAGCCGAGCAGTGCCGACTGATAGGCGTCCATGCCGCTGCGGAGCGCCTCCTGCACGTCGGGCGGCAACCCCGCCAGCGCCAGATCGAACGGCAGCTTCTCTTCGCTGGCGCGGTCGGCATGAGTCGAATCGCCATCGAGCAGCAGCAGCGCTTCCTGGCGCCGCATCTTCTGCAGGTGCAGCGCCAGTGCCGGCCGGTCCAGGCCATCCACCCGCTGCTGCAGGGCGTCGGCGGCCTGCTGCAGTTGTGCAGCCAGGCCGGCATCACCCCGCCCCATCTCATCCACACGTTCGAACAGCGCGGCCACTCCCTGCGAGAATCCCTCGGCGGCCTCGGTGAGCGCCTGCAATGCCTTGCGGCGACCGGCATCCATCGGCATCGCCCTGAGCGCATTCAGATCGACCTGCAATGCCTGCTGGGCAGCCTGCAGCTGGCTGCGGTCAGCGTCGTCGAAACTGCGTGCATACTGGGTCTGCAGGCGACGCGCCTCCGCCACCCGTGTCGCCAGGCGTGCGGCCAGATCGCTGCCACGCTGGTAACTGGCCTGACTGCGTGCGGCCTGGCTGCTGGCATGGCCGGTCCAGGCATGGACGGCGGCGATCGCCACCAGGCCCGCGCCGCAGACCAGCAGGGTGGCCTTGAGTTTGTTGGCCACGCTGAGTCGATGCGGCTGCAGCCAGACCAGCAGGCGTGGAAACGCCGAGCGCATCGCGATGAGACGGGTGCGCAGGGACCGAAGGGGGACGGCGGCCGACATCACAGACTCCAGGCGGAAGGACGCACCTGTATCGGCCTGACCGGCGGCAACTTTAGGCACATTGCCGATGCCGTGGCACGCACCGTGCCGGTTGCGCTCTTTGTACCGGCCCCAGGCGACGGAGACGTGACACAGCGCCCGCGCTTGACCTCAACCCCGGTTGCGGTTGCACAGTGGGATTCTTCCCACCGGCCGCCCTCGCCATGACCCCGCTCGACGTCCCCCGTTATCTTCAGCGCCTGCAACTGGATGCTCCGCCGTCGCTGGACCTTGCCGGACTGACCCTGCTGGTGCAGCGCCACAACGCCCTGCTCCCTTTTGAAACCCTCAGCAGCCTGCTGCGCGACGCGGTGCCGATCGATCTGGACAGCGTGCAGCACAAGCTTCTCGACCAGCAGCGCGGCGGTTACTGCTTTGAACTCAACGGCGGCCTGCTGGTGCTCCTGCAGGCAGTGGGCTTCGACGCACAGCCGCTGAGCGCGCGCGTGCTGCTGGCGGCACAGGACGATGCCCCGACGGCGCGTACCCACCTGCTGCTGCGCGTGCACGTGGAGGGAGAGGACTGGCTGGTCGATGCCGGCTTCGGTGGCCTGACGCCGACGGTGCCACTGCGGCTGCACGAAACGGCGCCGCAAACCACGCCGCATGAGTCTTTCCAGCTGCAGCAGCTGCCGGGCGGGGACGATTTCGTGCTGTCCGCCCAGGCGGGCGACGCATGGCGGGCGCTGTACCGCTTCGACCTGCGGCCGCCAGCGCCGATCGACAACGTGGTGGCCAACTGGTACGTGTGCACGCACCCGGATTCGGGTTTCCCTGGCCAGCTGCGCGCCTCACTGGCCGGCCCGGACTGGCGGCGCACCATCGGCAGTGGCAACTACACCGAGTACCGCCCCGGGCAGGCGCCGCTCAAGCGCCCGCTGCGCGATGCCGCCGACGTGCGCGACGTGCTGCAGTCGGCATTCGGCCTGCGCGTGCCGGACGATGCGCGGCTCGATCCGGCGATCACCGATTGGCTGCAGCGCTCGCACGCCGCATCACGGTAGCACCGCGCGGCACGGTGCCCGGGTTACAACGTCACCGGCGCCTGCAGCGCAATGCGGTTGCCCTCGCTGTCGCAGATCTCGGCCACCCGCCAGTGGCCGGCATCATGCAGTTGCAGGTAGAAGGCGATGGCGCGAGCCAGGTCGCTGGCCGGAATCTCGACATGCGCGATGGGGTGCATCGTCGCAGGATAGCGCCGCCCTGACATTCCGTGCGCATCGTTGCGGGCATGCTGGCCTGCCCACCCTTCGCGGAGCGCTGCATGACCCTGGCCGATCACCGAAGTGCACTGGCGCCACTGGGCCATCTGCGCGTCGCCATCAATCTGGGGAATCCGGTCCTTGCGCAGGGCGACGCACGATCGCCGCGCGGCCCCTCGGTGGAGCTGGCCACCGCGCTGGCGCAGCGGATGGGCGTGCAGGCGCGATTCACCTGTCACGATGCGGCCGCATCGGTGGTCGCGGCGGCAGCCGACGACGCATGGGACCTGGCCTTTCTCGCCATCGATCCGGCACGTGCCGGCCGCATCGCCTTCAGTGCACCGTATGTGGAGATCGAAGGAACCTACCTGGTGCGCGAGGACAGTCCCGCGCGGCGGGTGGCCGATCTGGATCGCGATGGGCTGCGTATCGCCGTTGGCCGCGGTGCCGCCTACGATCTGTTCCTGAGCCGGGAACTGCGGCACGCCACGATCGAGCGTGCCGACACGTCGGCGACGGCCATCGATCTGTTTGACGCGCGGCGCCTGGATGCCGCCGCTGGCGTGCGCCAGCCACTGCAGGCCTGGGCACTGCAGCATCCGGGACACCGCGTGCTCGCCGACCGCTTCACTGCGATCCAGCAGGCCGTGGCCGCACCTGCGGCGCGCCCCGCTGCCGCCCTGCGGGCCCTGTTCGACGAGGTCGAGGCGATCAGGGCAGGGCCCTTGCTCGAGGACGCTTTCGCACGTTCCGGACAGGCGGTCACCCTGGTGCGATGACGCAGCAGTGACCCGCAGCACGCGGCAGGTGGCTGCGTGCGCCGGGCCGGATCAGCCCTGCGTCTCCATGTGCCGCGCATGCTCGCTGGCCTGCGCATGCAACCACTCACGGAAAGCGAGGAATCCACGGTGGCGCGCCGAGCGCTGCGGATACACCAGCCAGTGCGGCCAGGCCGTTTTCAGCCGCTGCTCCGACAGCGCGACCAGCTGGCCCGAATCCAGCAGCAGGCGCGCGCGCGTCAGCCGGCCCAGGGCCACACCGACGCCATCGAGCGCTGCACGGTGATGCGCTTCCGAATCGTCGAGCACCGCCACGAACCGCGAAGGGGGGCTCTGCCCGATCAGGGCAAACCACGCGGCCCATGCGCCATCCGGATCGCCCAGCAGCGGCCACTGCGCCAGTGGAGCACGGTCGATGCCGCCCATCCGCGCGATCAGCGCCGGGCTGGCCATCGGCACCAGCCACTCATCGAACAGCCGCTCGACCACCAGCCCGGCCCATTGCCCGCCGCCTACGCGCAAGGCCGCGTCGAACTGCAGCTGCCGATCGAAATCGACAAGGCGCTCGCTGGACTGCAGGTTGATCTCGATCTGCGGGTGTGCGGCGACGAAATGACCCAGCCGTGGCACCAGCCATGCGGAGGCCATCGACGGTACGGCGCTGATCGTCAGCACATGTTCGGCGCGCGCGGCGTAGCGCTGGAACACCTCGTTGATTGCATCCAGGTGCGGCCCGACCCGATCGAGCAGGCGCTGGCCCTCCAGGGTCAGTGCGACCCCGCGCGCCTGGCGGACCAGCAGCGGCTGGCCGAGGCGTTCTTCGAGCTGCCGCATCTGGTGGCTGAGCGCGCTGACGGTCAGGTTCATCGACGCCGCGGCGCGTGACAGGTTGCCCAGGCGCGCGGCAGCCACGAAACCCTGCAGGGCATGGAGGGGTGGGCGGGACATGAGGCTTGAATCCTGTTCAAGTCAAGCTTGCGGAAATGTCGCTTTTTACGTCCTCATGCTGCCCGTATCGTTCAATCCACTCAAGTGGAGCGACGATCATGAACATCTTCAGCAGTCTGTTGTTCCTGCACGGTCACATCGCAAGCGCCGAACTGGCCCGCCAGTTGGCCACGCCGGTGGCCAGCACGACCGGGGCACCGGCAAAGCCGTACCGGAGCACGCACCTCGACCGTCCAGCTGCAGCAAAGGTGACTTGCCCCACCTGCCCCGCCCCGCGCTGAGCGCGGCAGCGGCGGGCTTACCAGTGCCGGGGCGCTAATGCCCGTACCAGGCCTGCACATGGGGCGGTAGCGATGGCAGCGGGTCGATGTCCAGCGCGCGATAGCCATCGAGGGTATCGCGCAGCACCGCCGGTCCGGGGCTGCCCGGCATGCGCAGGCTTTCCTCTTCCGGCAGCTGCAGGGCGGCCCAGTCATGCAGGCGATCCAGCCGCTGGACCATGGCGGCGCGCAGCCAGGGGCGCAGCGGGAAGGTCCGATATCCGCGCCCATCCAGCGTACGCACAGCATCGGACAGGGCCTGGTTCGCGCCACGCACCCATTCGGTGCGTCCGCCGGCCTTGTCCTGCACGGTCATCGGTGCCGGCGCGCGATGGGCTCGGAAGGGGGCACGCAGCTCCAGCTCCAGGTCACGCGCATCGCGCTCGGTTTCCGCCTCCACCAGCGCCCCGGCGCACAGATCGAAGAACTCGAACCAGCGCCGATGCAGTGCGCTGATGCGACCGAGCGGGTCACGCGAGAAGCCGATCTTGGCGTAATCCTCCCAGGCGCAGGGAAAGACGTAGGCGAAGACACGACCATCGATGCGGATCTGCGGTTCCATCGGCGCAGGCTGCATCGCTTCGGACGCGATGGCAACCGGGCCGAACCGTGCGCCGTTCGGGTCACGGCCGCTGCAGCACGTCCTCCACTGCGGCAGCCACGTCGGTGTTGTCGATGTAGCTGCCATCATTCCACCGCACATGCTGGCGGTAACCGGCGTCGATGCCGCGCACGCGGGCGGTGAGCCGCTCGGCGCCGGCGCCCTTGGCCCACAGCGGTACCAGTGCATTGGAATGATTGCCGGTGGGGCGGAAGCTCATCCCCGGCATCCGCCCGCGCCCGTTGTTGCGCACCGGCTCGAACGCCACCTGCTGCGCGTCGGGGCCCATCGGCATGCTGTTGTCGTGGTCGGTGGTGACGATCAGCAGATTGCGCTGCCATCCGCCGTTGCGCTCGATCCACGCCACCACCGCCGATACCGCATCGTTGAACTCGACCGTCTCTTCGATCAGGCGGCCGTACTGCGGCTGGTCGCCGCACTGGCCGTAATGCCATTCCGTGCCGCACGCGCTGGTATGCGCGGCCCAGTCGGTGGCCCCGCCTTCCACCATCAGGAACAGGCCCTTGGACGAGCGCTGCTGCAGGAACTGCAGGGCGCCGCGGGTCATGGTCGCCAGGTCCGGCACGCTGTCGATCTTCCTCACGCCGGAGGGAGTGGTCTCATCCCTGCCCAGGACCTGCAGCTGACGCGCCTGCTGCAGGGTGCTGGCCACACGCGGTACGCCGATCAACGGGCGGTCGGCTGGCACCCTCCCCTGTGCAAGCGCAGCGAACGCTTCCTTGCTGCGGATCAACCGCCACGGTCCGGCAGGATTGCCAGCGATGGGGGTGCCTGCTTCCAGCTGCTGCCAGTCCTGCTGCGACACCCACTCCCAGGGGTTCGCGCAACCCTCTTCCTTCACTGCGCCTGCATCGTCATCGCAGGCGCGGCCATCGACGCTGTAGCCGGGGCCGCCGGTTCCCATGACCAGGTCCATGTGGCCCTGGGCCAGCATCTGGTGGGCGATGGCATGGTAGTTGTTGCGCGACGCGTTCTGCGCGGCGAACGCGGCCGGTGTCGCGTGCGAGAACGGCACCGAGGTGACCACACCGGTTGCCATGCCCAGGCGCTTGGCGCGCAGGGTGTTGAACTCGACCGCGACGCCGTCGTTGTCGACGTTGATGGCGTTGTTGTACGTCTTGATGCCCGACGACAACGCCGTGCCCGCCGCGGCGCTGTCGGTCGCCACCGCGGCCAGGTGCTGATAACCGGCGAACGGAAGATCCGCTGCCGGTACCGGGGTGGCATCCCATGCTTTCGCGGCGTCGTAGCCGAGCGTCTGCGCCGAATCGTGCGTGGGCTGGCTGCTGGCGTTGAGCGGGAACGTGGCCACCGCAAGGCGCTGCGGGAAGTGCGCGTACGGGGCGCCTTCGCGGCTGCCATACTGCCAGTACGCGGCGGCATCCCAGGTTCCCCAGCCCGCGCCGTCGTTGATCATCACGATCACGTTGTGCGGGTAGCCGCCGGTCGCCACCGGCGCCTGCGCACGCGGTGCCGGCTGGCAGCCGGCGAGGGCTGCCAGCGCGGCCAGAATCGACGGGTAGAGCCAACGGCGCGGCGTGTGTGCGGTCATCGTGCATCCTGTGGGGTCGGGCAGGCGGCCCGGAATGCGCGACGTTATATCATTGCAATATTGCAGATTCACGCATCCTGGCAGCGGTATCCTGTGAACGTCTCCCCTGCCGCGCCACCATGCCGTCTCCACGTTCCCCGGTCTCGTCGATCACTCTGGATGCCGGCAGCTTCGCGGTCATCCACCAAGAGAACGCCGACCTGCAGCGTCCGCCTGCTTCACTGACCAAACTGATGACCGCGTACGCAGCCTACGAACAGGTCGCATCCGGCGCCGCCGCTTGGGAGATGCCGGTGACCGTTGCCGCCGAGGACGTGCACGCGGTTGCTGACGATGAAACGCGCATGGGCCTGGTGCCCGGCGAAACGGTCACGCTGGGCCGGCTGCTGCAGGGCATGCTGGTGGTATCGGGCAACGACGCGGCCCTTGTGCTTGCCCGCCATCTGCACGGCTCGCAGGCGGCGTACCTGCAGCACATGAACGCGCTGGCGCGGCGTCTCGGCCTGGGCAGTACCTGGTTCGCGTCGGTGTCCGGCATCACCACGCCGCGGCACGTATCCAGCGCACGCGACATGGCGGTGCTGGCGGGCCGCCTGCTGGCAGATCATCCGCAGGTGCTGGCCATCACCGCACAGCCGGCGTTCGCGCACGGGACGTTCAGCCGCAGCAACCAGAACGCACTGCTCGCCGATGAAGGTGTGGACGGCCTGAAGACCGGCTATACCCGCGCGGCCGGGTTCTGCCTGGCGGCTACGGCGCGCCGCCCCATCGCCGGACACGCGCAGCCGGTGCGATTGATCACCGTGGTGCTTGGCTCGGAAGACCGCGAAGCACGCGATGCGCGGGTGCGCAGGCACCTTGCCAGTGGATTCGCCGCGTTGGCCGGCGACACCGTCGCAGAAGCCTGAGCTGCGCGGGCAGTCAGTCCCGTACAACGGTGGATACGATCACCCGCTGCAGTTCGCGTTCCGCGGCGGCTTTGCCGATCGCGCCATTGGCCACCGCTTCGGACAGCGCTTCGGCAGCGCCGAGGATCGCCCAGCGCCCCTCCACCGGTACCTGGCCGTCACCGGCGAACGGGCCCAGCCAGTCCGCGCAGTTGTCGATGAACTCCTGCTGGTAGCAGTGCCGCACCTCGCGCAGCTCCGGCGCGCCGACCAGCGCTGCGAGGATGCTCTGCACGTCACTGCCCTGGCTCAGCACGCAGTCGATGTAACCGGACGCGATGGCCGCTGCGCGCGCGGTCAGTTCTGCCGGCGCCGCGGCGATACGGTCATTGAAGATGAGCGTCTGCCGCTGGTCGTAGTCATGGTAGAGCGCCGCCAGCAGGCCGTTGCGCGTCACGAAGTGATCGTAGGCCACCGGCTTGGTCACGCCCGCCGCTTCGGCCAGGCGCCCCAGGGTCAAGGCATCGGTGCCTTCGGCGCCTACCAGCGCCCATGCGACATCCAGCAGCTGGCGGGCCCGCTGCTCGCGGGTCAGTCGGCGACGCGTGGGGGTGTCGGTGGCAGGCATCGGCGGAACACGGCTGTCAGCTCGTTGGATGTCCGATTTTACGGCCGATCTCCATCGCGGTCTGCAGATGCGCCGCGGCCGCCCCGGTGTCCGCCTCCAGCAGCAGGGTGGAGGACAGCACGCGCGCGCCGCAGTAATCGAAGATGCCCATGTCGATCTGCGTGTTCATGGCCGCGCCATAGCCACGGCGTTCAATCATCGCGGCATCGGCACCCCCGATGCCGACCAGATGCACCTGCAGCCGCTGCAGCCGCTTCTCCACTTTTCCATCGGCACCCTCGGCGTAGGCCCAGCCCTGGGTGAAAACGCGATCGATCCAGCCCTTCAGCAGCGCCGGGAACGACCACCAGTAGAGCGGGTAGACCAGCACCAGCGTGTCGGTCGCATCCAGCCGTGCGTGCTCGGCCGCCACATCGGCCGGTGGCGGCGCGATGCCGCGGAACAGGGCCTGGTCCTGCCCGTTGAAGCGCGGGTCGAAGCCTTCGGCCATCAGATCGGCCATGGCGGTGGTATTGCTCTCATCGGCATCGGCGATGGCCTGCGCGATGCGAGCGGCTACCGCGTGGGTCAGCGAGGCAGGATCGGGATGGGCAACAACAATCAGGCTGTGCATGGGCAACTCCTTGGAGATTAGTTACTAATGGTAACTAGCGCACCCAGCCCGATCAGCACTGCCAGCAGGACACTGTTTCTGGCGTTCTGTATCGCCTCAAGTCAAATGCAAATGATTCGTGATACGATTGTTAAGGAGATCTGAAACCCCACACGGACGTCCCAGCCATCGCCAGTGGACCCCTCACCCGGAGTACCGCGCGATGTTGCATGCCAGTCTGAAGTCCCGTCGTTCCGTTGCCACGCTGACCGTGGCCATCGGCCTTGCCCTCGCCTCCCAGGCCCACGCCGAGGCGTCAGCCGATGCCGCCGCCAAGCAGATGGACACCGTGGTGGTCACCGCCACCGGCGCCCAGCAATGGATCCGGGATGCCCCCGCCAGCATCAGCGTGATCACCCGCGAGGACATCGAGCGCAAGCCGGTCAGCAGCATCGGCCAGCTGTTGAGCACCGTGCCCGGGGTGACCGGCGGTTACGCGCTGTCCGGTGCGCAGTCGAAGATCCGGCTGCGCGGCCTGCCCGAGCAGTACACACTGATCCTGATCGATGGCCGCCGCCAGGGCAGCTCGGCCGGCGTGAACTATCGTGATGACCTGGGCCCGCAGGATCTGAACTGGCTGTCGCCGGACATGATCGAACGCATCGAAGTGGTGCGCGGCCCGATGTCCTCGCTGTACGGATCGGACGCGATGGGGGGTGTGATCAACATCATCACCCGCAAGATCGCCGACCACTGGGGCGGCTCGGCCACCTTCAACTACAGCAAGCCCGATTCGGACACCCGCGGCAACACCACGCAGATGGGAGCGCTGTTCAGTGGCCCGCTGACCGACAACCTGGGCGTGCGCATCGGCGCCAACGTCACTGACCGTGAATCTGACCGCGGCGCGCGGCAGACACCGGGCAACAAGGCAGAGAACGCCAACGTGCTGTTCGACTGGCGCATCAGCGACAGCCACGTCGTGGGCGTGGAGGCCTCGCGCGGAACGCAGCGCAACAGCGGGGCCGGCCAGGTCAACAGCTGGGGACTGTCCAAGCTGGTGCAGACCGGCTACGTCATCCGCCATGACGGCACCTACAGCGACGCCACCACGTCGAAGACCACGCTGGTGCAGAACGAATACGAAGACAAGGGCAGCGACGTCGGCAACCGTTCGAAGGAAACGGTGTTCGATACCGCCTTCAACACCGGCTTCCACTGGGGCGTCGAGCACAGCCTGAATGTGGGCGGGCAGTGGAAACGCGAGGAGTTGGAGAACAGCGACACCATCGGTACCGTTCCGGTCACCTGGACGGGCAGCGGCCGCATCAGCCCGACCAGCGAGGCCGACTCCTGGGCGCTGTTCGCCGAGGACCACCTCACCCTGCACGAGCGCTTCGTGCTGACCCTGGGCCTGCGCTGGGACAACACGGAAAACTACGATGACAACCTGAGCCCGCGCATCTACGGCGTCTGGCACCCGGCCGACGCATGGACCGTGCGCGGTGGCATTTCCAAGGGCTTCCGTGCCCCCAACCTGAAGCAGGGAACGGCCGGCGCTGCGACCCAGTCCGGCGGCAACGGCTGCCGTGCCCTGACCGCCGAAGGCTGGAGCAGCCGTTCGGTGAATGCCGACGGCACGCGCGGCTGCTACATGGCCGGCAACCCGAACCTGGAACCGGAGACCAGCACCAACTACGAGCTGGGCGTGGGCTTCGACCGCGAGGGCTGGTCGGCCTCAGCCACCTACTTCCTGACCAACTTCGACGACAAGATCGAACAGGTGCCGCTGAGCCAGATCCCCGGCCAGACCACCAGCTTCGTCAACGGCTACTGGTGGACGGTGGCACAGAACATCCAGAAGGCACGCACCCGCGGTGTGGAAGCCAGCGTGACCGTGCCGCTGCACGAACGCCTGAACTGGACCACCCACGCCACGCGCATGCTGGAATCGAAGAACCGCACCACCGGCGCCACCCTGCTGGTAGTACCGGAGCTGACCGCCAACACCTCGCTGGAATGGCAGGTGACCGATGCCTGGTCGTTGAATGCCAGTGCGCAGCACATCGGCAAGCAACTGGTATCGGCCACCAGCGCCACCTTCGCCAAGGCGTACACCACCTGGGATCTGGTGACCGGCTTCGACGTGAACGAGAACCTGACCCTGCGTGCCGGCGTCCTGAACGTAGGCGACGTGTCCACCATCGACGAAGGCAACAACTACGACGGCGGCGCGCGCACCTTCTTCGTGGGCGCCACCGCACGGTTCTGATGCAGCACTGGCTCGGATCCCTTCGCGCAGCGAAGGGATCCTGCCGTGCATCCGCGGCCCTGCCTCAGCGGAACAGCGCGTTCAGCGCCGCACCCGATGCTGCCGCCTGCAGGCCATCAAAGCGGCCTTCCTGCTGGATGGGATCGGTGGCCCGCATCAATCCCCCCCACGCCGCACGGGCCAACGCCCCGCCCAGGCTGACCCGGCGTACCCCCATCGCAGCGATGTCCTGCAGCGTCAGTGACGTCGGTCCGCCCACCAGCAGGTTCACCGGCTTGCCGCCGGCTGCGGCCACCACCGCCTGGATCTGTTCGGCCGTGGTGATGCCCGGTGCGTACAACACATCGGCACCTGCGGCCGCGTAGGCACGCAGGCGCTGCAGCGTGTCTTCCAGATCCGGTACGCCCACGAAGAAGTTTTCCGCCCGGCCCACCAGCAGCACATCGGCCGCGGCGCGATCGATGGCCGCACGCGCCGCACGCAGGCGTTGCACGGCCTCCTCCAGCGGGCGCAGCGGCGCGTCGGCCAGACCGCTGGCATCTTCAATCGACAGAGCGGCGATGCCCGTATCCAGGGCCGCCGTCACGGCCTCAGCCACGTCCTGTGGCGTGGCGCCGAAGCCATCGCCGAAGTCTGCGTTCACCGGCAGGTCGGTGGCGGCCACCATCAGCCGCAGGTGGTCAAGCGTCGCCTGCAGCGATACCGCACCATCGGGGCGACCTTCGCTCCATGCACACCCCGCGCTGGTGGTGGCCAATGCCAGGAAGCCCTGCCGCTGCAGGTAGCGCGCGCTGCCGATGTCCCACGGATTGGGCAATACGAAGCAGCCCTGCGCATGCAACTGCCGGAACGTGGCACGTCTGCGGGCAGTGCTGGCATCTGCGCTGTTCATGGCGGGTATCCGTGCGGTGAGCTGACCACCCTATCCGGGCCGCGCACAGGACTCAACGCACCTGCGGCGCAGCATCAGGTGATGCCACCGGATCATTGGACGCGGCCCCCGCATCCGTCCGACGGTGACGGTCCGCCGTCCACGGAAACAACCATGCCGCGCTCCCCGCATTCTTCTGACGCCATTGCTGGCGACGACACCGATGCACACCAGGCCGCGCCGTTCTCACCCAGCCGGCGCCGCCTGATCGCATCGGCCGGCCTGGCCGCAGGTGGCCTGGCCGGCGCCACGCGTCCGGCCGCCGCAACACCGGCCCGAGAGGTGGCGAACACGACCGCACCGGGGCGTCCCGGATTCCAGGCGATCGTCCCGCCGCCGGCGCAGGGCCGCAGTCCCTGGGGACAGGACACCGCCAGCGAACCGACCCCACGACCGCGCAGCACACGCCCGGGCGAATCGCCATTGCCGACCCTCCCACGCCCCTACACCGACATCAAGAGTTACCACGCCCACATCTATTTCGACGAGGACACCTCGGCCAAGGCCGCACTGATCCGGCGCTGGGTGGCGGAACGCTTCCCGGTGGAACTGGGCAACTGGAATCCGGAGCCACGCGGCCCCCATGTCACCCCGTCCTTCTACTTCGGCTTCACCAACGATCTCCTGCCGGTCGTGGTGCCATGGCTGCAGCTCAACAGCCTGGGCCTGACGATCCTCATCCACCCCAACACCGGCGATGGGCGCGCCGACCACCTGCATTACGCGCTGTGGGTGAACCGCGCGCAGCCGGTGAACGCCTACGACTGGCCCGCGCCCCGGCCGGGCGAGCAGGAGCCGCTGGAACAGGTGTTCCCCAACGTCGTGCCGACGCGGCCGCTGGAAACCTGAGCAGCCGCGCCCGGCCTGGTCGGGCCAGAAGCGGCTGGCTGCCATCGTCGGCGTACGTGCCGCTATTACCAGCCGCCGCCGCGTTCAGCGCGCCTTGAAGCGCTGCCTGGCATACGGGCACAAGCGCTTCCAGCGATTTCAAACAATCGATTGAAACGCGGCAAACTTCGCCGAACTGGACAGCATCGGCCGCTTCCGCCAGACTGCCGCCCTTTCCAGTCGATCGGATCCCATGGCGAAGCTGCTGGTCCTGCACGGCCCCAACCTCAACCTGCTCGGTACCCGCGAGCCGGAGGTCTACGGCCACACCACCCTGGCCGACATCGACCAGGCGCTGGCCCGCCAGGCCGACGCCGCCGGGCACGTGCTGGAGAGCCTGCAGTCCAACGCCGAACACGCGCTGGTGGACCGCGTACAGGCCGCCCGCACCGACGGCACGGCGTTCATCCTGATCAACCCGGCCGCGTTCACCCACACCTCGGTCGCCCTGCGCGATGCGCTGGCGGCCGTGGCCGTGCCGTTCATCGAAATCCACCTGTCCAACCCGCACGCCCGCGAACCGTTCCGCCAGCACAGCTATTTCAGCGACAAGGCGGTCGGCGTGGTGTGCGGCTTCGGCGCCGACAGCTACCGCTACGCGATGGACGCGGCGCTGCTGCGGTTGTCCGCCACCTGATTGTCGACCCGGGCGCCCACGGCGCTCTCCTCACCTAGATAGAAACCCAAGAGGCCCTCATGGATCTGCGCAAAATCAAGAAGCTGATCGACCTGCTGGAAGAGTCGAACCTGGCCGAAATCGAAATCAAGGAAGGCGAAGAGTCCGTGCGCCTGTCGCGCGCGCCGGTCGCCGGCTATGCCGCCCCGGTCGCCGCTCCGGTGTATGCCGCCCCTGCCGCGCCGGCGCCGCAGGCAATGCCGATGCAGTCGCCGACCGAAGCCTCCACCGGCGGCACCGCCAAGCCGGGCCCGGCGCTGCCGGAAGGCCACGTGCTGCGTTCGCCGATGGTCGGCACCTTCTATGCCTCGTCCGCTCCGGACAAGCCGGCCTTCGTCACCGTGGGCCAGCAGGTCAAGGAAGGCGAAACCCTGGCCATCATCGAAGCGATGAAGATGTTCAACCCGATCGAAGCCGACGCGTCCGGCACCATCGTCGCCATCCTCGGCGAGAACGGCCAGCCGGTGGAGTTCGACCAGCCGCTGTTCGTGATCGGCTGAGGGGCACGCCATGCTCGACAAAGTCGTCATCGCCAACCGAGGGGAGATCGCGCTGCGCATCCTGCGCGCGTGCCACACCCTGGGCATCCGCACGGTGGCCGTGCACTCCACGGTCGACCGCAACCTCAAGCATGTGGCCATGGCCGACGAGTCGGTCTGCATCGGCCCGGCGCCGTCGCCGCAGAGCTACCTCAACATCCCCGCCCTGATCGCCGCGGCAGAAGTCACCGATGCCCAGGCCATCCATCCGGGCTACGGCTTCCTGTCGGAGAACGCCGATTTCGCCGAGCGCGTGGAGGAATCCGGCTTCATCTTCATCGGCCCCAAGGCCGACACCATCCGCATGATGGGTGACAAGGTCGAAGCCATCCGCGCCATGAAGGCCGCCGGAGTGCCGTGCGTGCCCGGCTCGGGCGGCCCGCTGGGCGAGGACATCGTCGCCAACACCAAGATCGCCCGTGAGATCGGCTACCCGGTCATCATCAAGGCAGCGGGCGGCGGCGGCGGTCGCGGCATGCGCGTGGTGCACGCCGAAGCCTCGTTGAAGACCTCGATCGAAACCACCAAGAGCGAAGCGAAGGCGGCGTTCGGCAATGGCGAGGTCTACATGGAGAAGTTCCTGGAGAACCCGCGCCACGTGGAGATCCAGGTGCTGGCCGACGGCCAGGGCAATGCCATCCACCTCGGCGAGCGCGACTGCTCGATGCAGCGCCGTCACCAGAAGGTGGTCGAGGAAGCACCGGCACCGGGCATCACCGCCGAGCAGCGCGAGCAGATCGGCAAGGTCTGCGTGGAGGCCTGCATCCGCATCGGCTACCGCGGCGCCGGCACGTTCGAGTTCCTGTACGAGGACGGCCGCTTCTACTTCATCGAAATGAACACCCGCATCCAGGTGGAACATCCGGTCACCGAAATGGTCACCGGCATCGACCTGGTGGCCGAGCAGCTGAAGATCGCCGCCGGCCAGAAGCTGTCGATCAAGCAGAGCGACGTGGTGCTCACCGGCCATGCCATCGAGTGCCGCATCAACGCCGAAGATGCTGAAACCTTCGTGCCGAGCCCGGGCACCATCACCGGCTTCCATCCGCCGGGCGGCCCCGGCGTGCGCGTGGACACCCACATCTACAGTGGTTACCGCGTGCCATCGAACTATGACTCGATGATCGGCAAGCTGATCGTGCACGGCCCGGACCGCGAAACCGCGATCGCCCGCATGCGGGTGGCGCTGAGCGAAATGGTGGTCGACGGTATCAAGACCAACATCGCGCTGCAGCAGCGGATCATGCGCGACAAGGGCTTCCAGGCCGGTGGCCAGAACATCCACTACCTGGAAAAGCGTCTGGCCGAGCGCAAGAACAAGCCGATCGCGCTGACCTGATCGGCACAGGTGCCGGACATGAAAAGGGCGGGGATATCCCCGCCCTTTTCTGTTTTCTGCAGCGCCTTCCCCCGCGCCCGGCGTACCGGGAAAAGCAGCCGCGCGTGAGGGCCCGGCGCTGCAGGATCGGTGTCAGTGCCTGTCGGCCGCGGTTGCCGGAATCTGCGAGTTCGGCAGCGGGCGCACACCATTGGGCGAGGTCGGATCGACGATCACCATGGTCTCGGTCGAGCCATCGGGCCAGACCACCTGGAAGGTGCTGCCCGCCGGCAGCGATGCGAACGGCACGCCGCTCTGCGCGCGATAGACCGCGGCGACCTGGCTGGCGCCGGCGCGGCGCAGGTCTTCCTGTGCCTTCACCGTGGTCAGCTCCACCTTCGACAGATGCCGGTAGCGATCCTCGTAGGTATCGATCATCAACAGGCCCACCGCGCCGGCCGAATAGGCCACGAACAGTGCCACCCAGAACCAGAACTTGGCCCCGTGAAGGAATCGACGGTAGTTCATGGCCTGCTCCCCCTTCCAATCAATCGCTTGATCCATTCGTTCATCTTCCCAGCACCTTGCCGCGAAACCGCAGCGTCATACACGAAATCCCGGAAATCCTGCGTCTCATCCTGCGAACAGATCCCTCCATTCGCACAAAAACTGTTGACCAGCACGCTGTCGGCCCCACACGGTAGACCGAGTTCGCAGGCCGCAAGCCGCCACGCCATTTCGCTGAGCTGCTCGCCGGCCACCAGCCCGTCCAGTGCACTGTCACCGGCGGCGCGCACGCCCATTCCCGGAGCGAGGGCCATGAATGCCTCCGGATCGCGCGACAGGCGCACGCGCTCGACCAGGCCACGGCGGTAGTCCGCGCTGTCATGCAGCGGCTCACCTTCAGCGAACAGCGCAGCTTCGGCCGCCAGATTGCCCTGCGCGGCCGCCTTGCGACGCTCCGCCAGCACCAGCGCCGCGCCCAGTTTGTCGCCGGGCACGAACCCGCCGCAGCGCTGGGCCACGCGCTCGCGCGCATCGACCATGGCCGGTGCGGCACTCAGGCCCAGCCCCGCCAGCACGTTGTTGTCCAGGCGATACCCCCCGGGATCGACCGCGTACTGCGCGCAGTAGTCATACACCCGGCTGAGCATCCAGCGCGCTTCGTGGTTGCCACCGTCGGCCTGCGCACGCAACCGCTGCGCATAGGCGAACAGATCGGTGGCGCCCTCGATGTCGGCCCGGATGTCCAGCGGCAGGCCGGACGGCAGTGCGCCGCCCCGCTCGAAGGCCGCCAGACGCCGCGCCAGCGCCTCGGGCATGACCGGCATCGTCGTCCCATCCTCGTTGCCCGCCACCTGGGCCGTCGGCAGCCCGGAGGCCGCGACCGGAGACGATACCGAGCCCACGTGCCCGCTGGCCCGATACCCGGCCACGCCCAGCACGGCCACCGCCGGCAGCACGAGCAACCAGGTTTTCAGGGTCGGAGCGAGTGCCATCGGCAACGGAAAGCGTCGGGGGCGCACAGGAAAGCGCGCAGTTTAGCAAGGCCCGGCAGGCCTGTCTGAACGGGGGCCGTTCATCTCAGAGCATACGGAGACGCCCCGATGGTCTAGCATGGCCCCCTTTCCCGCGATTGCCCCCGATCCCATGCCGTTCCTGGAACTGACCCTGCGTTGCACCGAAGCCACCCAGCCCCGCTATGAGAATGCGCTGGAGGACGTCGGGGCGTTGGCCGTGACCCTGCTCGATGCCGAGGCCGACACCAGCAACGAGCAGGCGATCCTGGAACCGGGCGTGGGCGAGACGCCGCTGTGGGACAGCCTGGTGCTGACGGCGCTGTTCCCGGCTGACAGCAACGCGCTGTTGCTGCTGGCGGCGCTGGAAGCGTTCGACCCGGAACTGGACTGGAGCGGTGGCAGCTTCCGCGCCGTCGAGGACGAGGACTGGGAGCGTGCCTGGCTGGACCAGTTCCAGCCGATGGACTTCGGCAGCCGCACCTGGATCGTGCCGTGGAACCATGAGCTGCCGGAGGCGGCGCAGGCCGCCGACGCGGCCGTCGTCCGGCTGGACCCGGGCCTGGCCTTCGGCTCCGGTACTCATCCCACCACCGCGCTGTGCCTGCGCTGGCTGGACCAGCTGGCCGTGGACGGCCAGCTGCAGGGCCAGCGCGTGCTCGATTTCGGGTGCGGCTCGGGCATCCTCGCCCTCGCTGCGCTGAAGCTGGGCGCCGCCGAGGCGATCGGCGTGGACAATGATCCGCAGGCCCTGGTCGCGACCGCCGACAATGCCGAGCGCAATGGCGAGCAGGGCCGCATGCAGGTCTATCTGCCACAGGACGAGCCGGTGGCAACCTATCCCATCGTGGTCGCCAACATCCTCGCCTCGGCACTGGATGCCCTGGCCGAGCTGCTGGCCGCGCGCGTGGCCAGCGGTGGCCGCATCGCACTGTCGGGCATCCTGCACGGACAGGAACACGAACTGCTGCAGCGTTACGGTGCCTGGTTCGACGACCTGCAGGCGACCCGCGATGGCGACTGGATGCGCATTACCGGCGTGCGCCGCGCCTGATCGTGTTTGAATGAGCGCTCGACCCGAACCCGCACCGTGAGCATGTCCGAGCCGACCCCCGCACGACGTCCACTGGCCACCTTCCTGCGCCCCGCGCCGGAAGGCGGAACGGCACCTGCCGTCGAGGCGCACGTCGATACGCCTGCACAGGCCGGTCCGGCGCCCGAACCCACTGCGGCGGAGATCGAACATGCGCCGGCAGCGGCGGTGATCACTGCGCAACCCGTTCCGCAGCACACCGATGATGTGCCCCCGCATGCCGCGGCGGTGGCATCACCATCGAACCATGACGCACCCGGTTTCCTCGCCCGTGCACCTTCACGCTCGCGCCCGGCGCCGCGCTGGCACTGGCTGCTGGTGGCGGGGCTGGCGGCGCTGCTGATCCTGCAGAGCGTGCTCGCCGACCGCGCGCGGCTGGCCGCCGATGCCGGCCACCGCACATGGCTGGTGGCGCTGTGCAGCGTGCTGCGCTGCAGCCTGCCCGCCTGGCACGAACCCACCGCCTTCACCATGACCAGTCGCGACATCCGCCCGCTGCCTGGTCAGGCCGGCGTACTGCAGGTCCAGGCCAGCATCCGCAATGACGCGCGATGGCCACAGGCCTGGCCCGACCTGCGGCTTTCGCTGTCCGATGCGGACGGACGGGTCATCGGCAGTGACGTTTTCAGCCCCACGCAGTACCTCGGCGAGAACCCGGGTACCGCCGTGCTGGAACCGGGTCAGAGCGCACACATCGCGTTCCGCGTGCAGGAGCCTGCGGCGTCCACTGTCGCATTCACCTTCGAGTTCCTGTGATCGGGACGAAGGCGACCAGCCATGGCAGGTCGGGCACGCTCGCGCTAGACTGACCGCCACCACCTCATCCGGCCGCGCGCTCCGCGTGCACGGGCCAACCAGATCGGGAACCCCCTTGAACGCTGTCCTTTCTCGTCCTGACAACAGTCGTGGCGCTCCCCGGCCACCGCTGCGCGAACACGTCGCCCAGTCCGTGCGCCGGTACCTGCGCGACCTTGATGGCTGCGATGCAGACGACGTCTACGAGATCGTGCTGCGCGAGATGGAGATTCCGCTGTTCGTGGAAGTGCTCAACCACTGCGAAGGCAACCAGAGCCGGGCCGCGGCGATGCTGGGCATCCACCGTGCCACGCTGCGCAAGAAGCTGAAGGAATACGGCATCAGCGCCTGAGCGCGGATGGCGACGTCGTGGAAGCGGGGTCACCCGCCGCCGCCCGCCTTCCAGTAATACCGCACCACGTGGAAGAACACCGGTGCGGCGAAGCACACCGAATCCAGCCGGTCGAGCATGCCGCCATGGCCCTCGATCATGTGGCCCCAGTCCTTGATGCCACGGTCGCGCTTGATCGCCGACATCACCAGGCCACCCCAGAACCCCATCAGGTTGATCAACAGCGACAGGCCGAACGCCTGCAGCGGCGTGAACGGCGTGATCCACCACAGCGCAGCGCCCACCACGCTGGCACTCAGCACGCCACCGATGAAGCCCTCCACTGTCTTCGACGGCGACAGCCTGGGCGCGATCAGGCGCCTGCCCAGCAGCTTGCCCCAGATGTACTGCAGCACGTCGGAGGACTGCACCACGATCACCAGGAACGCCAGCAGCAGCACGTTGCGCGCGGGCTCATGCCCGGGCACGCGCAGGTTCAGCAGCAGGGGCACGTGCGAAATGCAGAACACGCAGATCATCAGCCCCCACTGCACCTTGGCCGTGCGCTCCAGGTAATGCGTGGTGTCACCGCCGATGGTGGCCAGGATCGGCAGGAACAGGAACGCATAGACCGGAATCAGCAGCGTGTACATGCCATACCAGTCGATCCACACCAGGTAGTACTGCCAGGGCAGTACGATGTAGAACGCCGCCAGCAGCGCGTAGTAGTCACCTGACCGGGTAGGTGCCAGGGTGATGAACTCGCGCAGGGCAAACAGCGAGATGATCGCGAACAGCACGATCACCCCGGCCCGGCCGAACAGCAGCGCCAGGCCGACCACGATCGCCATCACCCACCAGGCGCGGATGCGCGAGACCAGATTGGCGATGACCGCGCTGGGCCGTCCACGCTGCCGCCAGCGCAGGGTCTCGGCCACCAGCGTCGCCAGCACCAGCACCGCGCCGACCCCGGCGAACAGCAGCCCGGTCTGCTGGCCCACGCTGCGCGCGGCGAGATCACCCGATACGGCGATCAACCCGCTCATGCGCGTCCTCCGTCCGGCGCCAGATCCAGCAGCGCCTGGCGGCTGCGCTGGAGAAACGCCGTCTTGTCCTCATCGGCCTGCAGCCGCAGCGGAGTACCGAAGGTGGCCGTGCACAGCAACGGCAACGGCAGGAACCGTCCCTTGGGCATCACCCGCTTCAGGTTGTCGATCCACACCGGGACGAATTCCAGTTCCGGACGCTGCCGCGCAAGATGGTAGATGCCACTCTTGAACGGCAGCAGCGGCTCATCGCCGACGTTGCGCGTGCCTTCCGGGAACAGGATCAGTGAGCACTCCGCATCCACCGCGTCACGCAGCGCCTGCAGCGGATCCTGCTGGCGGCGCGCCGCTTCGCGCTCGACCAGCACGCCGTTGAACACCGCATCGATCAGGTAGCGACGCAGGGCGTCGCGCTGCCAGTATTCGGCGGCCGCCACCGGACGCACCTGCCGCCGCAGTGCCGGCGGCATCGACGACCAGATCAGCACGAAATCCCCGTGGCTGGCGTGGTTGCCGTAGTAGACACGGCGCTCGCTGGAGGGCGCGCATCCGACCCACAGCGCCCGCGCGCCGGTGAGCACATGGATGGCGCCACTGCAGGCGCGGGCGATCAGTTCAGCAAACATCGATGTCTCCCCTCAGGTCTGCGGCCACAGCACGGCCAGCAGCAGCGTGGCGAACTGCAGCAGCGCTGCCGCGTACTGGCGCAGCAGCAGGCCCCGCATGCCCGCCCAGCGCACATCCCATCCGCGCGTAGGCGCCTGTGCGTCGCGGCGGCGCAGGCCGGCGTCATGCAGGGCCGCGTCCACCCGTTCGGCCGCCGCCTCACCGTGCAGATTCTCCTGCAACAGCAGCTGCAGGAGGCTGGCGTCCAGCTGTACGCGCACCGCGTAGTACGCCTGCACCATCCCCGCCGCCACGCTCAGCAGCAACAGGCCGGCCGCGAACATCGCCAGTCCCGGCTCGATGCCCAGCAGCAGCAACGCCACCAGCAGCAGTCCCAGCGACAGCGCAGCGGGCAGCCGGCCCTGGCGCAGCAGCAGGCGCATCATCGGCAGGTCGACAGCGAGGCTCATGCGGGGCTCTCCGAGGTGATGGCGGCCTGGATGGCGCGCAGGTGGTCGTCATGCAGAACGATGGAGGGCCGCGCGGCACGTATCCGTGCAACCGCCTCGGCTGCGTCCCGTGCCCGGCCGCTGCACAGCAGCCAGGTCGCTACGCTGGCCGCACTGCGCGAATAGCCCAGGGCACAGCACACCAGTACTGGCCCCTGCATGCGCAGGCGTTCGATGGCGGCAGCGGCCTCGCGCAGCTGCGCCGGCGAGGGCACCACCATGTCCAGCATCGGAACGCTGGCATACGCAGCACCTGGCGCCCGGCACGACAGCTCTGCGCAGGTATCGACCACGCCGTGCAGTGGCGACGCCAAGGCCGCCCGTGGAATCCGTCCCAACCACACGCCATCGGCCACCGCCGAGGGCTGCGGTGCCCGCCATGTCCATAGCCGCGAATTGATCCAGGCGGCGCCCAGGTAAGGCGCGAGCAGCCAGCGCGCGGCCATGGTCAGGCGCCCGTCGTCGCGCTTCTGGAACATGGCCGTGCCCAGTCCGGCGTACGCCAGCGCCACCAGCAGCAGCGAGATCGCCGGCCACAGCAGCCACAGCGCAGTGCCTCGCAGCGCCAGCGCCGGCACCAGCAGCACGGCGGCACCCAGGAGGTAGAGCAGCGCCAGCCGCCACCGCGCGGGATCCTCCGCGGACTGCCAGGCACGCAACGGCGGTGTTCCCTGGTCCGGCCACAGCCACACGCACAGCCAGCCCACCAGCAGGCCGGTGGGAATGTCGATGAAGTGATGCTGGAACGTGGTCAGCACCGAAATGCCGATCAGCAATGCCCACGCATGCAGCACCAGCCGCCAGGCGCCCTGCAGGTAGTGGGCGAACTTCACCCACAGCACGATCAGCAGCACGATGTGCAACGACGGCGCCTGGTTGAAAGGCTTGTCGAACCCCAGCAGCACTTCGAACAACCAGCCATAGGCACCGCCCGTCTCCGGCCGCTCGAAGCTGAAGCGCAGCGGCCACAGCAGAAAGCAGGTCACTGCGATCACCTGTGCACTGAGCAGCCGCAGCGCATGGCGGTCCAGCTCCAGGCGCTGCCGGCACAGGAAGAACGACACCGCGTAGAACAGGTCGATCGACCAGTACGGCACGATCGTCCAGGGCACGAACGGAATGCGCGTCTCCCAGTCGAACACGACAACCGGAACCACGTCGTGGCGGCCGGCCATCCAGTTGGCAAAGCCATAACTGGCGAAGAAGAACGGGCCCAGCACCGCCAGCCACAGCAGCGCGCGGCGCCACGGACGCGGTGCATCGGCAACGATCGGCGTTGCGGTGATGGCCATCAGGCGACCCGACGCGCCAGCGATACGGTGAAGATGCCGAACGCATCGATGCGCTGGGTCACCTTCTCAAAGCCCGACAGCCGCACCAGCTCGTCCATCTCCTGCTGGGTGCGCCGTCGCATGACCCAGGCCGCGCCCCCGCGGTGGCTGGTGAGTGCACGGGCGATGAATTCCAGCTGCGGGTGCCAGGGCTGGCCGGTATAGGCCAGGTAGCCCCCCTCCGTCACCACCGCGGCAATACCCTGCAGCGAACGCAGCACGGCGTCGTTGTCGGGGAACAGCTCGTACAGCCCTGAGACCACAGCCAGCGTCGGCGCGGGTTCCGCCGTCGCCAACGACGCCGGATCGAACGCGTCGCCCTGCTCGAAGCGGGCGATGTCGGCGGCTCCCAGCCGTTCGATCAAGGCCTGGCCCTGGGTCACATTGAGCGGGCTGAAATCACGCAGCACGATGCGGTCGGCGCGCTGTTCGCCCTGGCCCAGAGCTTCCAGCACATACCGGCCATGGCCGGCGGCCACGTCCAGCACCTGCACCGGCAGATCCTGACCGCGCAGGCGCATGGCCGCATCACGCAGCAGTTCCTGCAGGTGCTGGCCACGCACGCGGATGCCGCGCCAGCCGATCGCATCGAGGTAGTTGCGGTCGATCATCCGCCCCAGCGGCCCCTTGCCGCGCGCTTCGTCGCGGTAGATGTAGTCCAGCGTGCTGCCGGAGTCGAAACCGGTCTGCAGGCCCAGCGCGATGCCTTCGGACAGGGTGCCGCCCAGGCGCAGGCCCGCACGCACCCCGCGCCAGCGCAGGTCGGCCAGGCTGTTGCGTTCCGGAGGCCAGGCCAGGATCTCCGACTCCTCGAACGTCGGCCCATGCCGATGCGCGTCGCGCCGCGACAGCGTGCGCAGCGGTTCGGCGAAACGCGCCTGGATGAAGTCGCGGATGCGCGCCAGTGCCGGTGCACGATCGCGCTCGCCCAGCGTGTCGTGGAAGAAACCCGGCAGGTACACGCGCTCCTTGATCGGACTGGACAGGCGCTCATAGAAGCGGTCCTGCGGACCACGGTGCACCACGAAGTCGGAGCCGGACACCAGCAGTTGCACCGGCACGCTGATCGCCTGCGCGTCGGCCACGATGCGGTCGGCGGCTTCATACAGGCCCAGCAGCACGCGTACCGAGATCGGCCGGGTGATCAGTGGATCGGTGCGGTAACTCTCCACCCGTGCCGGATCATGCGTCAGCCACTGCGGCTTGACGTAGCTGCTGACGAAGAAATTGCCGCGCAGCTTCTGCATCAGGGCCAGGCCTGGACGTGCGAACGGCACATACAGCTTCACCTTGAATGCCGGTGACGCCAGCACCAGCGCGCGCAGGCGGGGGGCATAGTCGTGTACCCAGGTCGCAGCGATGACCGCGCCCACGCTCTGCGCGACCACGACGATGTCCTCGACCGCGATGCCGTGCTCGCTGCCGATGTGGGCGATGAAGCTGTCCAGGTCGCGCACCAGCGCAGGGAAGCCCGGTGCGTCGCCACGCTCGCCCGGCGAGCGGCCGTTGCCGCGCGCGTCCCAGGCGAAGAAGGCGATCTCCGGCAGGTCCAGCTCGTCGACCAGGTGGGCGACCCGCCCTGAATGCTCGTGGCCACGATGCAGCAGCACGATGGCCCGGACCGTGCGCCCCGGTGGTGTGCCTGCGGCCGCAACCGGCCAGTGCCGGTAGAACAGCGGTACTTGGTCGAAGCTGTGGAATTCCCGTTCCTGCACCTGACGCATGCCTTCTCCTGGTGGGCTGTTGACTTATCGCTGCGCTGTGGCCGCTTCCTTCAGTCCCCGCCGGACGCGGTTGACCGCCGTTACCCCGCACAGCAGCGCCATCGCTGCGGCCACGCCGCCGACCGTCAAGGCACCGGCCCAACCGAACGCCAGCAGCAGGCCCAGCAGGCCGATGACGAAGGCACGGTCGCTCTTGCCCATCGGGCCGTCATAGCGGCGGCTGGCACCGACCATCAGGCCCAGCACGCCGGCGTACTCGCTCAGTGCTGCGCCCCAGGCCAGCAACCACAGCGCTTCCGGGCGAACGCCCGGCACGCTGAGCAGACTCAGGTACAGCGCCGCATCGGCCACCACATCGCACAGCTCGTTCAGATAGGCGCCCAGCCGCGACTGCTGGCCGAACTCGCGGGCCAGCATGCCGTCCACGGCATTGAGGGCCATGCGCAGCAGCATCCACAGCGGCAGGGCCAGATACAGCAGCGGTTGCTGTGGCGCACAGCACCAGACCACGACGGTGACCAGCAGCGAGACCACGGCAGCGGCCACGGTCACCGCATTGGCGGTGATCCCCGCGCGATGCAGGCCGCCTACGGCCGGACGCAGCAGGTCCTGGAAACGTCCTTTCAATGCATAGATCGACACGATCCCGCAGCTCCCTGGCAGTTCCGGCACAGCCTACCCGATTGGGAGCGCACCTCCGTCGAAATGTCCGCGGCGCGGCGCCGGCCAGGGCATACCGAAGGCGGCCGCAGGGCCGTTGGGGCCGGTCAATTTTGCCGCCGCCGCCCGCCGTCGGCCCCCACCGCCTACAATATCGGCCCCGCTCCGCTGCCGATTGCCCTGTCCCATGACTGCTGATCTGTTGCCCGTCCGTCGGGCCCTCCTCTCCGTTTCCGACAAGACCGGCCTGGTCGAGCTGGCCACCGCTCTGGCCGCCCGCGGCGTCGAGCTGCTGTCCACCGGCGGCACCGCCAAGGCGATCCGTGATGCGGGCCTGGCCGTGAAGGACGTCGCCGAGGTCACCGGTTTCCCGGAAATGATGGACGGGCGGGTCAAGACCCTGCACCCGATGGTGCACGGCGGCCTGCTGGGCCGCTCGGGCCTGGATGACGCCGTGATGGCCGAACACGGCATCGGCGCCATCGACCTGCTGGTACTGAACCTGTACCCGTTCGAATCGGTCACCGCCAAGGCCGACTGCACCCTGGCCGACGCGGTGGAGAACATCGACATCGGCGGCCCGGCCATGCTGCGCTCGGCGGCCAAGAACTTCGCCCGCGTGGCCGTGGCCACCGACCCGTCGCAGTACGCCGAGCTGCTGGGCGCCCTGGACACCCATGATGGCCAGCTGCCGGCGGCCACCCGCTTCGCCTTCTCGGTCGCCGCGTTCAACCGCGTCGCCCAGTACGATGCGGCGATCAGCAACTACCTGTCGGCGGTCACCGCCACCGACGCCGCCGTGCCGGTGCGTGCCGAGTACCCGGCGCAGATGAACTCCACCTTCGTCAAAGTGATGGACCTGCGCTACGGCGAGAACCCCCACCAGAGCGGCGCGTTCTACCGCGACCTGTACCCGGTGCCGGGCACCCTGGCCACCTTCCAGCAGCTGCAGGGCAAGGAACTGAGCTACAACAACCTGGCCGATGCCGATGCCGCGTGGGAATGCGTGCGCCAGTTCGATGCGCCGGCCTGTGTCATCGTCAAGCACGCCAACCCGTGCGGCGTGGCGGTGGGTGCCGGCAACGGCGATGCCTACGAGCTGGCCTACGCCACCGACCCGACCAGTGCCTTCGGCGGCATCATCGCCTTCAACAAGCCGCTGGACGCCGCCACCGCACAGGTCATCCTGGACCGTCAGTTCGTGGAAGTGCTGATCGCACCGGACTACGAGCCGGCGGCGCTGGAATACGCGCAGAAGAAGGCCAACGTGCGCGTGCTGCGCATTCCGCATGGCGACGGCCTGAACAACTTCGACAGCAAGCGTGTCGGCTCGGGCCTGCTGCTGCAGTCCTCGGACAACCGCGGCATGACCCGTGACGAACTGAAAGTGGTCAGCAGGCTGGTACCGACCGACAAGCAGTTCACCGACCTGCTGTTCGCCTGGAAGGTCGCCAAGTTCGTGAAGTCCAACGCGATTGTGTACGCCAAGGACAACCGCACCATCGGCGTCGGTGCCGGCCAGATGAGCCGCGTGTATTCGGCGCGCATCGCCGGCATCAAGGCGGCCGACGCGAACCTGGTGGTTGAAGGCTCGGTGATGGCTTCCGATGCGTTCTTCCCGTTCCGCGACGGCATCGATGCCGCCGCCGCCGCCGGCATCAAGGCGGTCATCCAGCCGGGCGGCTCGATGCGCGACGCCGAGGTGATCGCCGCCGCCGACGAGCATGGCCTGGCCATGGTGTTCACCGGCGTGCGCCACTTCCGCCACTGATCCGCATCACCAAGCCGGGCCCTGCCCGGCTTTTCTTTTCTGCTTACGAGAACCCTGTCCCATGAAGATCCTCGTCATCGGCTCCGGCGGCCGCGAACACGCCCTGGCATGGAAGCTGGCCCAGTCCTCCCGCGTCGATGAGGTACTCGTGGCACCCGGCAACGCCGGCACCGCCACCGAAGACAAGTGCCGCAACGTGGCGGTGAAGGTCACCGACATCGATGGCCTGCTGGCCCTGGCCCAGGCCGAAGGTGTTGAACTCACCGTGGTCGGCCCGGAAGTGCCGCTGGTGGCAGGCGTCGTTGATCGGTTCCGTGCCGCCGGCCTGCGCATCTTCGGGCCAACCGCCGCCGCTGCCCAGCTGGAAGGCAGCAAAGCCTACGCCAAGGACTTCCTGGCCCGGCACAACATCCCGACCGCGTTCTACGCCGTGCACACCGACGTGGAGGCGGCACTGGCCTACATCCGCGAGAAGGGTGCGCCGATCGTGGTGAAGGCCGATGGCCTGGCCGCCGGCAAGGGGGTGATCGTTGCAATGACCCTGGCCGAGGCCGAGGATGCGGTGCGCGACATGCTCTCCGGCAACGCATTCGGTGACGCCGGCGCACGCGTGGTGATCGAGGAATTCCTCGACGGCGAGGAAGCCAGCTTCATTTCGATGGTCGATGGCGTGCATGCGCTGCCGATGGCCACCTCGCAGGATCACAAGCGAGTCGGCGACGGTGATACCGGGCCGAACACCGGCGGCATGGGCGCATACTCACCGGCCCCGGTGGTCACGCCGGAGGTGCACGCGCGGGTGATGCGCGAGGTGGTGAACCCGACCGTGCAGGGCATGATCGCCGACGGCATTCCGTTCACCGGCTTCCTTTACGCAGGCCTGATGATCGATGCCAGCGGCGCACCGAAGGTGATCGAGTTCAACGTGCGCTTCGGTGACCCGGAAACCCAGCCGGTGATGCTGCGCCTGCAGTCGGATCTGGTCGAGCTGGTGGAAGCCGCCATTGATGGCCGCCTGGACCAGGTGCAGGCACAGTGGGATGCGCGCCCATCGCTGGGTGTGGTGCTGGCCGCGAAACCCTACCCGGAATCGCCAGTCACCGGCGATGTGATTTCCGGCCTGGATGAGGTGCCGGCCAGCGCCAAGGTCTTCCATGCGGGTACTGCACTGGACGCGCAGGGCAGGGTGGTCAGTGCCGGCGGCCGCGTGCTGTGCGTGGCGGCGCTGGGTGACAGCGTGCGTGATGCGCAGGCCAATGCCTACGCCGGTGTGGCCAAGGTCAGCTGGGCCAACGAATTCCACCGCAACGACATCGGCTGGCGCGCGATCGCGCGTGAGGGGTAAGGCCTGATAGATCCACCACGCAGCCTCCTGCATGGAACCAGATCACGGATTCTGGGAGTCTTCACCGTCCTCGGCATGGAAGCCGGGACGGTGCGCTTCGGGAAGAGGCGACGCACGTCAAGCGAAGGAAATTACGCTGAGTGAATCCGCTATTTCGCCGAGTCAAGATAACGTTTCCAGTTCTCGAAGAGCCGCGCAACGTTCTGCTCATGTGAGTGAGCAGACGGATCATACCCATCAGAAGCTGGCATGTACCTGACAAAGCTCTCCAGAGACTCCGGGTAATCAAAATCAGCGTAGATCCTCTCAACCTCTCCGAGCGGATCAGCAATCTCATCGCGCTTGGCGTAGGCGTCCGCGAGAAATGCAACAAGCCATCTTCTGAGAATCTCATCCTCGTTTGAGTTCTTATCGAATGCCGCCAACTGCGCAGCTACGCTATTACGCTCATCGGGAAGAACCCCTTCAAGCCTTTCAATCAAGGCGTTCAGATTGAACTTCTCTTCCAGTTCCTTCTGCTCCGACGCGCAGTGCTTCACAACCTCAAAGTCAATCAGATGGCGCCCCAGTGCCCATGCCACCTCGGTCTGACTCCAGGGTCCATAGGGTTGAATACAGTCATACGTTCTCATGGACACTCACTTCTTGTTTGGTATTCCGTTCATGCTGCCACCTTCCACAAATCTTTGATGGGTCAAGTCGCCAGCCTTGTCGACTATGTATTCAAATCGACCGGCCTTTCCATTGAGTTCACCTGGCAGCTGCGTCAGAGTGCGGACCACGCCGTCACCTCCTGTCAACGGAGTATGAACACCCGCTTCTGCAGCCGTCTCTCGCATAAAGGTCGCCGAATTGTGCCCAGCGTCGGCTTTGAGTGCACTTCCCACAGGTCGGGAATTCAGAAGTGCCCGACCTTCAACACTCAGAGCTTTGGATGCCGCCACACCTGCTCCACCGGCACCTGTAACTCCTGCGATATCAGCAGCGATACTGGTAGCTGCTGATACGACACTTGGATTGGCCATCGCAACCATGCCAGCTTCGATCAGCACTGGGGCAGCCATTGCCGCTGTAACAGCGATTGCGGCCGGTCTCATCGGCTCGTATACGGCGCCATTTCCGGCAGCAATATCCCTCCGATGCTGCTCAACGAATCGCTCTGCGGCCTGCCTTCCATCCCCATCGACGAACCTGTAGGGATTCCCGTTCGCGTACCGATACCTATTGAACTGCTCAACTGGCTTTTGGTGAGCGGTGACTGGGTCCACTGACAAAAACACACCCAGTTGTGGATCCATGTAGCGCTGTTGCATGTAGCTCAGCCCTGTGGCCAGGTCGCTCACATGTCCGGCGTACCCAGGTCCATCCGTGACCTGACCGCCTACCACGGCCCCGTAGGGCTCGTAGTCATATCGTTTGATGACGTTGCCGTTGGCATCGCTTTCGGCCACAACCGAGCCGAGGGCATCAGTGTGAATGTATGTGATCGTTGTCTGGGCGATTGCGGATGGTGACAGGCCAAGGCCCATCAGCAGCAAGCAGCACAGCCAGGCGCCTATGACACCAAGCTTGCGAGTTCGATCTTCAAATGCCCCGAAGCGGGTCGACACACCGCCTGCAGTTCCCCCGAACCTGCGCATCATTCCAATCCATGAAAGAGCCTTGAAGCAAAGCTTGGCATTCATAGCACAGGTAGGCAGTCATCGGAGTCCAACTCCAGGACTGAGGCCAAAGGGACCATTCTGAATTGGACCAGGCCCTTGGCTATAAACCTCGCGAGGGCTTGAACGGCCACCGGAAGCGCATGACTGCCAGCCATGGGCTGGTACTACTGAAGCAGCCGATCAGCGGCCTGCATTACCAACTGCCATGCCGGCCGAACAAAAAAAGCCCCGACCAACGCCGGGGCTTTTCATCAGAACGGGTTCCGGAAATAGGAACCGAACCTAAGATCCATGCCTTACGCGGTGAACAGCGCCTTCATCTTCTTCAGGGCATTCGCCTCGACCTGGCGGATGCGTTCGGCAGACACGCCGTACTCGTCTGCCAGTTCCTGCAGCGTCACCTTGCTGTCCGCATCCAGCCAACGGCGGCGGATGATGTCACGCGAACGCGCATCCAGTTCGGCCATGCCTTCGCGCAGCAGCTGCAGCTGGTTGTCCTCGCTGTCGGCACGCTCGTAGGCCATCGACGGATCTTCATCGTTGGCCACCAGGTATGCGGCCGGCGACGGCGGCGCATGATCGTCATCCTCGTCGCTGGGCGCATCGAAACCGATATCGCGACCGGACAGGCGCGACTCCATTTCCATGACCTCGCGCTCGGACACGTTCAGATCCTTGGCCACCGCGCTGACTTCCGCGGCGTTCATCCAGCCCAGGCGCGTCTTCGACTTGCGCAGGTTGAAGAACAGCTTGCGCTGCGCCTTGGTGGTGGCGACCTTGACGATGCGCCAGTTCTTCAGGATGAACTCGTGCATCTCGGCACGGATCCAGTGCACGGCGAAGGAAACCAGGCGCACGCCCATGTCCGGGTCGAAGCGCTTGACCGCCTTCATCAGGCCGATGTTGCCTTCCTGGATCAGGTCGCCCAGGGCGAGGCCATAGCCGTTGTAGCCGCGGGCCACGTGCACCACGAAGCGCAGGTGCGAATGCACCAGCTCACGGGCAGCGTCCAGATCGTTGCCGTCGCGGAAGCGACGGGCCAGGTCCTGTTCGTCATCGACCGACAGCACCGGGATCTGGTGCACGGCACCGATGTAGGCGTCCAGCGAACCGAGCGCACTGGGAATCGGGAGATTGTTTGCCACAAGGGCAGTAGAGGTGTTCTGGCTCATAGGCACCCATCTTAGCAGTCCGGGATTTGGACTGCTAAAGGAGGAAAAAGTTCCAGCATCCTATTGATGCAACACTGGTCCCAAACAGAGCCCTACCGTAGCGCGATTTGATGACAGTGGCGAGCGCGCTTTTCGGGATTCACAATCCCTTGGAATTCAACCAATTACCTGCCGGGAACCGACCGATTCCGGTCAAGCGGAGCTGAACGGGCCGTTCCGGAGGCCCATTCAGGCCAGGAAACGTTGCCCGGTGTTCAGGCCCGGCTGCCGGCGGAGGTCAAAGCGCCGCGCGCGGCGGCAGCGACCAGTCGATCGGCGCCTGCCCGCGACGCTGCAGGTAGTCGTTGGCCATCGAGAAATGCCGGCAGCCGAGGAAGCCACGATGGGCCGACAGCGGCGAGGGATGCGGGGCTTTCAGCACACGATGGCGCCGGGTATCGATGACCTTGCCCTTCTGCTGCGCGTAGGCCCCCCAGAGCATGAACACCAGGCCTTCGCGTTCGCGGTTGAGCACATCCACCACGTGGTCGGTGAAGCCTTCCCAGCCGCGGCCCTGGTGGGCGCCGGCCCTGCCCTCCTCCACCGTCAGCACGGCATTGAGCAGCAGCACGCCGCGCTGCGCCCACGGCACCAGGCAGCCGTGATCGGGACGGGGGATGCCGAGGTCGCCCTCGATCTCCTTGTAGATGTTCAGCAGCGATGGCGGCACCGGAACGCCGGCGGGCACCGAGAAGCTCAGTCCGTGCGCCTGGCCGCGCCCGTGGTACGGGTCCTGGCCCAGGATCACCACTTTCACCTGTTCGAACGGCGTGGCGTCGAACGCCGCGAAGATCTGCGGCCCCGGCGGGAACACCGCCGCGCCGGCCGCCTTGCGCTGGCGCAGGAAGGTGGAGAGTTCGCGCATCTGCGGCTGCAACAGGTAATCGCCGACCTGCTGCTTCCAGCTCGGTTCCAGCTGGATCGTCGGGGTGTCCACTACGTCATCGGTCATCGCAACAGGGGTCCATCGTTCAAGCGGGCCAGGCGCAGCTGGAACAGCACCTTGGTCACCAGCAGGCGCTCCTCGATCGGCTTCAGCACCAGATCATTGGCACCGGCCTGCAGCAACCCGGTCTGGTTGTGTGGATTGCCGTCGCCGGTCATCACCAGCACCGGCAGTCGGCGTTTGCCGTAGCCGAAATCCACGCGCACGCGCTGCACCACGTCGCGTCCGCTCAATTCGCCCTTCAGGGTGACGTCGGTCAACACCAGGTCGATGCGGTGGCGGCTGCGGCCCAGCGATTCGGCCGTGAGCAGGGTGAAGGCCTCTTCGGCACTGACCACGTGCAGCACGTTGAGCTGTTGGCGTTCGAGCATGCGCTTGGTCGCCTCCGCCACCACCCGGCTGTCCTCGATGTAGAGGATGGTCGCCCCGGGAATGGTCTGCGGCTGCACATAGCCACGGATGAAGGTCGCCAGCGCCTCATGGCCCAGCGCCTTGTCGAAATAGTCGGTGACGTACTCGGTGAAGCGCCGCTGCTCCAGATGCTGCTGCGCATCGCCGGAGACCACGATCACCGGCACGTACGCCTGGCCGGCAGCTTCGCGGACCGTCCGCGCCAGCGCCAGGCCGTCGCCGTCACGCAGGGTCAGCGAGGTGGTGACCAGGTCTACCGGCCCCTGGGCCAGAGCCTGCTGGGCATCCTCGATGCTGTCGCAGCCGATCACCTCCACGCCCGGCAGATCACGCTGCAGCACGTCGGCGATCAGCTTGCGCACCAGTTTGGAACCGTCGACCACCATCACCCGCGTAGCGGGCCCTTCAAGGTGCTTCAGCGCTTGCGGTTGCATGCCGGTCTCAGGTGTCGGTCGGGCGGGTCTGGCGGAGGAAGTGGCCGGTGACCAGCCACGCGCCCAGCCATCCCAGCAGCAGCGTGCCCAGCAGGACCAGGCTGCCATGCAGCAGGTCCAGGCCGTGCAGCACGAACGGGCTGCCGTAGCTGCGTGACAGGTCAGCCAGCGGCGCGCGCAGGGCGGCGCCGGCAACACCGATCAGGGCCAGCGCCACCGCGCCGGCGCCCAGCCCATACCAGGCGCCCAGATACAGGAAGGGCCGGCGGATGAAGCCATCGCTGGCGCCGAGCAGCTGCAGCACGCCGATTTCCTCGCGCCGTGCCTGGATGTCGAGGCGCACGGTGTTGCCGACCACCAACGCAGCGCCGACGCCGAGCAGCACCGAAAGCACCTGTACCAGCCGTGCGCCGAACGCCAGCCACGCATCCAGCCGCTGCCGCCACAGCGCATCGTGCTGCACCAGATCGGCCTCGGGCAGGCTTTCCAGCGCACGCGCCAGACGCGCATCGTCCTTGCCCTGCCCCGGGGTGATGACCAGCAGCGAAGGCAGCGGATTGTCATTCAGCGCGTCGATCGCCTCGCCAAGGCCGGCATCGCGCAGCTCCTGCAGCCCTTGCTCGGGCGTGCGCACGGTCACCTCGCCGACGTCATCGCGGTCGCGCAGCTGGCCGGCCAGGCGCAACGCACCCGGGCCATCCACCGTGCCCTTGAGGAAGACATTGATGTCGCGCGACTGCTGCACGCTGCCGGCGAAATGCTTGAGGTTGTCCAGCGCGATCGACAGGCCCAGTGGCAGTGCCAGCGCCAGCGCCATGACCATCACCGTCAGCAGGGTCGCCCACGGCTTGCGGCAGGCGCGGCCCAGGCTGAACACCACGCTGTGCACGTGGTGCTGGAACCACACGCCGAGACGCGAGGGTGCGGCGGCTTCGCTGTTTTCGTTCTTCGCCATGCGTTACTCCGCCAGATCCTGCGGCGAGATGTCGTCCACCAGCCGGCCGTGGTCGAGAATCAGCACGCGCTTGCGCATGCGACGCAGCAGGGGAAGGTCGTGGCTGACCACCAGCACACTGGTGCCGCGCGCGGGCAGCTCGGCAAACAGGGCCATGATCTCCGCCGCCAGGGTCGGGTCCAGGTTGCCGGTCGGCTCATCGGCAACCAGTAGCTTGGGTTCACCCACGATGGCGCGGGCGATGCCCACGCGCTGCTGTTCGCCGGCCGACAGCTGCGACGGCAGCGCCTTCTCGCGATGGCCCAGGCCCATCCGTTCCAGCACGGAACGCACGCGCTTGCCGATGTCGCCACGGCGCGTACCGCGCAGGATCAGCGGCAGTGCCACGTTCTCGGCGATGGTCCGGTCCATCAGCAGGCGATGGTCCTGGTACACCGCACCGACCGCGCGCCGATGGCGCGGCACGTCGCCGCCGCGCACCTTCAGCAGGTTGCGCTCGTCGAAGACCACCGCGCCGCGGCTGGGCCGCTCGTCGAGGTGGATCAACTTGAGCAGGGTGCTCTTGCCCGCCCCGGAATGGCCGGTGACGAACAGCATTTCGCCCGGCGCGACCTCGAAGCTGACGTCGATCAGTGCTTCGTGGCCACCGGCGTACTGTTTGCTGACATTGTCGAAGCGCAGGACACTCATGCCCCGATTATGCAGGACCGGCGCGAAGTATCGATAGCGCCGGGACGCGCCCGGGTGGAATCGTTGATCTGCCGCTGTGCGCGCCGGGCATGGCCCGGCGCTACCGCTGACCGGGCGCGCCGATCAGCCGCCCGACAGCATCCGGCGGATCTTGCGGCCGATGCGGGTCAGGAACGAGTCGGCGGCGTCGGTGCTGCGCACCGGCTTGGCCACCACGTGAACCGGCGTCACCGGCGAGGCACCGTTGCCGGCGCTGCCGTTGGCGACCATCGCCTCGCCACCCTCGACCGGACGGCCATGGCGACGACGACGGCGCTTGCGCGGCTTGCGCTCGCCGTCCGCCGCGAGCTCCGGAGCACCTTCGGCACGCGGCGGACGCGGCGGGCGCGGGGCCTGGGCCGGGGTGCCGGACCCGGCACCTTCCACCGGCGCGGTCGCGCCCTGCTCGCCTTCCACCCGCGGCCTGCGCGGACCACGCGAGCGGCGTTCGCCGCTGCGCTCGCCCTCGCGGCGCTCGCCACGGCCGGCGCCGGAGCGACCACCGCTGCGGCCACCGCCACGACGCTCTTCCTCGGCGGCGCGGGCTTCGCGCGCCTCGCGGAAGATCTGGCCGACGCTCTCGTTCTCGTCACCGTCCTCGCCAGCGACCGTGGCCGGGCGTTCCGGACGCGGCAGTGCGGTCATCAGTTCCTTGGTGACCGGCTCGGACGGAATCTTCTGTTCGATGTAGGCCTCGATGTCCGGCAGGCTCATCGCATAACGCTCGCAGGCGAAGCTGATCGCGTCACCCTCTTCGCCCAGGCGTGCGGTACGGCCGATGCGGTGCACATAGTCTTCGGCGTCGAACGGCAGGTCGTAGTTGTAGACGTACTTGATGCCGTCGATATGCAGGCCGCGGGCAGCCACGTCGGTGGCGACCAGGATTTCCAGCTGGCCCTTCTGGAAGCGGTTGAGCAGGCTCTCGCGCTTCTTCTGCGGCACGTCGCCGGACAGGACGCCGACCCGGTACCCGGCCTTTTCCAGCGAACGCGCCACGCGCTCGACGAAGACCTTGGTGTTGACGAAGACCATGGTGCGGGCGCCCTCGCTGCGCGAGAGCAGGCCCAGCAGCAACGGGATCTTCTCGTCGTCGGCCGGGAAGTAGATCTTCTGGCGCACGCGCGCGGCGGTCACTGTTTCAGCTTCGACCACCAGCTTCTGCGGCTCGTTCATGTGCTCGTAGGCCAGCTCCAGCACGCGATGGCTGAGGGTGGCGCTGAACAGCAGGGTCTGCCGGGTGGTGCGCTCGGGCATGCGGCGCAGCAGGAAGCGGATGTCCTTGATGAAGCCCAGGTCGAACATGCGGTCGGCTTCGTCCAGCACGCAGATCTCGCAGGCGTGCAGCGAAACCACCTTGTGCTGCTTGACGTAATCGATCAGGCGGCCGGGGGTGGCGATGATCACATCGACGCCCTGCTGCAGGATCTCGCGCTGCTTGTCGTAATCCACGCCACCGTAGACGAGGGCGAAACGCAGGCCCAGGTCGGAACCGAACTTCACGGCGTCCTTGTGGATCTGGATGGCCAGCTCGCGGGTGGGCGCCAGGATCAGCGCGCGCGGGTCTTCCGCCTTGCGGTCGGCCAGCGCCGGGCGGCTCAGCAGGCGGTTGACCACTGCAACCAGGAACGCCAGCGTCTTGCCGGTGCCGGTCTGGGCCTGGCCGGCGACATCACCACCGGCCAGCGCGACCGGCAGTGTCAGCGCCTGGATCGGGGTGCAGCGGGTGAATCCGGCTCCTTCAAGGCCGGCCTGCAGGGCCGGATGCAGCTCAAAGGAGGAAAAGGTCAAATCGGTCAGCGGTTTGTCGCTCATGAGTCCGTCTTGGTATGGCCACCGGCCAGCGGGCGGGCGGCACTGCATCGTCTGGGGGCACCGTCGCAAACTGCGGCCCCTGCGGCGGGTCGGCGGACCGGGGACCACCGGGTCCGCGCGCCGCTCAATGCCCCAGTTTAACGCACTCCGGCGGCCAAACCGGAATGAGCCGTCTCACACAACCGCGAGACCGGCCCGTACGGGACGCCTCTTCACCCAGCCACACCGCGCTTGAACAGCCCTGCCGGGGTCGCTGGAGTCCGCGGCTGCCGGCCCCCACTTCAGGAAGACAGTGAAATCCGACACATACCGCGCTTCGAAGCGATCACGATACGCTGGGTTCCAGCCGGCCACTGTCCATGCCCCGCGATAGGGGTACACTGCCGGCCGTGAGCGTCCAGGCATCCCGCCGAACGCACCGCGGCAGGACGCCGCGAGGCAACGACGAGGGTCGCGCCACCGGGCAAGGCCCAGTTCACCCACCTCCGGCCTGGCCGGGTGCAATCCAAGACGAGAAACCAAGATGAGCGACAAGGTTGTACATGTCGGCGATGCCGACTTTGATAGCGCCGTGCTGAATTCCAAGGAACCGGTGCTGGTCGATTTCTGGGCCGAGTGGTGTGGCCCGTGCAAGATGATCGCCCCCGCGCTGGACGAGCTGGCCGATGCCTACCAGGGCCGCGCCAAGATCGCCAAGGTCAACGTCGACAACAATCGTGCGCTGGCCGCCAAGTACCACGTGCGTTCGATCCCGTACCTGGTCGTGTTCAAGGACGGCGAGAAGGTCGGCGAGCAGATCGGCGCGGTGGGCAAGGCCCAGCTGGCCGGCCTGCTGGACAAGGCCCTGGCCTGACCCTGTAACGACTCCGGCAGCCGCCCGGTGCGGCTGCCGGCAGGCGCGGACCGCGCCTGCATGAATGCTGTTCCCGGCGACCCTTGCACGGCGCCGCGGGCCGATGATAGTGTCGGCACATCCGGCCGCGTTCGCGTGCCGCACCTTCTGGACGCAGTTTCTTCCAGACCCATCCCCAACGTTCGCCGCCCCAGCCGGGCGCTCGCACCTTCAAGCGAGGAATAACGCTCTTGTCCGATAACACTCCCGAAACCGGCAGCGCAGAAGCGCCCGCCGAAAAGCGCGTGCGCAAGGCCCGCGTGACCAAGGCTGCCGCACCGGCCGCCGCCGAAACCAGCGCGCCCCCCGCGCAGCCGACCCTGCCGCTGGCCGCCGCGCCCGAAGCACCGGCGCCGGCCGCAGCCGCTCCCGCGCCGAGCGCGCCCGCCGCCGAGGCCCCTGCCAGCAGTGGCGGCGGTGAAGGCGGTGAGGGTCGCGAATCCGGCCAGCCGCGGCAGCAGAACCCTCAGGGTGGCGGCCAGCATCAGCACAACCAGAATGGCCAGCAGGGCCAGGGTCAGGGCAACCGCCGTGACCGTTTCCGCAACCGCCGCGACCGCGACCGCAACAACCGCTTCCGCGATGACGGCATGCCCAACGAGGGCGGCGAGCAGCAGGCTTTCGTGCCGCGCGTGCAGCCGACGGTGCCGGAAGGCTTCCCGGTCTATTCGCTGAGCGATCTCAAGCGCATGCCGGCACAGAAGCTGCTGGAAATCGCCGAACAGCTGCAGATCTCCGAAGGCGTGGCGCGTGCCCGCAAGCAGGATGTGATCTTCGCCCTGCTGAAGGTGCTGACCCGCCACGGCGACGGCGTTGCCGCCGATGGCGTGCTGGAGATCCTGCCGGACGGCTTCGGCTTCCTGCGCGCGGCCGAAGCCAGCTACCTGGCCGGCCCGGACGACACCTACATTTCGCCCAGCCAGATCCGCCGTTTCAACCTGCGTACCGGCGACCACCTGTCCGGCCGCATCCGCTTCCCGAAGGACGGCGAGCGCTACTTCGCGCTGTCGATCGTGGACACCATCAACGGTGAGCCGCTGGAAGCGTCGAAGAACAAGGTGCTGTTCGAGAACCTGACCCCGCTGTTCCCGCGTCGCCGCTTCACCCTGGAGCGCGGCAACGGTTCGTCGGAAGACATCACCGGCCGCATCCTCGACCTGATGGCCCCGCAGGGCAAGGGTCAGCGCTCGCTGATCGTCTCCCAGCCGAAGGCGGGCAAGACGATGATGATGCAGCAGGTTGCCACCGCGATCACCACCAATCATCCGGACGTGCACCTGATCGTGCTGCTGATCGACGAGCGCCCGGAAGAAGTGACCGAAATGCAGCGTACCGTGCGCGGCGAGGTCATCAGCTCGACCTTCGACGAGCCGGCCGCACGCCACGTGCAGGTCGCCGAAATGGTGATCGAACGGGCCAAGCGCCTGGTCGAGCACAAGAAGGACGTGGTGATCCTGCTGGACTCGATCACCCGCCTGGCACGCGCCTACAACAACGTCGTGCCGAGCTCGGGCAAGGTGCTGACCGGTGGTGTGGACGCCAACGCCCTGCACCGCCCGAAGCGCTTCTTCGGTGCCGCGCGCAACGTTGAAGAAGGCGGCAGCCTGACCATCATCGCCACCGCGCTGGTCGACACCGGCTCGAAGATGGACGAGGTGATCTACGAAGAGTTCAAGGGCACCGGCAACAGCGAAGTGCACCTGAGCCGCCGCATCGCCGAGAAGCGCGTGTTCCCGGCCATCGACATCAACCGCTCCGGCACCCGCCGCGAAGACCTGCTGATCGAGCCGGAACTGCTGCAGAAGATCTGGATCCTGCGCAAGCTGCTGCATCCGATGGATGAAATGGCCGCGATGGAATTCCTGCTGGACAAGATGAAGAACACCAAGTCCAACGACGAGTTCTTCGGTTCCATGAAGCGATAAGAAAAAAGCCCCGCACTGCGGGGCTTTTTTTGTCATACGATAGTTCCCCGATAGGCATTGGGCCCCGCCCACGTGGGCACCGCGTTTGCCGTGGTATCCTGAAGACTAGCGGGCTGGTGCTAAGCGAATCTCAATTCGCCAGGGGTGTTCGATTCCCCCCCGTCTTTACTTCATCTTGATGTGCTTAGCATCCGCAGCAATCGAGCTAAGCTCCTCAGACAGGCCGGTTGCGCCGACAAAGTTCGCGCTGCGAAGCTTCGCCCCGTCGAACTTCGTCCTTGTGCAGTTTGCACCTCGAAAGATCGCGCTGCTCAGATCTGCGTTTGAGAAATCTGCACCAGTCAAATCTGCCCCAGAGAAATCGCAGCCTTTGAAGCGGGCCCCCACCAGTTTCGCGCGCACGAGCTTCGCGCCACGGAAAGTAGTCCGCTTTGCTCTGACGTCAAGGAAAACGGCCCCATCAAAGTCACATCCGGTGAAGGCGCAATCTCTGAGACTGGATTTTGAAATGACTACGCCCTGTGCACTGGAGTCGACAAGATCCAATCCCTCAAGGCTTACATCATTGATACGAGCGGTTGCGATCGTGACCTTTTTCACCCCCAGCGAGGACAGGCGGCGTAGTTCTCCGTAGATCCGATATCCGGCATCACTCCCCCTGTAGTGTCTGAGATCCTCAAGATCACGAAGAACTTGCTTCTTTAGATCGGACCGTTCGCTTCTCCGCTGGAACAGATAGGCGACCAAACCGATGACCAGCAGGTCCAGAATCATTCCATGTGCTTCGACCAACACATTCTCGAAGAAATCTTTCGAGTAAAGCCCCCATGTTGTGTTTGGAAAGACGTGACCCGAGACCCACGACCAGCGACCGGTCACTGCGATGATCACCGTGCCGCTCAGAACCAATGCAAGGATCGGAATCCTGAGCTCGTACAACCAGTACTTCATTCGCGCCAGAATCATGCTATCTGCACACATTTGATGTGAAGCGTGATGATACAAGCACCCACATACGCGCTCGTCGGAGATTTGTCTAAACAGCCATAGCTTGCCTTCTATCCAGCAGGCAGGGTTACGGGCAGGCCACCGCGCCTTCGGCGGTAGCCGTGTTGGCCGTCAACCTGACCCGGGTGAATGCCGCGGCGAACGGCGCGTCGGCGCTGACCACGAACGGGGCTTCCACCGCGCCCAGGTCCACGCCGCGCTTTGCAAAGCAGGCCAATGGTACGGTCACCGTCTGCTTCTGCCCGGGCGCCAGCGCGACCAGCTGCGGGGCGATGTCCACCCCACCCTCACAGCCGCTGCCACACTGCATGGTCACCTTCACCGGCGATGCCGGGCGCTTCACCAGCTGCACATCGAACTGCAGCGCGCCGTTGCTGCGCGCCAGTGCGCCGAGATTGCGGCGCGAGGTGCTGCGTGCGATCAGCTGCGCCGGGGCCCGCCAGGTCACCTCCTTGGCGTCCTGCTGGGTGTTCACCTGCACGGTGCGCACCTGCACCACCGGCTTGGCGGTGGGCCAGCGCAGCGTAGCGTTCAGATCATTGCCAAGCGGTTGGGTCGCTCCCGCGGCGGCAACGTGCAGGGCGAATGGCGGCGTGTCGGCGCGGTTGAAGATCGGCAGCACGGTGACTTCGCCGCAGCTGTCCGGGTCAGCTTCCTCGACCCTGGCGACCTTGCCGCCCTTGGCGTAGCTGAGGCCATAGCCAAGCGCGAACAGCGCCGGCTTCTTCGCGTCGGGCTGGTCGATCGGTGCCGGGCACGGCACGCCCGGCCACGGGAAGCTGAGGCGTCCACGGAAGTCGTGTGCCGGCTTGCCGCCCTTGCCCGCCACCAGCACATCAGTCACGCCCTTGCCTTCGGTGCCCGGCAGCCAGGCGGCGACGAAGGCGCTGGACAGATTGAGCAGGTCGTTGACATACATCGGGCGACCGGACAGGTAGACGGTCACCACCGGCTTGCCGGTTGCAGCTGCGGCCTTCAGCGCGGCCAGGTCCTGCGGGTAGGCCCGGCTGTGGCTGACGGTATCCGAAGCGAGAATATCGCCGTTGGTTTCTGCATAGGGCGTCTCACCGATCACCGCCAGCACCACATCGAAAGCCTTCGGATCGACGCCTTGGCCATCGGCGCTGAAGCTGACCTTGTCCGCCCCCAGTTCGGCGCGCAGCGCGCCCAGCACGGAATCGGCGTTGGGAAAATCGGAATTCCTGTTCTCGGTGCCCTGCCAGGTCAGCGACCAGCCACCGGACTGGTCGCCGATGCTGTCGGCGCTCTTGCCGACCACCAGCACCCGCGCATCGCGGCGCAGCGGGAGTGCCTCGCCTTCATTCTTCAGCAGCACCAGCGATTCGCGCACGGCACGCCGGGCCAGGTCACGGTGCTGCATGGCACTGGCATCGCCGGCGTAGCGGCTGTCGGACGGCTTGTGGTCGAACAGGCCCGCGCGCAGCTTCACCCGCAGGATGCGGGCGACCGCATCGTCGATGCGCGCCAGCGGAATCTCACCGCTCTTGACCTGCGCGGTGGTGTTGGCGATGAACGCTTTCCAGTCGTCGGGCACCATCACCATGTCGATGCCGGCATTGATGGCCTGCGCACAGCTGTCGTTGCGGCAGCCCGGCACCTGCGCGATGCCGTTCCAGTCGGAGACGACGAAGCCATCAAAACCCATCTTGTCCTTCAACGCATCGGTCAGCAGCGCCTTGCTGCCGTGCATCTTGCCGTAGTCCACGCCTGCGGCGCGGTCGTTCCAGCTGTTGAACGAGGCCATCACCGTCTGCGCACCCTCGGCAAGCGCACCATAGTAGCCCTGCGCGTGGACGTTGATCATGGTGTTCTTGTCGACCAGCGCCTCACCCTGGTCGCGGCCGTTGTCGGTGGCACCATCGCCCAGGTAGTGCTTGGCGGTGGTGACCACGTTACCGTCGTCCTTGAAGGTGCCCTGTGCTCCCTTCACGTAGGCGTGGGCGTAGCTGCGGATCACCGCCGGGTCGGACGAATAGCTCTCATAGGTGCGGCCCCAGCGAGGGTCATGGGCCACGGCCAGGGTGGGTGCGAACACCCAGCCGATGCCGGTGGCGCGCACCGAGCGCGCGGTCGCCTCGCCGATGCGTTCGATCAGTTCGGCATCGCCGGCCGCGCCCAGGCCGATGTTGTGCGGGAACAGGGTCGCACCCAGCACGTTGTTGTGGCCGTGCACCGCATCGGTGCCCCAGATGACCGGCACCGGCGTCTTCGCATCGGTTGCCAGCGATGCAGCGTGGTAGGCATCGGCCAGCTGCAGCCAGTCCTGCACGCTGGCGTGCTTGTCCATGCCCGGCCAGGAGCCACCGCCATTGAGGACCGAGCCGATGTAGTAGCGGCGCACCTCGTCCGGCGTGATGGTCTTGATCTCGGCCTGGGTCATCTGCCCGATCTTCTGCGCCAGCGTCATCTGCGCAAGGATCTCCTGCACGCGCCTTTCGATATCCGCATCAGCAGCGATCACGCTGTGGACGCGCGGCCAGTCCTGCAGGCGTTCGCCCGTGGACGGCGCGGCACCCGCCGATGCGGCCAGGGCGGCCAGCAGACAGCCGGAAAGAAGGGTCTGGGTGGGGCGCTTCACTGGGTACTACCTCCGTGGATGACGTTCCTGGCGTGCGGGACTGCAGCGGCACGTCGGTATGGGCGATCGGACGCCCGTCCTGACAGCGCTGTCATATAAGCCTGCCTGCATCGTGTCAATGAGCGATCGCACATCCTGTGGCGGCAATCGCGTAACGGCGGGCTTTGCGGCCGACGCAGCACACGGCCCGCGGCGGTGGGTGTTGCGACGCGACAAGAATTCAGGACGTGCCAGTCCCCCTCGCGTCGTGGCACCATCCGCCTGCTCCGGCAACACCGACATCGCAGGTACGCACTACCATCGGCGCGTAGCCGCCGCCTTCCAGGAGGATCCACCGCATCATGCGCAGTCGAATCGAGGATGTCGCCGCCGTTGCCGGGGTATCGATCAAGACGGTGTCCCGCGTGCTCAACCGCGAGCCCAACGTGCGCGAGCAGACCCGCGAACGGGTGCTGGCGGCCGTGGCGCGCCTGGGCTACAAGCCCAATCTCTCCGCGCGCAGCCTGGCCGGACAGCGCTCGTACGCGCTGGCACTGGTCTACAACAATCCTTCGCGCAACTACCTGATGGAAATCCAGAACGGCATGCTTGAGGCCTGCCACGCACAGCACTACAACCTGATCCTCGGCCCGGTGGGCACTGGCCGGCGTACCCTGCCCGACATGACCGCGCTGTTCGAGAACTCGCGTCCGGATGGCGTGGTGCTGATCCCGCCGCTGACCGACGACGAAGTAGTGCTGTCGTACCTGGAAGAGCATGACATTCCCTTCGCCTGCATCGCCCCGCGACACCCGGAAGGACGCATCGGCGTGCGCATGGATGAAACCACTGCGGTGGTCGAGCTGATCGGTCACCTGGTCGCGCAGGGCCACCGCCGCATTGCCCACATCAAGGGGCCGCGCGCGCATGGTGCCTGCCAGTGGCGCTACGCCGGTTACCGCCAGGCCCTGCGGCAGGCGGGTATCGCCTACGATCCGGCGCTGGTGGTCAACGGCCAGTTCTCGTTCGAGTCCGGCGTGGACGCAGCTAACCTGCTGCTCGACATGGATGAGCCTCCCACAGCGATCTTCGCCGCCAACGACGACATGGCCGCGGCCGTGTATCGCGTCGCGGGCGAACGCGGCCTTCGCGTGCCGCGCGACCTCTCGGTGTGCGGGTTCGACGACACGCCGATCGCAGGGCACATCTACCCTGCACTCACCACCGTGCGCCAACCGACCTCGCACATGGGGCGGCTGGCCACCGAACAGCTGATCGAGCACATCCGTGCCGAAGCCGCTGGCCGCATGATCACGGTAGAGCACGCGGTACTCGAACGCGAGTCGACCGCCGCACCACGGCGACGTTGAGCCAGCGGCGAACCTGCGGCTCACGCGGCAGGCAGCCGCGAACCCTTCCATGCATAGAAGGCAATGTAGAGATAACACAGCGCCGGCAGCAGGAACGACAGCTGCAGGCCATGATTGTCGGCAAGCCAGCCCATGGCCAGCGGAATGACCGCACCGCCGACGATCGCCATCACCAACAGGCTTGAAGCCTGTCCGGTGAGAGCTCCAAGGCGGGTGATCGCCAGCGCGAAGATGGTCGGAAACATGATGGAGTTGAACAGTCCGATGCTCACCACCGCCCACTTGGCCAGGCCACCAGTGGTGGAGACGGTGATGCCGAGCAGCAGCACCACCGCGAGCGCGAAAAGACCGAGCAGCCAGCGCGCATCCAACCGCGCCAGCAGCGCCGCGCCAAGCAGGCGCCCGACCAGCGCACCGCCCCAATAGAGCGAGACATAACCGGTGGCCTCCTGCTCGGTCATGCCCTGGCCGATGCCCGGCGAGGACAGGAAGTTGACCAGCACGCTGCCGATGGAAACTTCCGCGCCCACGTAGCAGAAGATGGCCAGCACACCCAGTCGCACATGGCGGTGGCGCAGGACGTCCCACGGCCGGCTTCGCGCGCCGGTGCGTTCCTCCACGCCGGGAATGGCGGGAAGACGGAACATCCAGATCGCTGCCGCCAGCAGGAACAGGACCACGGCCAGGCCGAAGTACGGCAGCTGCACCGATTGCGCTTCGGCTGCACGGTAGGCCAGTGCTTCGGCCTGCGGCAACAGCGCCAGCTGCTCCTCGCTGCGCGGCTGCGCCGACAGGATCAGCAGGCCACCGAACAACGGTGCCAGCGTGGTGCCCAGCGAGTTCATCGATTGCGCCAGGGTCAACCGGCTGGAGCTGGTGCGCTCCTCGCCCAGCAATGCCACGTAGGGGTTGGCCGCCACCTGCAGCACGGTGATGCCGGTGGCCAGCACGAACAACGCCGCCAGGAACAGCCCATAGACATGGGCGGCCGCAGCCGGCCAGAACAGCAGGGAGCCGACGCCTGCAATGGCCAGCCCGGCGACGATGCCGCGCTTGTATCCCACCGCAGCCACCAGCCGGCCCGCAGGCAGCGACATCAGGAAGTAGGCGCCGAAGAAGGTGAACTGGATGAGCATCGCCTGCACCCAGCTCAGCGCGAACGCCGCTTTCAGGTGCGGAATGAGGATGTCGTTGAGGCAGGTCAGGAAGCCCCACATGAAGAAGATGGCGGTGACCACCGCCAGTGCGCGGGTGGTGCCCTGCACGTGATGTCCTCGAACGGTCGTTACTGTGTCCATTGCTTGTCCTTCCAGTCAGTGATCGAAGCCATCCTGCGGTCATGCGTGACATTTGCAGCCATTGTGATTGTCCAGCGCTGTCAATCCGACGAATGACCTGACACCTGCGGGCTGAAAGCTGATCCGCGCAGTTTTGTTCTGCACCGCACAACACTTTCCTGCCCTCGTGTTGGCAGCGCTGTCATCCCTGCAAAACCGCTGCAGATGCCGTCGCACAAGGCGTTGTTTCCGAAGCGACGAGGTTCTGGCAACGATTTCACAGCGCACCTTGCGACCGCCGACGCGGCGCACTTCATGGCAGTTTGTTGACAACGCTGTCAAGCGTCGCTCCAATCCGGGCCACATGCAGTAGTCCGTGATTGAACGAAGCAGGATCGCCATTACCGAATTCCCTGGGGAGGGAGCTTCCATGAAGACGTACAAGGCAGTACCTCGCAAGACGATGCTCACTTCCGCGCTGCTGGCTGCGCTGGCCGCCCCGGCATGGGCACAGGACGCACCCGCCACCAACGAACAAGTCGATCCGACCACGCTCGATGCGGTGCAGGTCACCGGTATCCGCGGCAGCCTGACCTCATCGATGAACCTCAAGCGCGACAGCCAGGGCGTGGTTGACGGCATCGTCGCCGAGGACATCGGCAAGTTCCCGGACACCAACCTGGCCGAATCATTGCAGCGCATCAGCGGCGTTTCCATCGACCGCACCTCCAGCGGCGAAGGGTCCAAGGTGACCGTGCGCGGCATTGGTCCGGACTACAACCTGGTGCTGCTGAACGGGCGGCAGATGCCGGCGTCGAATCTGGGCAACGGCGGCGGCGGCCTGTCCGGCTCGCGCTCGTTCGACTTCGCCAACCTCGCTTCCGAGTCGATCTCTGCGGTGGAGGTATACAAGACCAGCCGCGCCGACAATCCTGCCGGTGGCATCGGTGCCACCATCAACATCAAGACGCTGCGGCCGCTGGAGTCCGAGCCGGTGATCAGCCTTGGTCTGAAGGCGGTCAACGATTCGTCCAACGACAACCTGCCGCGGACCCTGCGCGGCTCCAACGTCACCGGCGAGCTCTCGGGCATCTTCAGCCAGCGCTACGCCGACGATCGCTTCGGCGTGACGTTCAGCGCCAGCCACCAGGAACGTGATTCCGGCTTCAACCAGGCCACCGTGGCCGAGGGCTGGGCCACGTTCAAGGGCGACGAGAGCGCGGACTGGCGGGCACTGCCGCTGCCGGGCCAGGGGTATTCCGACCGCATCACCAACCGCCCCGGCCCCGACGACGTCTACGCACGTCCGCAGAACACCGCCTACAACGTCAATGGCGTGCAGCGGCAGCGCACCAACGCGCAGGCGACGTTCCAGTGGAAGCCGGCCGACAATGTCACCACCACGCTGGACTACACCTATGTCGAGAACAAGGTGCAGCAGCAGCGCAGCGAGCTGTCGGTCTGGTTCAACTATGGTCCGGGCGACAGCATCTGGACCAACGGCCCGGTGTCCGCGCCGATCATCTACAGCGAGGACATGACCAATTCGGACGTGTCGATGGGCGGCGCCAAACTGGCCACCAAGACCGACATGCACTCGCTGGGCTTCAACGTCGACTGGGAAGTGAACGACGCGCTGGACCTGTCCTTCGATGTGCACAACGCCGAGTCGGAATCGCGGCCGGACAGTCCCTATGGCTCGGCGGGCGTGCTCGGCGTGGCCGCCTTCGTGCGTGGCACCACCACCGTCGACTACAGCGGCGACCTGCCGATCATCAACATCGCACTGCCGCCGGGCGGCGTGCAGGCCTCCGACGCACTGGTCACCGGCTCGGTGTTCCAGAACAGCTACAACAAGTCCAAGGTGCAGCAGTATCAGGGCCGCGGCACGTTCCGCTTCGCCGACTACTCGGCGCTGGACTTCGGCGTGGGCCACACCCAGGTGGAGAACCGCTCTGCCTCGGCCATCATGCAGCGCAACAGCTGGGGCGGTCTGGGCTCTCCGGCCGACTACGCCGATGACATCTGGTACGCCGACAACATGGGCAAGTACTTCAAGGCATTCTCCGGCCACAACGATCCGCGCCTGACCGGCCAGTTCCTGGTGTTCGACTTCGACCGCCTGATCGATCGCGCGGCCCAGGTCGGCACCGATTCCGATCCGGCCTGCCCGAGCTGCTACTACGCACCGACGGAATACTCCGAGGACATCCGCACCACCGAGAAGTCGAAGAGTGCCTACCTGCAGTACCGCGCCACGTTGGATTGGTCGATGCCACTGCACGTGGCCGTCGGCGCGCGCTACGAGCAGACCGAGGTGGAGTCGAATGCGCTGGTGCGCGTACCGACCGGCATCAGCTGGAGTTCGGCCAACGAGTTCAACATCGACTACGCCGCCGATCGCGGCTTCGTCGGTGGCAAGGGCAAGTACGACTACGTGCTGCCGAACGTTGATCTGAAACTGGACCTGGCCGAGACGCTGGCGCTGCGCGGCAGCTACAGCCGCACCCTGGGCCGGCCGAGCTGGACGCAGATCCAGAGCGGTCAGTCGCTGGCCGACATCGTGCGCACCCAGGGCGGCACCGGCACCCGCGGCAATCCGGGTCTGGAGCCGCTGATCTCGGACAACTTCGATCTGTCGCTGGAGTGGTACTACGGCGAGGCCAGCTATGCCTCCGTGGGCTTCTTCCGCAAGAACATCAAGAACTTCATCAGCGATACCATCGTGCGCGAGAACGCCGGCACCCTGCATACGCCGGTCGGTGGCGCGTACTGGAACGAGGCACTGGCATCGGGCTGCGGCACCACCGACATGCCCTGCATCCGCGACTACATCTTCACCAACCATGCCGGGGATCCCGGCGTGACCTATACCGGGCGCAATTCGGCCGGGCAGATGACCGGCACCATCGTCGGCCAGCCCAACGACCCGGTGGCCGGTTTCGACATCACGGTACCGGCCAACCAGCACTCGGATCACCTCGACGGCTGGGAAGTGGCGGTGCAGCACCTGTTCGGCCAGTCCGGCTTCGGCGTGGCCGCGAACTACACCAAGGTGAAGTCGGGGCTGACGTTCAACAACCTCAGCCTGGGCGACCAGTACCCGATGATCGGCCTGAGCGATTCGGCCAACGTGGTCGCGTTCTACGACAAGAACGCCTGGCAGATCCGCGCGGCCTACAACTGGCGCGACAAGTTCCTAAACGGCATCGGTGGCCAGGGCCCGAACCCGAACTACACTGCCGCGTACGGTCAGCTCGATCTCAACATCAGCTACGCGGTCAGCGAACAGCTGACGCTGAGCCTGGAAGCAATCAACCTGACCGACGAGACCATGCGCACCTATTCGCGGCACACCAACATGCTGCGTTATGCCACCCAGACCGGTCCGCGCTACATGTTCGGCGTCCGCTACAAGTTCTGACCGGCGCCGGAGGCCTCGTGGGCCGGGTTCATGCCCGGCCCACGCCGCACGGGTGCATGATGTGCGGACCCAAGGCCGCCGGGCACGGGCCCGGCCCTCCATCACGCCCAGGATGTCCACGCATGCTGCCCCACCCCCGACCCATCGATGAAGTGCGGGACCTGGACCCGGATGAGCTGCCGGCCCGGCTGCACACCTGGACCACGCCGAAGGTGATCCGCGGGCTGGTCGCGCACTGGCCCCTGGTCGCGGCCGCGCGCCGCTCGCCTGCGGAGGCGGTTGCGCACCTGGCCGCGTTCGACCACGGGCAGATGCCGGTGACCGCGACCACGGCAGCACCCGACGCCGGCGGCCGGCTGTTCTACAACGCGGACATGAGCGGCTTCAACTTCCGCCGCGAGCAGGTACCGTTGAAAGTGGTGCTGGCCACGCTGCTGAAGTACGCCACCGATCCGGCGCCGCCATCGATCTACGTGGCATCGACGACGCTGGACAGCTTCCTGCCCGGCTTCACCCGGGCCAATCCGCTGCAGCTGGGCGTGGACGAACCTCTCAGCAGCATCTGGATCGGCAACCGCTCGCGCATTGCCGCCCATCAGGACGTACCGGACAACCTGGCATGCGTGGCGGCCGGGCGCCGCCGGGTGACGCTGTTCCCACCGGACCAGATCGACAACCTGTACATCGGCCCGCTCGATTTCACTCCCGCAGGGCAGGCGATCAGCCTGGTCGATTTCCACGCACCTGACCTTGATCGCTTTCCGCGCTTCCCGCAGGCGCTGCAGCAGGCGCTGGTGGCCGAACTTGAACCGGGCGATGCGGTCTTCATCCCTTCACTGTGGTGGCACCACATGGAAGGTCTGGAAACATTCAATGTGCTGGTCAACACCTGGTGGCGGCCGGTGCCGGCCTGGATGGACTCGCCGATGAATGCCCTGATGCTGTCGATCCTGGCCCTGCGCGGATTGCCCGCGGCACAGCGCGCGCAGTGGCGCGCGATGTTCGACCACTATGTGTTCGCCGACAGCGAGGCAGCGACCGCACACATCCCGATGCAGGCGCAGGGTGTGCTGGGAACGCTCGACGCAGCGGCGGCCGCGCACGTGCGCCAGACCCTGCTGCGCCGCCTGCAGCGCTGAGGCCGCCGGTCGCGCCGGGCTTCACCCGCGCCGACGCCGTTTCTGGCGATAATGCTGCCTGCATTCCGCCTGCGCCTGCCCGCATTGCGGTCCCCCCCGCCCCATCCTGCTCCGCATGCGCCTGATTTCGCCCCGCCTCAACCTGGGCAAGCTGATCCTGGCCCTCGCCCTGCTCAGCGCCATCATCGCCCTGGCCAATACACTGCTGGCCAGCTACCGCGTGCAACGCGACCAGCTGGTCGGCAACACGCTGGAGGCCAACCGCGTCTATGCCAGCAAGCTGGCCGAGACGACCCAGAACTTCCTGCTGTCCGCCCAGCAGCAGTTGGCCTACAGCGCGACCCGGCTGGGCGAGGCGGACATGGATCCGCGCCAGGCGCAGGGCGAAGCCAGCCGCCTGCAGCTGCAGTCGAGCAGCTTCAACTCCTCGCTGGTCGTGGATGCCGATGGCCTGGTGATCGCCACCTCGCCCCAGACGCTGCAGCTCCAGGGCGAGATCCTGCACAGCGCGGGCAACAATGCGGCACTGGCCTCCCGTCAGCCGATGATCAGCGATCCCTACCAGTCGGCCACCGGCAAGCTGCTGGTCTCACTGTCGCATCCGATTTTCGACGGCCAGGGCCGGTACCGCGGCTATATCAGCGGCACCCTGTACCTGCGCCAGCGCAGCGCGCTGCATACGCTGCTGGGTACGCATTACTATCGCGACGGCTCGTATCTGTATGTGGTCGACCGCCATGGCCGCCTGCTGTACCACGTCGAAGGCAAGCGGGTGGGCGACTATGTGGTCGGCAATCCGGCGGTGACGGCGGTGATCCACGGCGAGCGGGGAGCACAGCAGGTACGCAACAACCGCGGTGTATCGATGCTGGCCGGCTATGCCCCGGTCGCTGTCACCGGTTGGGGCATCGTCGCCCAGCGGCCCACCGAAGCCACCCTGCAGCCACTGTCGCGGCTGATGTCGGCGGTGATCTGGAACGCGATCCCGCTGGGTGTGTTGTCACTGGTGATCACCTGGTGGTTCGCCCGGCGCATTTCGCTGCCGCTGTGGCAGCTGGCGCGCAACGTGCAGGCCGGCGAGGACACCGGCAACGCGATCAGCCATGTCAACGGCATCCGCGCCTGGTACTTCGAGGTTGCCCAGCTCAAGCATGCGGTGCTGCACAGTTTCAACGCACTGCAGGACCGGATCGGCACGCTCAACCGCGCCAGCCGCACCGATCCGATGACCGGTCTGTTGAATCGTCGCGGGCTGCAGCATGCGCTGGATGCGCTGCAGGCGCAGGGCATTCCCTTCGCGATCCTGGCGCTGGACATCGATCGCTTCAAATCGATCAACGACGGCCATGGGCATGACGTCGGTGATGCCGTCATCGTCCATATCGCCGAGCAGATGCGCCGCCACTCGCGCGAGAGCGATCTGTTGTGCCGCGCTGGCGGCGAGGAGTTCCTGCTGCTGTTGCCGGGTATCGGTACCGAGCCTGCGCGCCAGGCCGCCGAGCGCCTGCGCCAGCACATCGCCGATCACCCCTTCGCACCGGTTGGCACGATCACGGTGTCGCTGGGCGTGGCCCATTTCCCCAGCTTCCATGCCGATGCCGAGCAGGCCCTGCGCCTGGCCGACAAGGCCCTGTACCTGGCCAAGGAACAGGGGCGCAACCGGGTAATCGTCTACCCCCACGCAGACTGAAGCGCAGGCGCGCGGGGCTACGCCAGCCGGTGGCTGGCGGCATAGGGCGGCGTGTCCGGATAGTCGCCACTGGCGAAGCGGGCCTGCAGGGCCTGCCACCAGCCGGGATCGAACAGGTGCCGATAGTGCTCACGCACGGCCGCCAGTTCGCCGGCCGGCAATCCCATGAAGGGGCCGAAGCGTTCGGGGAACACATCGCGCGGGCCAACGTGGAACCAGGGCTCGTCGGCCATCGCCTCTTCCGGCGAGCTCGGCTGCGGCCAGGCACGGAACACACAGTCGCTGACCAGGCACAGTTCGTCGTAATCGTAGAACACCGCGCGGCCGTGACGTGAAACACCGAAATTCTTCGGCAGCATGTCACCGGGGAAAATGTTGTTGCGCGCCATGTCGGTGATTGCCTGCGCGTAGTCGAGCACCGCAGCGCGCACCGGCTCTGCGCCCTGCTCGCGCAGGTACAGGTTCAACGGGCGGAAACGGCGCTGCACGTAGCACAGCGCCACTTCCACTTCGTCGCCATCGACGCGGATGCTCTGCGCGCACTGGCCCAGCAGTTCGTCAAGCAGCGCCGGCGCAAAGCGGTCGCGCGGGAAGCGCAGGTGCCGATAGGGTTGCGCGTCCAGCAGGCGGCCGACACGGTCCAGGTTGAACACCAGCGCGTACTTCTCTTCCACCTGCTGCCGTGACATCGCCTTCGGCCAGGCGAAACGATCGCGGATGAGTTTGAACACGAGCGGGTAACTGGGCAGGGTGAACACGGCCATGACCATGCCGGGGGTGCCTTCGGCGTGGACCAGGCGCTCGTGTGGATGTTCATTGAAATGGCGGAAGAAGGTGCGGTAGCGCTCGGTCTTGCCCTGCTTGGCACGGCCCAGCACGGTGTAGATTTCGTCGATCGGCTTGCCCGGCAGCAGGCTGCGCAGGAACACCACGGCGTCGCCGACGGTGGCCAGGTCGGCCTGGAAATAGCTGCGCGACACGCCGAACAGGTGGGCGACATCGCGGCGACGGGTCAGCACTGCATCGGCACGCAGGCCCTGTTCGTCGTTGACCAGCGCGATCACGCAGGGCGAGAAGCGATGCTCGCCGAAGACGCGCCCTACCAGATAGGCGCGACGCTCGCGGTAGAACACGGTATCCAGCAGTTCGATGCTGCGTACCGGCGTATCGCCCCAGTGCGCAAGATCATCCTGCAACCGTACGGCGATGGCGGCGGCACAGCGCAGCTGGTGCGCATAGGGAACATCGAAGCGATAGTCAGCCAGCACCCGCTGCAGCGCCTCCACCGGGCGCGTCGGCGAGACCGCATAGGTGTGGCGGGCGACCGGATGGGTGATCGCATCGGACGGCTCGACATCGAAGGCGATGAACTCCACCGCCGGGTCCACGCCGCGAGTGGCGAACAACCGCCGCGACAGCGTGTTGTAGAACGTCTTGTACAGCTCGGCGTCGATCAACCCCTGCAGCAGGGCGCTGTAGGCGCCGTGCACCTGCAACCACAGCGAGCGCTCGCCGATCGCCTCGCCGGCAAGCCTGCGCAGTGCGTCCATCTGCTCGGCGATGCACAGGTCGTACAGGGCGATGCGCTCGACGGCGTCCTGGCGGGCACCGTTCCAGTCGCGCTGCTCGAAGCGCTGCCGCGCGCGGGCGGTGATCGCCGCGAAGCGGGCATGGTACTGCTCGAATCCATCGCGGATGGCGCCTGCGATGCGCGGCGCCAGCTCGGCAGCGATGTCAGGCGTGGACATGCAGGGCTCACCGGGGAAGATGGCTCAACCATACGCCGGCGTGGGGTGGAATGGGTAGAGCCGGGCCATGCCCGGCTCCAACAGGCATCGGCTCAGATGGCCAGCTCGGCCTCCACTTCCTGCACCTTGCGCCGGGCCAATGCCAGATTGGATTTGCTACGGTCCAGCACGATGTAGAAGAACAGGCCCTTCTTCCTGGCCACCGGGCGCATGATGTGGTACGCCCTGCCCAGCGAGATCAGGATGTCCTCGATGCTGTCGTTGAGGTTGAGCGACGCTGCGGTTTTCATCTTCGCGCGGATCACTTCGGTGTTGCCGGCTGCCGCCACTTCCATGTCCATCCCCGCACCGGCTTCGCCCAGCAGCATGCCGCTTTCATAGTCGACCAGCGCCACGGCCTGCGCGCCATCGATACCCATCAGTGCATTCAACGATTCATTCAATCCAGACACGTTGCACCCCTTGTCGGTGTAGGTTCGAGCCCCTCGTTCCCCTGCGGCCGGGCTCACGGTCCGCCGAGTTCGGCCAGGATCGCCTGGCCACATTCCCTGCTCTGCCACAGCACCTGGCCGATCACGCTGCGCTGGTCGCAGGCTGCCATCAGCAGCAGCGGCACACGCCCTTCACCGTGAATGGCCAGCATCAGCACCTTGCCGCCCGCGGCTTCCAGCATCAGCGTCTGCAGGTCTCCCAGGACCAGCTCGCGCCCTACCGCTGCCGCCAGCGCCAGCATTGCGCTGGTCATCGCGGCCAGGCGTTCACCACGCCCTTCGGCACCGGCGCTGACCAGCGCGAAGCCATCGACACTGGCCAGCACCACGGTGCGCACCCCTTCCACCCGGTGCTGCAGGTCCTGCAGCAACGGCTGCAGGCGTTCGCGCTGGCGCGCATCGGGCAGCAGTGCGGCCTGTCCGTCAGCCATGCGCGGTCACCAGCGCGTACGCTTCGATCTCGCTCATCAGCACATCCATCAGCAACAGCCCCTGTTCGCGGTCGCGCGCATCCAGCGGCAGCAGCGGCAGCGGTTGGCCGTCGATCTGCGCATGTGCTGCCCAGTGTTCCATCGCGGCCGCCGGTGCCTGGTCCAGATGGGTCACCGCCACCACCAGTGCCAGCGCCGGTCCGAACGGCCGCAGCACCTGCAGGTAGCCGTCCAGTTCGGCAGCCACGCCGGCACGTCGGCCATCCAGCAGCAGCACCGCGCCGCGCGCGCCCTGCAGCAGGATCGGCCACAGGAAATCAAAACGTTGCTGACCCGGCGTACCGTACAGGCGGAGACGCTCGCCATTGGGCAGATCGATGTCGGCGTAGTCGAGCGCCACCGTGGTCGATGCCTTGTCGGCGCCAAGCCGATCGCTGTTGGCGACGTCGGTGTCCACCACCGTGCCGGCGGCGATGCTGCGCACCAGCGTCGACTTGCCGCTGCCCATGCCACCCAGCACGACCACCTTGTGCTCACGCATTGCGTTCGCTCCCGCGCAGGTGGCGCCACAGCCGGGCCAATAGCCCGCTGTCGTTGCCCGTGCCGCGCATGACCGTCACCGTCGCCGCAGGCGCCGGTTGCAGCTGCGCATAGCCACACAGATAAGCGGCGTGCACGAAATCGCGTACTGCAGCCTGCGGAAGGTCGAGCAGCACGGCACACTCGTCCACCGTACAGGCGCGCTTGAGCAGCAGCGAGCACAGGCGGAAGCCATCGTGATCGTGGCCCAGTACGCGGAAGTCAGGCCAGCGCAGCAGTTTCACCGAGGCGACGCGCAGGCGCTCGTCCAGGGCCTGCCAATGCGGGCTGCGCTGCGCCCACTGCCACAGCAACGGGCGCAATGGCTGCCGGGTGCGATCTGCCGCCTGGGCCTGCAGCTGCGCTGCTGTCAGCGCATCGAGCCAGAGCTGTTCGAACCCCCGCGCAAGGCGTTCGACCAATGCCACGACGGGCTCGTGCAGTGCGATGGCCTGGTCCTGCTCCAGGTCCAGCAGCAGCAGGGGCGCAGCGGCATCCCCCAGCAGCGCGTATCCCTGCCGCAGTGGCAAGCGCTCGCGCAGCAGGCGGGTGATCGCGTGTGCACCATCGGCCAGGCGGATCGGCGCGGGCACGTGTGGAATTACGGGTTCCGGTGGGCGCTGCATGCCACGCAGTGCGCGGCCGATCGCGCCGTCATCGAGCACACGCTGCTGGCCATCGCCGTCGCGCAGCTGGCCACCGGGATCTTCGATCCAGCACTGCAGGCGGGGCCGCTGCTGGCGCATGCGCAGGGCCGCGCTGCGCAATGCGGGTGTATCGCGGATGACCAGCAGATCACAGTCGTCCAGATCCTGGCTGCGGCGGATCTGGCCGTCAGGCAGGGCCGAAGCGATGCGCAGGCGCCTGAGCAGGGCCTGCTCTCCCTGGATATCGGCTCCCACTACCAGCACGCGTGCCATCCGTGTTCCCCGTGCGATCGCCTCCCCGGCGATCTCGCGTCGCCAAGGCTAGGTCATCGCCCTCGGCGTCCGTCGTGATCGACCGCTCAGATTGACAGTGCCCGCGCGTACGCACGCATCGGTTCTGCGACGGCCATCGCGGGCAAGTTTCATGCCGTATTGACGGCATTCCGACAGCTGACGGAAGTCACGTTTTCATCGCTTGGGGTCAGATCCCTTTTGCATGGCAAAAGGGGATCTGACCCCGGAGCCAAAAAGAAACCCGCGCCGAAGCGCGGGTTCCGGGGTCACGACCGAAAGGCGATGGATCAACCGCGCAGCTGCTCCAGCGCGGCGTTGAAGGTCGCGCTCGGGCGCATCGCCTTGCTGGCCTTTTCCACGTCCGGGCGGTAGTAGCCGCCGATGTCCACGGCCTTGCCCTGCACTGCGATCAGCTCTTCGACGATCTTCTGCTCGTTGTCGGTCAGGGCCTTGGCCAGCGGGGCGAAGCGTGCCTTCAGTGCGGCATCCTCGTCCTGCGCGGCCAGGGCCTGCGCCCAGTACAGCGCGATGTAGAAGTGGCTGCCACGGTTGTCGATGCCACCGAGCTTGCGCGAAGGCGACTTGTCGTTGTCCAGGAACTGGCCGTTGGCTTCGTCCAGCGCCTTGGCCAGTACACGGGCTGCTGCATTGTCGTAGCGGTTGCCCAGATGCTCCAGCGACGCTGCCAGCGCCAGGAACTCACCCAGCGAATCCCAACGCAGGTAGTCCTCTTCAACGAACTGCTGTACATGCTTGGGAGCCGAGCCGCCGGCACCGGTCTCGAACAGGCCACCACCGGCCATCAACGGCACGATCGACAGCATCTTGGCGCTGGTGCCCAGCTCCATGATCGGGAACAGGTCGGTCAGGTAGTCACGCAGCACGTTGCCGGTCACCGAGATGGTGTCTTCGCCCTTGCGGATGCGGGCCAGCGAGAACGCGGTGGCTTCCACCGGCGGCAGGATGCGGATGTCCAGGCCGGCGGTGTCGTGGTTCTTCAGGTACTGCTCGACCTTGGCAATGACCTGCGCGTCATGGGCGCGGGCAGCGTCCAGCCAGAACACGGCGGGGGTGCTGCTGAGGCGCGCGCGCTCGACCGCCAGCTTGACCCAGTCCTGGATCGGGGCGTCCTTGGTCTGGCACATGCGCCAGATGTCACCGGCCTCCACCGCGTGCTCGAACACCACGCTGCCCGCGTCATCGGTGACCTTGACCACGCCGTCGGCGGCGATCTGGAAGGTCTTGTCGTGCGAGCCGTACTCTTCGGCCTTCTGCGCCATCAGGCCGACGTTCGGCACCGAGCCCATGGTGGCCGGGTCGAAGGCGCCGTGCGCCTTGCAGTCGTCGATGACGGCCTGGTAGACGCCGGCATAGCAGCGGTCCGGGATGACCGCCTTGGTGTCCTGCAGCTTGCCTTCGGCATTCCACATCTTGCCGGAGTCGCGGATCATCGCCGGCATCGAGGCGTCGACGATCACGTCGCTCGGCACGTGCAGGTTGGTGATGCCCTTGTCCGAGTTGACCATCGCCAGGCCCGGGCGCTGCGCGTACTCGGCCTTCAGGTCGGCTTCGATGGCGGCGCGGGTGGCCTCCGGCAGCGACGGCAGGCGCGCGACCAGGTCTCCGATGCCGTTGTTGGCATCGAAACCGGCCTGCCGGATGGCGTCGGCGTGCTTGGCCAGCACGTCCTTGTAGAACTCTTCCACGACCACGCCGAACATGATCGGGTCGGAGACCTTCATCATGGTCGCCTTCAGGTGCAGCGAGAACAGCACGCCCTGGCTCTTGGCATCGGCGATCTGCGCGTCGATGAAGGCAGCCAGCGCCTTGCGGCTCATCACGGCGGCATCAACGATCTCACCGGCCTTGACCGCGGTCTTTTCCTTCAGCACGACGGTGCTGCCGTCATTGCCATGGAAGGTGATCTTCAGGGTGCCGGCGTTGGCGAGGGTTGCCGACTTTTCGCTGCCATAGAAGTCGCCCGCGTCCATGTGCGAGACGTGCGACTTCGAATCGGCGGACCAGGCGCCCATGCGATGCGGATGCTTGCGGGCATAGTTCTTCACCGACAGCGGCGCGCGACGGTCGGAGTTGCCTTCGCGCAGCACGGGATTCACCGCGCTGCCCTTGACCTTGTCGTAGCGCGCCTTGTAGTCGCGCTGCTGGTCGTCGGCCGGCGTTTCCGGGTAATCCGGCAACGGATAGCCCTGGTCCTGCAGCTCCTTGATGGCCGCCTTCAGCTGCGGCACCGAGGCGGAGATGTTGGGCAGCTTGATGATGTTGGCGTCCGGCGTGGTCGCCAGCTGGCCCAGCTCGGCCAGGTCGTCACTGACCTTCTGCTCCTCACCCAGCAGTTCCGGGAACTGCGAAAGAATGCGCCCGGACAGCGAGATGTCGCGGGTTTCCACCACGATGCCAGCGGTGGCGGTGTAGGCATCGACGATCGGCAGCAGCGACTGGGTGGCCAGGAACGGGGCTTCGTCGGTCAGCGTGTAGAGAATCTTGGACATGGGGGACTTGGACTCTGTAGCAGTGCTCAGGGAAAGCCCGGCGGCAGCGCCGGACCACGTGCAACCGTGTCTCGCGCGGGGCCTGGCCCCACGCTTTCCCCCGTCGCCGTCAGGGTGGGCGCGCGGCGGGGAAACCCCTGCATTGTCGCGTTTTCAGCCGCGCGGGGCAAAGCCGCGCCATACGCGCCGGTACTGCAACGCAGTGATTCACCCGGCTGGGGGTGTCACGCAAAAAAAAAGACGCAGCCTCGCGGCTGCGTCCATCGTGAGCCCTGCCGGGAGAGAGTCGGCAGGACTTACTTGACCTCGAACTCCTGCGGCGTTCCGGCCGCCTTACCATCAACCATGACTTCGGCGCGGTACTTGCCGGCCGGCCAGCCATTGGCATTCTTGAAGGTGATGTTGGTGGTCTCGGCACCGCTGGTGTTCAGCGTGGCATTCTGCTCGCCGGCGACCTGACCGTCCTGGAAGGTCAGCTTGGCGCCGACGTTGACGTTGTTGGCAGCACCGTCTGTGCGGACCGACACGATCACATCGTCCTTCGGCGCGAACAGTGCTGCCGGAGCGACAGACTTGTCCGCTGCCGCCGTCTTGCCGACGGAGACGGAGGAGACGGCTACTGCCGCCTCAGACATCGGCGGCGGCGCGCCGGTCATCGGTGCCGGGGCCGTTTCGGCCGGGGCGGTGGCAGCGGGCGCTGCATTGCTGTCGGTCGACTCTTCCTTCTTCTTGCAACCCACCAGGGCGACGCTGCCCAACAGGGCGGTCAGCAGGGCGGTCTGGAGCGGCGTGGTCTTGATCATTCGGTGTTCCTCCCAGGATTGTCGGATGGCGTGCGGGCGCGGCCGGCTTACTTCGGTGGCAGTTTCAGGGTCTGGCCAGGGAAAATCTTGTCCGGGTCATCGAGCACGTCCCGGTTGGCTTCGAAGATCTTCTTCCAGGCATTGGCGTCGCCAAGATGCGCCTTGGCGATCTTCGACAGCGAGTCCCCCTTCTGCACGGTGTAGGTGCCGCCGCTGACCACCTCGGCGGTGCTGTCCACCGAGCCGCTGACGCCGGAGAAGTCCGCCTTCGGTGCCTGCTGGGCGGTACTGTCGACGCTGGCGCTGACGCCGGAGAAATCAGCTTTCTTCTCGGTACTCATCCACAACTCCCGTCTGCATGACTACGTGGTTCGCACGGTGCCATGGCGGTTGTTAAATGGGGATGGTGCAGATGTGAAGCCGCCCCCCGGGGGGGCTGAACAATCGGGAGATGGACACCCCCTGCCCGCTGCTCCACCGGTAGCGCCGGGCCATGCCCGGCGGCGGTGGCTGGGACCGCTGCGCTCGCCGGGCGTGGCCCGGCGCTACCCGCAACCGCCTGCGAGGGGTTGGTGGGCCCGCTGCGCTCGCCGGGCGTGGCCCGGCGCTACCGTAACCGCCTGCGGCGGTTACTGGCGCAGCTCGCGGTAGGTCGCGGCCGGGGCAGCAATGCCGGGGCTGGCGCGCCATGGATTGATGTCGAGGCCGCCGCGACGCGTGTAGCGCGCTTCCACTTCAAGCCATTGCGGCCGGCAGCGCGCGGAGACCTCGCTGAAGATCCGCTCCACGCACTGCTCGTGGAATTCCGCGTGCTCGCGGTAGCTCACCAGATAGCGTAGCAGGCCGGCCCGGTCGATCTTCGGCCCCCGATAGCGCAGGCTGACCGTGGCCCAGTCCGGCTGGCCGGTAACCGGGCAGTTGGATTTCAGCAGCGCGGAAACCAAGGTCTCCTCCACCGGCTGCGCAGCGTCGGCCGAGAGGAAGTCCGCCTGCGGGGGGCCGTAGCAGTCGATCTCCAGGTCCAGGCCGTCGATGGATTCGCCCAGCGGTACCGGGCGCAGTTCGGGCAGGCCGAACGCCACCTGCACGGGTGCGCCGGCACAGGCTGACAGATCGTCGACAAGACGCGCATGCAGTGCCTCGGCACTGTCGATGCGGGTGCTGTTGAGGGAATTCAGGTACAGCTTGAACGACTTCGATTCGATCAGGCACGGCGAGGTGCAGGGCACCTGCACGGTGGCGACGGCCACCTGCGGCTTGCCACGCGGGTCGAGCCAGCTCAGCTCGAACGCATGCCAGCGATCATGGCCGACGAACGGCAGCGCGGTGTCGTCGAGGCCGATCTCGGCGCGGGCGGCGCGGCGGGGGATGGGAAACAGCAGGCCGGGATCGTACTGCGACGGGTAACTGACCTCGCGACCGAGGCTGGAATCCTGGGGGGTGTTCATGGGGCCATTGTATCGCGACGGGGCCGGGCCTCCGGCCGGGCCGGCCAACGGCGGAGCCCCTCCGTGGTGGTTTTGTCGGTTGGTCGTGGAAGGCGGTCTATCGGCTTGGCCGGGTGGGTAGGCGGGTCGGGGGACGCCGTAAACCCGTCCTTGGGGGCTTGGCCGCGGCATCCATGCCGCGGACACCCCCGCCCCGCCTACCCACCCGGCCCCTGACAGTTCCCTGCACGCAGCCACCACCACGGGAAAGATCAGAAAAATCAAAATCAAAAGCCAATCCTTCAGACATTCCCGATGTCTGCCTGTGTCGACCAAGGTCGACACCTACCAGCAGCCGCGTGAACCTGTCGGGGGCGGGGCGGTGTGGGCCTGCAGGACCGTTGGCGCCATGGATGGCGCCATCGAGCCCCCATGGACGGGTTTACGGCGTGTCCTGCAGGCCCACACCGCCCCGCCCAACCAACAGAAATCCAGCACCGCTTTTGCCGTTGACGTTGCCGTTGCTTCAGGGGTGCAGGGCTGCAAGCCCTGCCGCAAAGCCTCACCCTGCCGGGGTGCCGGCACCATGCAGGTAGTCCAGGCTCACCTGCAGCAGTGCACGCAGTCCCACGTCCAGCGCCTTCTCATCCAGCAGGAACTTCGGCGAATGATTGGCCGGTGCCGTCGCCGGATCGATGCCAACGCTGGTGGAGCCGACGAAGAAGAACATGCCCGGCACCTCCTTGGCATACAGCGAGAAGTCCTCCGCGCCCATCTGCAGGGGCGGTTCGTACACGTTGTCCTTGCCCACCACCGCCTGCAGGCTCGGCAGCATGCGCGCCGTCAGCGCCGGATCGTTGACCGTGGCCGGGTTGCCCTCTGATTCGTAGATGTCGGTGACCGCCTTTGCCCCGTGCGCGGCCGCAGTGTGCTCGGCGACGTTGCGCAGGTCGGCGAAGATCTGCTGGCGCATGCCCTCGTCGAACGTGCGGATGGTGCCGACCATCTCCACCTCGTCCGGAATGATGTTGTAGCGGATGCCGCCGTTGATCGCACCGAAGGTGAGCACCGCCGGCTGCTTGGACAGATTCGCGCGACGGCTGACGATGGTCTGCGCGGTACCGACCAGATCGGCCGTGGCAACGATCGGGTCGACACCGTTCCACGGCGCGGAGCCATGCGTCTGGCGACCGATCACCTTGATGCCGAAGCGGTCCGAGGCGGCCATCAGCGGACCGCCACGCACGGCGATCTGACCGGCCTGCACGCTGGAGAACACATGCAGGCCGAACACGGCTTCCGGCTTGAAGTCGGCGAACAGGCCCTCCTTCAGCATCAGCGCGGCACCGCCTTCTTCCGGCGGCGGCGCGCCCTCCTCTGCCGGCTGGAAGATCAGCATGACCTGGCCCGGCAGGTCCTTCTTCATTGCCACCAGCGCCTCGGCCACACCCAGCAGGGTGGCGGTATGGGCATCATGGCCGCAGGCATGCATCACGCCCACCGTCTGCCCGCGGTACTGATCGGTCGCCTTCGAGGCGAACGGCAGGCCGGTCTGTTCGGTCACCGGCAGCGCGTCCATGTCGGCGCGCAGGGCGATCTTCGGACCCGGCCTGCCGCCTTCGATGATCGCCACCACGCCATGATGGGCAATGCCGGTCTTCGGCTTCAGGCCCATTGCGCGCAGGTGCTTGGCGACCTCGGCCGAGGTCCGTACTTCGCGGTTGGACAGCTCCGGATGCTGGTGGAAATCACGGCGCCACTCCACCACTTTGGCCTGCAGCCGCTGTGCGGCCGCGGTCACCTCGGGGCGCTGCCCGTCCTGGGCATGGGCAAGGGCCGGCAGGGCCAGGATCAGGGCGGACAGCAGCAACGAACGGCGCATTTCGGTACTCCACGGCAGGGTTCTGCACCTGAATGTAGGGCAACGCTGCCTTTACGGGAACCTCCACGGCCGGCACCGGTCCTAGCGCCCGTCCCATCCGTCATGCAGGAAACGTGATGTGGCACAGGTATGCTTTGCGCATTGCCCACCGGGCCCCGCCCGTCCAGCCCTCTTGGAGTCCTTGAATGTCACGTGTTTGGAAGATCGTGCTGCTGGTCGTGGCCGTACTGGTGCTGGCCGTGGTGGGCCTGCGCGTGCTGGGCGGTGGCAAGGACAAGGCCGGCAGGCCCGGCGTCGCCGCCGGCCAAGGTGGCGATGACGCCGATGCCGCACCGGTACCGGTGACCGTGGTCGACGCCGTGCGCCAGGACGTGCCCGTCTACGCCAGTGCGCTCGGTACGGTCACCGCGATGAATACCGTCACGGTCAGCCCTCAGGTCGGCGGCCAGCTGATGAGCCTGAACTTCCGCGAAGGCCAGGAAGTGAAGCAGGGCGACGTGCTGGCGGTGATCGACCCACGTACCGCCCAGGCCAGCTATGACCAGGCCGCTGCCGCCAAGCGCCAGAACGAGGCGCTGCTGGCGACCGCGCGCTCCAACTACCAGCGCTCCAATGCCCCCGAGTACCGCCAGTACGTCGCCAAGACCGATCTGGATACACAACGCAACCAAGTGGCACAGTACGAAAGCGCAGTGGCCGCCAACGAGGCGAGCATGCGCTCGGCGCAGGTGCAGCTGCAGTACACCAAGGTCACTGCGCCGATCTCCGGCATCGCCGGCATCCGTGCAGTCGATGCCGGCAACGTGGTCAACGCGGGCACCGCCCTGGTCACCCTGACCCAGATCCACCCGATCCACGTGCTGTTCAACCTGCCCGAACGCCAGCTCGGCGATGTGCGCCAGGCACAGGCGGCCGGCAGCGTTCCGGTGGCCGCGCTGGACCGTGCCGATTCGCACGTGCTGTCCGGCGACGGCAAGCTCGATGTGGTCGACAACCTGATCAGCGCCGACAGCGGCACCTTCAAGGCACGCGCGGTGTTCGACAATGCGGACAACGGCCTGTGGCCCGGCCAGTTCGTCAATGTGCGCATGCAGCTGCGCACCATCGGCGGCGGCGTGGTGATTCCGACCCAGGCCGTGCTGCGTGGCCCGGACGGCGAGTATGTCTACGTCGTGCAGGGCGACAACACGGTGAAGATGCAGACCGTGCGCAGCGGCGTGGAAGTGGGCGACAGCCACGTGCAGATCGCCGAGGGCCTGAAGGGCGGCGAGCGGGTGGTCAGTGAAGGCCAGTTCCGCCTGAAGCCCGGCAGCAAGGTCACGGCCCTGAAGCCCGGTGAGACCCCGGCTGCACCAACCGAGGCCGAATTGAAGGCCGCCGAACAGAAGAGTGGCGGCGCAGGCCGCCGCGGTGGTGGCCCGCGCTGAGCGCAGGCCACCGATTCCTTTCGCGCCGGCATCGACGCCGGCGCTGCCATTGAAGCGCCAGCAAGGATCAGTCCGTGGGCTTTTCGACGATCTTCATCCGCCGCCCGATCGCCACCTCGCTGCTGATGGCGGGCCTGTTGCTGCTGGGCATTCTCGGTTATCGCAAGCTGCCGGTGTCGGCACTGCCGGAAATCGATGCGCCCAGCCTGGTGGTCACCACCCAGTACCCGGGTGCCAATGCCACCACGATGGCCTCGCTGGTCACCACCCCGCTGGAGCGGCAGTTCGGCCAGATCTCCGGCCTGGACCTGATGACGTCCGATTCGTCGGCCGGGCTGTCGACGATCATCCTGCAGTTCTCGATGGACCGCGACATCGATATCGCCGCGCAGGACGTGCAGGCGGCGATCCGCCAGGCCACCCTGCCCTCGTCGCTGCCCTACCAGCCGGTCTACAACCGGGTGAACCCCGCCGATGCGGCCATCGTCACCCTGAAGCTCACCTCGGACACGCGCCCGCTGCGGGAGGTCAACAACTACGCCGATTCGATCCTGGCCCAGCGCCTGTCGCAGGTGCAGGGCGTGGGCCTGGTGTCGATCGCCGGCAATGTCCGCCCGGCGGTGCGCATCCAGGTCAATCCGGCGCAGCTGTCGAACATGGGCCTGACCCTGGAAGAACTGCGCAGCGCGCTCACCCAGGCCAACGTCAATGCGCCGAAGGGCTCGCTGAACGGCAAGACGCAGTCCTACAGCATCGGCACCAATGACCAGCTGTCCAGTGCCGCCGAATACCGCGACACCATCATCAGCTACAAGAACGGCCGCCCGGTGCGGCTGTCGGACGTGGCCGCGGTGGTGGACGGCGTGGAGAACGACCAGCTGGCCGCATGGGCCGACGGCAAGCCGGCTGTCCTTCTCGAAGTGCGCCGCCAGCCGGGCGCCAACATCGTGCAGACCGTCGAGCGCATCCGCGCGATCCTGCCGCAGTTGCAGGGCGTGCTGCCGGCCGACGTGCATCTGGAGATCTTCAACGACCGTACCGAGACCATCCGCGCCTCCGTGCACGAAGTGCAGTTCACCCTGGTACTGACCATCGGCCTGGTCGTGGCGGTGATCTTCGTGTTCCTGCGCCGCCTGTGGGCCACGATCATTCCTTCGGTGGCGGTACCGTTGTCGCTGGCCGGCACGTTCGCGGTGATGGCGTTCACCGGCATGTCGCTGGACAACCTTTCGCTGATGGCACTGGTGGTCGCCACCGGCTTCGTTGTCGACGATGCCATCGTCATGATCGAGAACATCGTCCGTTACATCGAGCAGGGCAAGAGCGGCAAGGAAGCGGCCGAGATCGGTGCGCGCCAGATCGGCTTCACCGTGCTGTCGCTGACGGTATCGCTGGTGGCAGTGTTCCTGCCGCTGCTGCTGATGCCCGGCGTCACCGGCCGCCTGTTCCATGAGTTCGCCTGGGTGCTGAGCATCGCGGTCGTGCTGTCGATGCTGATCTCGCTGACGCTCACCCCGATGATGTGCGCCTACCTGCTCAAGCCCGACGCGCTGCCGGAAGGCGAGGACGCGCATGAACGGGCGCACGCGGCCGGCAAGCAGACCGTGTGGAGCCGCACCGTCGGCCTGTATGAGCGCAGCCTGGACTGGGTGCTGGACCACCAGCGCCTGACCCTGGCCGTGGCCGGCGGCGCCCTTGTGCTGACCGTTCTGCTGTACGTGCTGATTCCCAAGGGCCTGCTGCCCGAGCAGGACACCGGCCTGATCACCGGCGTGGTGCAGGCCGACCAGAACATCGCGTTCCCGCAGATGGAGCAGCGCACCAGGCAGGTGGCCGAAGCGCTGCGCAAGGATCCGGATGTGACTGGCGTGTCGGCTTTCATCGGCGCTGGCAGCATGAACCCCACGCTCAACCAGGGCCAGTTGTCGATCGTGCTGAAGGAGCGCAGCCAGCGTGATGGGCTGGACCGGATCCTGCCGCGCCTGCAGGAGGCCGTCGCCGGGATTCCCGGCGTAGCGTTGTATCTGAAGCCGGTGCAGGACGTCACCCTCGACACCCGCGTGGCCGCGACCGAGTACCAGTACTCCCTGTCGGACGTGGACGCGGCCACCGTCGCCACCCAGGCCACGCGCCTGACCGAGGCCCTGCGCCAGCGGCCGGAGCTGGCCGACGTGGACAACAACCTGTCCAACCAGGGCCGTGCCCTGCAGCTGACGATCGATCGTGACAAGGCCAGCGTGCTGGGCGTGCCGATGCAGACCATCGATGACACGCTCTACGATGCGTTCGGCCAGCGCCAGATCTCGACCATCTTCACCGAGCTCAACCAGTACCGCGTGGTGCTGGAAGTGGCACCGGAGTTCCGCACCAGCACCGCGCTGATGGAGCAGCTGGCGGTAGCCTCCAACGGTGCTGGCGCGCTGACCGGCACCAACGCCACCAGCTTCGGCCAGGTCACCTCCTCCAACTCCTCCACGGCCACCGGCATCGGCGCGCAGAACACCGGCATCACGGTCGGTGCCGGCAACATCATTCCGTTGTCGGCGCTGGCCGAAGGCCAGGTGACCAGCGCCCCGCTGGTGGTCAGCCACCAGCAGCAGCTGCCGGCCGTGACCGTCTCGTTCAACGTCGCGCCGGGCTATTCGCTGTCCGAAGCGGTACGCGCGATCCAGGAGACCAAGGACAGTCTGGACATGCCGGCGCACCTGCATGCCGAGTTCATCGGCAAGGCCGCCGAGTTCACCGGCAGCCAGACCGATGTGGTGTGGCTGCTGCTGGCCTCGCTGGTGGTCATCTACATCGTGCTGGGCGTGCTGTACGAGAGCTACATCCATCCGATCACGATCATCTCGACCCTGCCGCCGGCAGGCGTCGGCGCGCTGCTGGCGCTGATGCTGTGTGGCCTGAGCCTGTCGGTGGACGGCATCGTCGGCATCGTGCTGCTGATCGGCATCGTCAAGAAGAACGGCATCATGATGGTGGACTTCGCGATCGAAGCACGCCGCGCCGGTGCCAACGCGCATGAAGCGATCCGCCGCGCCTGCCTGCTGCGCTTCCGCCCGATCATGATGACCACGGCTGCGGCCATGCTCGGCGCGCTGCCACTCGCGCTGGGTACCGGCATCGGCTCGGAACTGCGCCGTCCGCTGGGCATCGCCATCGTCGGCGGCCTGCTGCTCTCGCAGCTGGTGACGCTGTACACCACGCCGGTGATCTACCTGTACATGGAGCGCTTCTCCGAGTGGCTGGCGCGCCGCCGCGAGCAACGCGCACTGCGCGAGGGCACGCTGCAGGAGCCGCAGGCATGACCCCTGCCCCGCTGCTGCGGGGGGCCGCGCGATGAACCTGTCCGGCCCCTTCATCCGCCGCCCGATCGGTACCGCCCTGCTGGCCATCGGCCTGTTCATGGTGGGCCTGATCTGCTACCTGAGGCTGGGTGTTTCGGCACTGCCGAACATCCAGATTCCGGTGATCTTCGTGCACGCCAGCCAGGCCGGTGCCGACGCGGCGACGATGGCCTCCACGGTCACCGCACCGCTGGAGCGTCATCTGGGCCAGCTGCCGGGCATCGACCGCATGCGCTCGTCGAGCTCGGAAGGCAGCTCGCTGGTGTTCATGATCTTCCAGAGCGACCGTGACATCGATTCGGCGGCGCTGGACGTGCAGACCGCGATCAATTCCGCGCAGGCCGATCTGCCCTCGGGCATGGGCTCGCCGATGTACCAGAAGGCGAATCCGAACGACGACCCGGTGATCGCCATCGCACTGACCTCGCAGACGCAGTCGGCCGATGAGCTGTACAACGTGGCCGACTCGCTGCTGGCCCAGCGCATCCGCCAGATCAGCGGCGTGGCCTCGGTGGACATCGCCGGCGCGTCGACGCCGGCAGTGCGCGTGGACGTCAACCTGCGGCTGATGAACGCGCTGGGCCTGACCGCCGACGACCTGCGCAACGCGGTGCGCGCGGCCAATGTGACCTCGCCGACCGGCTTCCTCAGCGATGGCAACTCCACCACCGCGATCATCACCAACGATTCGGTGGCCCGCGCTGCAGACTTCGCCAACCTGGTGGTGAAGACCGAAGGCGACGGCCGGGTCATCCGCCTGAAGGACGTCGCCAACGTCTACGACGGCCAGCAGGACGCCTACCAGGCGGCATGGTTCGACCACAAGCCCGCGGTGGTCATGTATGTGTTTACCCGCGCCGGCGCAAACATCGTGGAGACCGTCGACCGGGTGAAGGCGCAGATCCCGACGCTGCGTGACTACCTGCAGCCGGGCACCACGATGACGCCATACTTCGACCGCACGCCGACGATCCGCTCGTCGCTGCACGAAGTGCAGATCACCCTGCTGATCAGCCTGGCGATGGTGGTGCTGACCATGGCGCTGTTCCTGCGCCGGCTCGCCCCGACCCTGATCGCGGCCGTGACGGTGCCGCTGTCGCTGGCCGGCGCCGCACTGGTGATGTATGCGCTGGGCTTCACCCTGAACAACCTGAGCCTGCTGGCGCTGGTGATCGCGATCGGCTTCGTGGTGGACGATGCGATCGTGGTGATCGAGAACATCATGCGCCACCTCGACGAAGGCATGCCGCGCCTGCAGGCAGCGTTCACCGGCGCACGCGAGATCGGCTTCACGATCGTCTCGATTACCGCCTCGCTGGTTGCGGTGTTCATCCCGCTGCTGTTCGCCAGCGGCATGATGGGCGCGTTCTTCCGTGAGTTCACCGTCACCCTGGTGGCGGCGATCGTGGTCTCGATGATCGTCTCGCTGACGCTGACGCCGGCGCTGTGCAGCCGGTTCCTCAGTGCGCACGACCATCGCGCGGCACCCTCGCGCCTGGGCCGCTGGCTGGACGCCGGCCACGAACGCATGCTGCGCATCTACACGGTGTTCCTCGATTTCTCCCTGCGCCACGCGTTGCTGCTCTCCCTCACGCCGCTGATCCTGATCGGCGTGACCGTCTTCCTGTTCGGCGCGGTGAAGAAGGGCGCCTTCCCGCCACAGGACACCGGGCTCATCTGGGGCCGCGCCAACTCCAGCGCGACCGTGTCCTTCGAGGACATGGTCAACCGCCAGCGCCGCATCACCGACATGCTGATGGCCGACCCGGCGGTGAAGACCGTCGGCGTGCGCCTGGGCAGTGGCCGCCAGGGTTCCAGCGCGCAGTTCAATGTCGAACTGAAGTCACGCAAGGAAGGCCGCCGCGAGACCACCGCGCACGCACTGGCGCGACTGAGCGCCAAGGCCGACCGCTATCCCGACCTGCAGCTGCGGCTGCGCGCCATCCAGGATCTGCCCAGCAACGACGGCGGCGGCTCCAGCCAGGGCGCGCAGTACCGCATCTCGCTGCAGGGCAACGATCTGGCGGCGCTGCAGGAGTGGTTGCCGAAGCTGCAGGCGGAACTGAAGAAGAATCCCAAGCTGCGCGATGTCGGCACCGACGTGGACAACGCCGGCCTGCGCCAGAACATCGTGATCGACCGCGCCAAGGCCGCGCGACTGGGCGTCTCGGTCGGTGCCATCGACGGTGCGCTGTACGGTGCATTCGGCCAGCGCCAGATCTCGACGATCTACTCGGACATCAACCAGTACAGCGTCGTGGTCAATGCCCTGCCTTCGCAGACGGCGACCCCCACCGCACTGGACGAGGTCCATGTGCGCGCAGGCAATGGCGAGATGGTGCCGATCACTGCGGTGGCCACCCAGGTACCGGGGCTGGCGCCTTCGCAGATCACGCATGAGAACCAGTACACGACGATGGACCTGAGCTACAACCTCGCCCCCGGCGTCAGCATGGGCGAGGCAAAGGCGATCATCGATGCGACCGTGGCCGGCATGCGCATGCCGGGCGACATCCGCCTGGCCGACGATGCAGGCTTTGGCTTCAATTCCGATCCCAGCGACATGCTGATCCTGGTATTGGCGGCGATCCTGACCGTGTACCTGGTGCTGGGCATGCTGTACGAAAGCCTGATCCATCCGGTGACGATCCTGTCCACGCTGCCGGCGGCAGGCGTAGGCGCGCTGCTGGCCCTGTTCGGTACCAACACCGAGCTGTCGGTCATCTCGATGATCGCGCTGGTGCTGCTGATCGGCATCGTCAAGAAGAACGCGATCATGATGATCGACTTCGCGCTGGTGGCGCAGCGCGAGCACGGACTGACCCCGCGCGAGGCCGCACGCGAGGCCAGCATCGTCCGCTTCCGGCCGATCATGATGACCACGATGGTGGCCATCCTGGCTGCGGTTCCGCTGGCAATCGGCCTGGGCGAAGGGTCGGAGCTGCGCCGGCCGCTGGGCATCGCGATGATCGGTGGCCTGCTGTTCTCGCAGAGTCTGACCCTGCTCAGCACGCCGGCCCTGTACGTGATCTTCTCCTGCCTGGCCGAGCGTTGGCGGGCGCGGCGCGCGCGCAGGCGCGAGGCGAAACTGCTCAAGCGCGCGCAGCGCGCCTAGCCTCGGTAGCGCCGGGCCACGCCCGGCGCGCCGCTACCACCCGGGCGACGCTCACGGTTTGACGCGCTGTAACGAAAAGAGAACAATTCGCAACCAGCCATGGTCCTGCGCCCCTGCGGCGCCCCGCTCCCAGTTCACGGACAGCCTGCGTGATCCCAGCCACTGCCTCTTCCCCCAACCATGGGTGGATGGCCTGTGGCCGTCCGCCGAGGAATCCGATCGATGCCTTCGTTCCGCACCCCGCGCCTGGCCCTGCTGGCCGCCGCCCTGTCCACCGCCTGCGCAGCCCATGCGCAAGCCCCGGCTGATGCCCGCAGCGCCACCGACCTGGACGCCATCAAGGTGGTCGGCGAACGCACCCACACCGAAGCCGGCGCGCTGGGTGACCGTGCCCTGCGCGATACCCCGTTCGCCATTACTGCGGTCGGCCGCGAACAGCTCGAGCAGCGCCAGGTCGTATCGCTGGGCGAAGCCTTCCTGTTCGATCCATCGGTCACCACCCAGGTAAGCGCCTACGCCAGCGGCTGGAGCTCGCCCATCCGCAACCGCGGCATCGATCTGAACTACGACAGCTACCGCGTGAACGGTCTGCAGGTATCCTCGTGGGGCACCGAATGGCCGCTGGAAGTGATGGAACAGGTGGACCTGCTGAAGGGCCCCGGCGGCTTCCTGTACGGCTTCGGCGCGCCCGGCGGCATCGTCAACTACATCACCAAGAAGCCGACCGATACCCCTGCCTTCTCGGCGCAGCTGGGCTGGCGCGAACAGGCCATCATCAGTGGTGGTGTCGATGCCGGTGGCCGCTTCGGAAACGAAGATATGTTCGGCTATCGCTTCAACGCGTATCAGGAGAAGGGCGAAACCTTCAACGGCGGCCATGTCGACCGCAAGGTCGGCGCGCTGTCGCTGGAGGCGCGCCTGAGCAATGCGCTCACCTGGACCTTCGACGGCGTGTTCCAGTCCCGCGACCTGAGCGAAGAGTCGCCGCAGTACTACTTCATCGGCATGACCTCGCTGCCGCGGCCGATTGCCGGCGACGTCGACAACAGCGTGCCGGGCACCTACTACGATACCCGTTCCAGCCTGCTGTCCACGGCGTTCACCTGGCAGATCAACAGCGGCTGGAAGGCCAGCCTGAGCTACGGCGTCACCACCTCCTGGAACGACGTCAACAAGATCTTCGCCTACATCGATGATCCGAACGGCGACTACAACGTGAATGTGTATGAGCTGGGCGGCAAGAGCCAATGGAAACTGGCGCAGGCGCTGGTGCAGGGCGGCTTCCGCACCGGCCCGCTGCAGCACCAGCTGGTGGCCGGCGTCAGCCACCAGACCGGGCTGGGCTGGGACCGCCCCTACGAGTGGAACACCATTGGTCGCGCCAACCTGTACCAGCGTTCGGCCATCCGCCACGACGCGGTGGGTTCGCGGGTGATGACCCGCGGCGATGAAACCGTGCAGCAGGCCGTATTCGCCAGCGATACCGTGGACTTCGGCGGGGGCTGGTCGGTGCTGGCCGGCTGGCGCTACAACGACTTCGAGACCAAGGGCCGTTACCACACCTACCCGGTCACCCCGACCTATGCGGTGATGTTCAAGCCCAGCGAGGCCGTGACCCTGTACGCCAGCTACATTGAATCGCTGGAAGCCGGCAGCCGCGTGGGCAACCCCTACATCAACGCCGGTGATGTGCTGGGTCCGACCATCAGCAAGCAGTACGAGGTCGGCGCCAAGGTAGAAGCCTCGCGCTGGAATGCGAACGTGGCCGCATTCCGCCTGGAACGCGGTGCCAACATCGACCAGCCCACCGACGCCGGCCTGCGCCTGGTGCAGGATGGCATCACCCTGTACGAAGGCGTGGAAGCCAGCGCCGACCTGCACCTGACCGATGCGCTGACCGTGGGTGGCGGCGTGACCTGGCTGGACCCGACCTACGACAGGCTGTCGCCCGACAATGCCGCGCAGGAAGGCAACCGCACCGTCGGCGCCGCGCGCTGGAGCGGTGTGCTGCATGCCAGCTACCAGCTGCCGTGGGTCGATGGACTGGAAACCTATGCTGCCGTGCGCTACTACGGCGATGTCTGGTACGACGCCGACAATACCCTGAAGCTGCCCGACTACACCCTGGTCAATGCCGGTGTGGGCTACCGCCTGATGGCGTCGGGGCACCCGGTCACCCTGCGCGCCAGCGTGGAGAACCTGGCCAATCGCAGGTACTGGTCGAACGCGGGCGTCGGCCTGCCGCGCACCTTCGCGGTGAGCGTGCGCTGGGAGATGTAACCCGGCTTGTGCGGGTGCGGACCGTGGGTCCGCACATTGAACACCGCACCCACGCGCACACCGCCATAATGGAGGCAATCCGCCGCCCGAGCCTGCATGTCCGCGTCCCATTCCCGCCTCAGCCGCCTGTGGGCACACGAGAAAGCCAGCTATGGCCTGCGCGTGTTCATCGCCCTGTCGGCTGCGATGGCCGTGTGCTGGCAGCTGGACGCGCTCCCCGCGCTGCCCGGGGCGTTCCTTGGCATCATCGCCAGCGCGATCGCCGAAACCGACGACAACTGGTGGGGCCGCACCAAGGCGGTGCTGCTGTCGCTGCTGTGCTTCTGCATCGCCGCCGCCTCGGTGATCGCGCTGTTCCCGTGGCCGTGGCTGTTCATCGGCGCACTGGCGCTGTCCACCTTCGGCCTGACCCTGCTGGGCGCTCTGGGCGAACGCTACGCCTCCATCGCCCAGGCCACGGTGACCCTGGCCATCTACACCATGATCGGGCTGGAACAGCATGGCGGCGCCGGAGATCTGCCACGTGCGTTGCATGCGGTCAGCCACCTGCTGGCCGGTGCAGTCTGGTATGGCCTGCTGTCCATCGTCTGGACCGCGCTGTTCGCCAACCGCCCGGTGCGCGAACGCGTGGCCCGTCTTTACCAGGAACTGGGCCGCTACCTGCAGCTGAAAGCCGCCTTGTTCGAGCCGGTGCGTGAGGCCGACCTGCAGCGCCGCCAGCTGGATCTGGCCGAACAGAACCGGCGTGTGGTGGGAGCCCTGAACGAAGCAAAGACGGCGATCCTTGCGCGCTTCGGCCGTTCCGGCCGGCCCGGGGTCAACTCCGGCCTGTACCTGCGCCTGTACTACATGGCGCAGGATTTCCACGAGCGCGCCAGCTCCTCGCACTATCCCTATGGCGCACTGGTGGATGCGTTCTTCCACAGCGACGTGCTGTACCGCTGCCAGCGCCTGCTCGATCTGCAGGGGCAGGCCTGCGCGCGTCTGGGCGAAGCCATCCGCCTGCGCCGCCCGTTCGTGTATGGCGAGAGCAACCAGCAGGCCGGACGCGACCTCGCCGACGCGCTGGCCTACCTGCGCGACCAGCAGCGCCCGCAATGGCAGCGCCTGCTCGGTTCGCTGGATCTGCTGGTGCACAACCTGCGCAGCATCGAGCGCCGGCTGCTCGACGCCGAACGCTCCGAGGCCAGCCTGGACAATGTCGACACGCGCCTGCGCGACAGCAACCCGCACACCCTGCGCGAGATGGGGGTACGGCTGCGCCAGCAGCTCACGCCCGGCTCGGTGCTGTTCCGCCATGGCCTGCGCATGGCGCTGGCGCTGATCGCCGGCTTCCTGGCGATCCGCCTGTTCAATGCCCAGAACGGTTCATGGGTGCTGTTGACCATCGTCTTCGTGTGCCGGCCGAACTTCGGCGCCACGCGCCAGCGCCTGGCACAGCGCATCGTCGGCACCCTGGCCGGCCTGGTATTGACCTGGGCGCTGCTGCAGCTGTTCCCACAGCTGCACGTGCAGCTGCTGATCGCCTTGCTGTCGGCGCTACTGTTCTTCTTCACCCGCACCGATCGCTACCTGGTGGCCTCGGCCGCGATCACGGTGATGGCGCTGACCTGCTTCAACCTGATCGGCGATGGCTTCGTGCTGATCGTGCCGCGCATGGTGGATACGATCCTGGGCTGTGCGATCGCTGCCGCGGCCGCCTTCCTGATCCTGCCGGACTGGCAGGGACGTCAGCTGCATCGGGTCCTGTCACGGGTACTGGATACCGCCGCGCGTTACCTGGATGCGGTGCTGGGCCAGTACCGCAGTGGCATGCACGATGACCTGGCCTACCGCATCGCCCGCCGCGACATGCACAATGCCGACGCGGCGCTGTCCACTGCACTGTCGAACATGCTGCGCGAGCCCGGCCATGTACGCCGCAACCTGGATGCCGGCTTCCACTTCCTCGCGTTGTCCAACACCCTGCTCGGTCATCTGTCGGCACTGGGTGCCCACCGCGACCAGGTCGACAGCTACGCCGGCGACCCGCTGGCACTGGCCGCCGGCGACCGGGTGCGCAAGGCGCTGCAGCAGCTGGCCGGCGCGCTGGCCGCACGGCAGGCGGTTGCGGAGGATGACAATGATGCCGACCGCGCAGTCGCTGCGGAGCTGGAGCAGATCGAGGACGTGATGCCACCGAAGCTGCAGTTGATCCGCACCCAGATGGCGCTGGTGCTGCGCCTGCTGCCGAAGCTGCGTGCCGCCGCCAACGAGGCCGTACGCAGCCTGACCTGACCGCCGCCCGGCAGCACTGGATCCGGGCCCGGCCGGCGGGCAGGAATGCTAGGCTGCGCCGGTCAAGGAGATTCCATGTCCGGTCACAACCAGTTCGCCCTGCTGCGCCAGCGCCGCTTCCTGCCGTTCTTCATCGTGCAGGCGCTGGGCGCTTTCAACGACAACGTATACCGGCAGGCCATCATCGGCCTGCTGTTCTACCTGGGCGTGTCCGAAGAGCAGCGTTCGCTGTACACCACGCTGGCGCCAGCGATCTTCATTCTTCCCTATTTCCTGTTCTCGGCATTGGCCGGGCAGATCGCCGACAAACTGGAGAAGTCGCGGCTGATCGTGATCACCACCACGATGGAGATCGTGATCATGTCGTTGGCAGCGATCGGCTTCCTCACCGAGAACCTGCCGTTCCTGCTGGTGGCGCTGTTCTGCACGGGCATGCAGTCGACCCTGTTCGGTCCGGTGAAGTACTCGGTGCTGCCCTCGGTACTCAAACCCGAGGAGCTGACCGGTGGCAACGGGCTGGTGGAGATGGGCACATCGATCTCGATCCTGTCAGGGATGATCATCGGCGGCGCCGTGTTCCTGCTGGCCGGCAGCCACGGGCCCGTGTTCGCGGCATCGCTGGTCATCGCTTTGGCGGTCTGCGGCAACATCGCGGCGCGATTGATTCCCAGGGTCGATGCCGGCGACCCGGGCCTGAAGATCAACTGGAACCCGCTGCCCGAGTCGCTGGTGGTGCTGCGCATGGCGCGCCAGCAGAAGGCGGTGCGCAACGCGATCCTGGGCGTGTCCTGGTTCTGGTTCGTCGGCACCGTGCTGACCTCGCAGCTGCCGAATTATGCGCTGGCCAACCTGGGCGGCGAACCCAAGCTGTACCTGCTGGCACTGGCGCTGTTTTCCATCGGCACCGGCGTTGGCTCGTTGCTGTGCGAGAGGCTGTCGGCGCGCACAGTGGAGATCGGCCTGGTGCCGCTGGGCGCGTTCGGCATGACCGCGTTCCTGCTCGATCTGTACTTCGCCCGCAGCGGCGAGGCCACCGTGCAGGGGCTGAGCATCTCCCAGTTCCTGCAGCAGCCCGGCAGCGTGCGCATCGTCATCGACCTTGTCGGAATCGGCCTGTTCACCGGCATCTTCGTCGTTCCGCTGTTCGCCCTGATCCAGAGCCGCACGCCGAAGGCGCAGATGTCACGCGTGTTCGCCGCGTTGAACATCCAGAACTCCGGTTTCATCGTGTCCGCCGCACTGCTGTCACTGGCCGCGCGCGAACTGCTGCACTGGAGCATCCCGCAGCTGTTCCTGGCGCTGGCGATCGCCAATGCCGTGGTGGCGATCTACATCTTCACCATCGTCCCCGAATTCCTGATGCGCTTCCTGAGCTGGGTGATGGTGCGCACCCTGTACCGGCTGCGCCCGCATGGCATCGAAGCCAATGTGCCGGATGAAGGCGCAGCACTGATCGTCTGCAATCATGTCAGCTACATGGATGCACTGATCCTGTCGGCGACGATTCCGCGCCCCGTACGCTTCGTCATGTACTACAGGATCTTCAACATCCCGGTGATGCGCTGGATCTTCCGCACCGCCAAGGCCATCCCGATTGCCGGGGCTCGCGAGGACGAGGCCTTGATGCAGCGCGCGTTCGAGGAGATCGATGCGGCGCTGGCCGAGGGTGAGCTGGTCTGCATCTTCCCGGAGGGAGCACTCACCCGCGATGGGCAGATGGCGCCGTTCAAGTCCGGCGTCGAGAAGATCCTCGAACGCCGGCCGGTGCCGGTGGTGCCGATGGCCCTGCGCGGGATGTGGTCGAGCATGTGGAGCCGGCGCGACAGCCGGCTTGGCCGCATGCGGGTTCCGCGCCGCTTCCGCGCCACCGTCGAGGTGGTGGCGGCGCCTGCCATCGATGGTCGCAGCACCGACGCGCCGGCACTGGAAGCCCAGGTCCGCGCCCTTCGCGGCGATCACGCCTGACGGAATCCCTCCGTTCGCGCATAGCCGGGCCATCCGCCCCACATGCGACAACGTCAGTGCCGTGCCCGTCATTGCCGGGCTGAAAACGCATACATGCGACGCAGGTTGCGGTAGATTACGCACCCACAGGGGGGAGGTCCGGCCCGTTCACTACGGTCGGCCACCAAGGAATGGAGTCTCACGTTGAATCAACCGCCACCACTCGGCCGTCCGGTCTACATCCCCAACCATCTGGTGTGGGCGATCCTGACGACGCTGTTCTGCTGCCTGCCGTTGGGCGTGGTGTCGATCGTGTATGCCGCCCAGGTCGATGGCCGCCGCGCGGCCGGCGATCTGGCGGGAGCCTATAGCGCGTCACGCAAGGCGGGCTGGTGGGCGGCGGCTTCGGCCGCGGCCCTGCCGGTCCTGTTGCTGTTGTGGTTCGGGCTCTTCGGCGGCCTGGCCGCACTGGGCGCTCTTTCCGACCATTGATCCACCACCACCCATCAAGGAGCTTGAATCATGAATACCGCTACTCCGCAGGTCCCGAACAACCTGGTCTGGGCGATCCTGAGCACCCTGCTCTGCTGCCTGCCGGTCGGCATCGTGTCGATCGTCTATGCGGCACAGGTCAACGGCAAGCTGGCCGCTGGCGATATCGCCGGTGCCCAGGACTCGTCCGCCAAGGCCAAGAAGTGGGCCATCTGGTCGGCCATCGCCTGGGTCATCATGGTCGTGCTGTACGTGCTGTTCTTCGTCGTGCTCGGTGGCATCGGCGCGATGAGCAACGGCAGCTACTGAGGCCTGCGGACGGATCCGGCGGCGTCCGCGCCGGATCCGTCTTCGCCTGATCGTGTCCGCTCTTCCTTCCCGGCTCGCCCGCTGGGCACCCTTGCTGGCCTCCACCGGCCTGGCCGCTGGCGCGGCCGTGGTGCTGCGCAACGTCAACCCATACGTGGCCGGCAATCCCCTGCCGGGCTGCCCGCTTTACGCACTCACCGGCCTGTATTGCCCCGGCTGCGGCAGCACGCGCTGCCTTTACTCGCTGGTCCATTTCGATCTGGCCGGCGCGATGGCGATGAACCCGCTGCTGGTCATCAGCCTGCCCCTGCTGCTGCTGATGCTGCTGAACATCGCCGGCATCCGCCCGCGTGTGCTTGATCCGCTGATGCGGATTCTGGCCAATCCCATGTTCTGGCTGTGGCTGCTGCCCGGTTACGCACTGCTGCGCAACCTGCCGTGGGCACCGTTCACCGCACTGGCGCCGGTCTAGATTCCCACTTCGCGTCCAGGCGCGTCGCGAAGCGTGCTGCGGTCAGGCCGCACGCGCCTGGCCAGCGGCTACGTCACCCAGCCGGCGATCACCAGCACGGCCAGCACCGCCAGCCACAGCAGCAGCATCCGCCACACCAGACTCATGGCATCGCGCAGGTCGGGCAGACGTTGCCAGACCGGCAGCAGGCCCGCCTCGGTGTAGTCATGCGCGTCCTCGCGCAGCTCGGCATTGACGCTGGCCCGCGCCACCGCACCCAGGAATCCGATGCCTCCGACCAGGCGCTCGCCATGCGCTTGCCGCCATGCCTTCCACGCCGTGTCGAAGTTGCCGACCAGTGCCATCGAGAACGCCATCAACTGTGCCACCGGCCATTCGATCCAGCCCAGCAGGCGCTGGGCCACTGCCAGCGGTTCCACCGGTACGCGTGCACGCATCGGGCTTTCGGACATCAGCGCCAGCAGGCGATAGCCCAGCGCGCCCACCGGGCCCAGCAGCAGGAACCAGAACAGCACCGCAAACCAGCGGCGCAGCGCATTGAGTACGGTCGCCTCCACCAGCGAGGGTACATCCTCGCGCAGGCTGCCACCGGCCGCCTGCAGATGGCGCACGGCCGCCTGCCGGGTCGGTGCGTCATCGGCATCGATGATCGCTTCGATGTCACGGTCCAGGTCGCGCGGCCCCCAGCACCAGGCCAGAACCGCCACGCCCAGCAGCAACGAGGGCAGCCCGAACAGCACGCCCCGCAGCAGCCAGGCCAGCAGCGCCATCAACACCAGCGGCGGCAGAAGCGCCAGCACCACGCCCATGGGGCCCTGCCAGGCCTTGCCGCCGTGCGCATCCAGCCAGCCCAGCCAGCGCCGGAAGCTGTCAAAGCGGCGCAGCGAGGCGGCAGCGGCCGGGGCGACATGGCCCAGGGCCAGTGCAACCAGCACGGCAGCCAGAGTGGTGAACATGGCAGGTCTCCCTACGAAACAAGGCGCTCGGCGTCGCTACCTTACCCGTCGCGACGCCGCCATCAGCGGTCTGCCGCACTGTAACCCGGGCCGTGTTCAGGTGGCGGCAATGGTCGCCGCCGTTCTGACAGGCCGGTGCGTTCTTCAACCCCGCTGTTGGCGATACCAGTGCTCGATCAGCCCCCGCGAAATCGAGATCGGCGGCGACAGGCGGATGCCCTGGCCATCATCTTCGACATCACGTGCCAGCGCCGCGCCCACCTCGTCGGCACTGAACCAGCGCGCATCCTCCAGTTCGCCATCCACGGTCGGCACATCGTCCTGCGCCTGCGCGCGGAACCCCACCATCAGCGCGCCCGGGAACGGCCAGGGCTGTGAACCGAGATACTGGCAGGCAGTGATGCGCACCCGGCTCTCCTCGTGCACTTCCCGCACCACGGTCTGTTCGAAGGTCTCGCCTGGTTCGACGAAACCCGCCAGTACCGAATAGCGGCGCGGCGCCCAGTTGGACTGCCGCCCCAGCAGCAACCGGCCCTGGTTTTCCACCGCGACGATCACCGCCGGGTCCACCCGGGGATAGTGTTCGGTCGCGCACTGCCCGCAGCGGCCAACGAAGCCACCGCGGGCAAAGGCCACCGCCCCCCCGCAGACGCCGCAGAAGCGCGTGCGCGAATGCCAGTAGGACATGCCGCGCGCGTAGCTGAAAGCGGTCGCATCGGCCACCGGCCACAGCAGTGCCGCCTGGCGCAGGTCGAGCCGGCCAGGCGCAGTGACGGCAACCGCGGACGCTTCCACCGAGAACCAGGCCTGCTCACCCCGCAGACCCAGGAAGATCGCGGCACCGGGGCCGCCCCCGATGTCGGCGCCGGTCAGCGCCAGTGGCTGGTCATCAGCACCGGTGAAGGCACTGCCGTCCTGGTCAAGCACGAGAACCCGCGCATCCGGCCACAGGCGTGCCAGCACATCGGCATCTTCGCGCAGGGCATCGGCGCGCTCCAGCGGTTCGCCAATGAAGGCGAAACCGGACAGCGGCGAAAGAATATTGGACATCCAGCAAGCCTGCCGCCATTCGATGCGGGTGGCAAGGTCGGCGCTGTGCGCATTCTGCTGTGAGGTGTGGAGACCGCTCGACACACCTGGCGCGGAGCGCAGGCCCCGCGCCCTGCCATCACATGCTGAAGCTGCTGCCACAACCGCAGGTGGTCTTCGCGTTCGGATTGCGGATCACGAACTGCGCACCGGTCAGGCTCTCGGTGTAATCCACTTCAGCCCCCATCAGGTACTGCAGGCTGAGCGGGTCGACCAGCAGGGTCACCCCGCTGGTCTGTACCGCCAGATCGTCCTCGGCACGGTTCTCGTCGAACTCGAAACCGTACTGGAAGCCCGAACAGCCGCCACCCTCGATATACACACGGAGCGCCAGATCGGGGTTGCCCTCTTCCTGGATCAACGACTTGACCTTGGAGGCCGCTGCTTCGGTGAAGTTCAGCGGCCGCTCCAGCGACTGGTAATCGGGCGCGGCCGCCGTGGGGGCGCCGGGCAGGGAGACTAGCGTGCTCATGGCATCAGCATGGGGGCACCGGCGGTGGCTTTCAAGCCATCGCTTCGGCCAGCTTGCGTCGCGCCGCGGTGTCGCCCTTGCCACTGGCGGGATCCCCGCTTTCGGGTGCAGGCAGGGCCGCCAGCGGTGCGCTGGCATGGATCAGGCGTCCATTCAGCTGGGCCCCGGCGTTCATCTCCACCACCTCGTAGTGGACATTGCCGTTGACCCGCGCGCTCGGGGTCAGTTCGACCTTTTCGGTGGCGTGGACATCCCCCTCCAGGCGGCCGCTGATGACCACCACCTGGGCACGGATCTCCCCTTCGATCACGCCATGCTCGGCGAGCGTCAGGGTCGCGGTGCTGGCGCCTTCGGCGGCGATCACCTTGCCATGGATGCGACCTTCCACGTACAGGCCACCACTGAACTCCACATCACCGCGGATCACCACCTGGTTGCCGATCAGGGCATCCACCACCAGCTGGCCGTCACGGTTGGATTTGCTGTTTCCGAACATCTGCCTACTCCCCTTTGCTGGCCGGCGCGCCGGCCTGTTTCCAGTCGAATACCTGGGTGGCGCCCCCCGCACCACTCCCCAATGTCACCCGCACGCGTTGCGGAGTGAAGTCAGCCGGCAGCATCACGCTGCCGGTGAGCTGCTGGAAGTACCGGAACGAGTAGTCCTGTCCCGGCACCTTGCTGCGCTGGTGCAGATCATCCCAGCTGATCGTGGCCAGCTTGCCGTTCTTCACGCCTTCCACGGTGAAACGCATCTGCCCCTGGCTGATGGCCCCGCGGTTGAGGTTCTGGGTCAGCACGGCGGTGTACTGCCAGGTGCCGGCCGATTCCGGGCTGAACTCGATCGAGTGGGTGTTCAGGCCCTTGCGCTGGCTGGTCGAGCCGACCAGGCGCTCATAGAAGGCGACGTCCGCGCGCAGCCCGGCGATCTCTTCGTCGCGCTCGGCGAGCGAGGACTGCACTTCGTTGTTGGCGGCGCGGCTGATGCGGTCGGAGGCTTCCAGCGTGGCCTGCTTCTGGCGCAGTTCGGTCAGCTGCGCCTGCAGGCTCTCGGCACGCTTCTCGGCCGCCTGCAACCGTTGTCCCTGCTCGCCACGCGGCGCCCCCATCCAGCAGCCTCCGATCGTGGCCAGCACCAGGCTGAGCAGCCAGATGCCTCCAATCACCCACAGGCGACGGCGGTCCGCGGGCGGATGTGACGCGCCGGGCAGGCGGACCTGCACGCGCATGGGAGGACGGTTGGTCATGGGTAGATCCCGTGGCATCGCGGGCGCGACACCGGCACGGCCCGTGTGGCAAACGACGGGCTAGTGTATGACAGGATCGGCAGGATTCCTGCGCTGGAGGCGACCGAGGTCTGTGGCGTTCAGGCACGCCATCGTCGATAGTGTGGCCCCTCGCACAGTTCCGCCGTCGGAGCATCGCCATGACCGAAGCCCACCTGTTCGTGATCGGCATCCTGCTGGCTTGGCTGGCCGGCATCCGTGTCTACCTCACCGTCTTCGGTGTCGGCTTGGCCGGCCTGCTCGGCTGGGTCGACCTGCCGCCCGCCCTGCAGGCGACCGAGTCGTGGTGGGTGCTGGGTACCTCAGCGGCGCTGGCCGTGACCGAGTTCTTTGCCGACAAGATTCCCGGCGTGGATTCGGTCTGGGACCTGGTGCAGACCCTTGCCCGGGTCCCCGCCGGAGCCTTCCTCGCCGCCGCCACCCTGTCGCCGGATGGGCAGCTGGGTACCGGTGCGCTCGCTGCCGGCGCCGGCGTTGCCCTGGCCAGCCATGGCCTGAAGGCGGGCACCCGTGCCCTGCTCAACACCTCGCCGGAGCCGGCCAGCAACTGGGTCGCCTCGATCGCCGAAGACACCGTGGTGGTTGGCGGCCTGGCATTGGCCCTGGCACACCCGTGGATCGCGCTGGTCGTGGTGCTGGCATGCAGCCTGGCCGGCGCATTGCTGGTCTGGCTGGCATGGCGCGCTCTGTGGCGCGGCGTGCGTTGGCTTGCCCGTGCCGGCAACGGCACTGACCGGCAACAGCCACGCACCGGATGAACGCCGGGCGTGTCGCATAATGGCTGCGATCATCAGGAGCCCCCATGGCCGCAATTGAATCCCCCGCAGGCGTCCGCCCGGGTCGCGCTGAAACGCCACCGGCCGATCATTGGCAACGCTGGGCCACTGCGGTGGTGGACGCGGGTGCCTCCCCATCGGTTCCGTCCAGCGTCGCTGACAGTGGGCCTGCCTCCGGCGGTGCTCCACCGCCGCTGCCGGGCGTCACCTCACAGCCCGAGGCGGGCAACCACGACCCGGCACCGGCGCCGGCGGATTCACCCTACCGCGTGCTGATCGTCGAGGACGACCGTGCGCAGGCCCTGTTCGCGCAGAGCGTGCTGCACGGCGCCGGCATGCAGGCCATCGTGCTCAGCGATGCCGAAGGCGTCCAGCAGTCGATCAAGGACCATCGCCCTGACCTGATCCTGATGGACCTGCACCTGCCCGGCCTGGACGGCATGCGGCTGACGGCGATGATTCGCCAGCAGCCCGGCCTGCAGTTGCTGCCCATCGTGTTCCTCAGCGGCGATCCCGATCCGGAGCGCCAGTTCGAAGTGCTCGACAGCGGTGCCGACGACTACCTGAGCAAGCCGATCCGGCCGCGGCACCTGATCGCGGCGGTCGCCAACCGCATCCGCCGTGCCCGCGCGCAGGCGGCAACCTTGCCCGGCGCCTCCGGCACGCCGGCCACCAGCAATCCTGAAACCGGCCTGCCGACGCGCCATCATGTGCTGCAGCAGCTCAACGCCGCCCTGGCCCACCATGATCGTGGCGGCCTGTTCTTCATCGAGGTGGCCAGCGCGCTGGGCCTGCGCGAGCGCTATGGCTACGCTGCGTTCGAACGGCTGATGGTGCAGGCCGGACAGCGCTTGGCCGAAGCCGGCCATCCGCACCTGCTGGCGCGCCTGAACGACAACAGTTTCCTGCTGCTGGCGCGTGATGCCGATGAGGACAGGCTGGAGAACGTGGCCGCCGCCCTGCGCGAGCAGCTCTCCGCGAGGGCCTTCGTGATCCGCGATGACGAATCGGTGCACCTGCGTGGCGTGGTCGGCTATGCACCGCTGTCGCCCGGCTTCGAGGATGCCGCCAGTGCGCTGGAAGCCGTCGAGCGCACGACCCTGCAGGCGCGCCTGCTCAGTGCCGGCGTGGCCGGCCACGTGCATCGGCAGGCCATCAGCGAACAGGAGCATCTGGCCCTGCTGGAAGGCCAGCTGGAACTGGCTTACCAACCCATCGTCGCCGTCGCCGGTGGAGGCAGCGCGCAGTACCAGGTCCTGCTGCGGCTGCGCCAGGCCGACGGCACCGTGCTGACCGCCGGCCAGGTGATTCCGGCCGCCGAAGCCGCCGGCCGCATCGCCGACCTCGACCAGCAGGTGCTCGATCATGCGCTGGGCCTGCTGGATCTGTACCGGCATGCCACCCAGCCGCTCAATCTGTTCGTCTCGCAGTCGCTGCGTACCCTGCAGCGCGACGCCTTCGCCGACTGGCTGCTGGAGTCGCTGCAGCAGCGCGACCTGCCAGGCAGTGCGCTGGTCATCGACGTGCGCCTGCCTGATGCGCTGATCCACACCGTGCCGCTGCAGCAGTTCTGTCAGCGCATGGCGCAGGCCGGCGTGCGCTTCTGCCTGAGCCAGTTCGAGCCCGGCAACGATGCCGACGCGCTGCTGGGCCAGCTGCCGCTTTCGTTCGTACGCATGGCTGCGCGCTTCTCCAGCAGCCACGCCAATCCAGGCACGCGCGAAGAACTGCGCAGGGCGATCGAGCGGGCGCACGGCGCCGGTCTGCAGATCATCGGGCAGCAGATCGAAGATCCGCAGGCAGCGGCCGCGATGTGGGTGGGAGGGGTCGACTACATCCAGGGCAACATGGTGCAGTCCGCCGGCAGCGACCTGAACTTCGACTTCCACAACGCGGTGCTCTGACATGCCGCTGTGGGCGGTGCTGCTGGTGGCCCTGGCCGTGGCGGCCATCGCGCTGCTGCTGGCGGGGCTGCGCCTGCGCACGCGCAGCCAGGCGCTGGCCGCACTGCAACGGGATCGTGCCGCGCTGGCCAGCGAGCGCGACCAGCTGCGCCGCACCACCGAGCGCCAGGGCCAGCTCGAACAGCAGTTGCTGCAGGCCAAGCAGGCGGCCGAGGCGGCGGTGCTGGCCAAGGGCGAGTTCCTGGCCACGATGAGCCACGAGATCCGTACGCCGCTCAACGGCATCCTGCCGATGCTGGAGCTGATCGCGCGTGGCCCGCTGGGCGAGGATCAGCGGCAGATGCTGGCCACCGCATCGGCCAGCTCACAGCAACTGCTGCGTATCGTCGACGACATCCTCGATTACTCGCGGTTGGAAGCACAGGCACTGGAGCTGGAGATCACCAGCTTCAATCTGCGCGAGCTGCTCGACGCCGTGGTGCAGCTGATGCAGCGCGCTGCCGACGCCAAGGGACTGGCACTGGTGCTGCAACTGGATCCGACGGTCCGCCTTCCCGTGCGCGGCGATCCGGTGCGCCTGCGCCAGGTGCTGAGCAACCTTCTGGCCAATGCCATCAAGTTCACGGCACGCGGCCAGGTGCAGCTGCGCGTGCAACGGCTGGGCGAAGGTCCGGCCCAGCACCAGTTGCGCTTCGAAGTGATCGACACCGGCATCGGCATCGACGAGGCCCAGCAGGCACGCCTGTTCCAGTCCTTCAGCCAGGCCGATGCGTCGACCACCCGCATCTATGGTGGCACCGGCCTGGGCCTGGCCATCTGCAAACGCATCATCGACCTGATGCACGGCCACATCGGCGTCCAGTCGACCCCCGGCCAGGGCGCCCGCTTCTGGTTCGAGATTCCGTTGTTGAAGGTTCCCGGCGACCTGCCGGCGATGGCACGCGCACCGGCCACCCTGCTGCTGTTCAGTGCCGACAGCCACCTGCAGGCGCGCATCGAACGCATTGCCGCCCATCACGAGCTGCAGGTGCAGGTCATCGACGGGATGGACGCGCTGGCCGAGCGGCTGCGAGCCGTGCCCCGCCCCGGGCACGCTGCGCCGGCCTGGCTGCTGATCGATGCGCCTGCGCGCCGCAGCGGCGGAACCCGCCTGCGGCAGGCGCTGGCTGCGCGCGGTGAGGACGACACGCTGCAGGTGCTGTGGCTGCAGGACGAGCCGCTGCCCGCGCAGGAGCGCCATCGCCAGCTGCCGGTCGCCTTCGAGGATGCCGCCCTGCACGCCCTGCTTGCCACGCCCACCGCCAGCGCGCGCCCGTCCGCCTGGCTGGCTGCCGCCGAAGAGGGCCAGGCACCGGCTGCCCTGCCAGCGCTCGGTCTACGCGTGCTGCTGGTGGAGGACAATACGGTCAACCGCATGGTGGCCGAACACCTGCTGCGGGTATTCCAGTGCGAGGTCCGCAACGCCGTCGATGGCGAGCAGGCACTGGTCGCGCTGCGCGAAGGCGGTGTGGACGTGGTGCTGATGGACTGCCAGATGCCGGTGCTGGACGGTTACGCCGCGACGCGCCAGTGGCGCGAGGAAGAGATCGCAGCCGGAGGCCGGCGCCTGCCGATCATCGCCATGACCGCCAATGCCATGGCCGGTGATCGCGAACGCTGCCTGCGAGCAGGCATGGACGATTACCTGTCCAAACCGATCGCGCGCGACACGCTGCACGCGCTGCTGCTGCGCTGGGGCCCCAAAGCCCTCCCCACGCCGGCAGCTCCGGCGGCGGCAGCGAAGGCCGGTCCAGAACCTGTCGCCCACCCGGTTCTGGACCGGAACGTGCTGGACGAGCTGCAGGCGGTCATCGGTGATGCCGCCACGCAGATCGTATCGGTGTACCTGGAAGACGCACCGGCGATGGTGCAGGCGCTGCAGCAGGCGGCGCAGGACCACGATGGCCAGCGCCTGCAGGCAGTCGCGCACAGCCTGAAGTCCTCCAGCGCGAATGTCGGCGCGATGTCGCTGTCGGCGGTCGCACAGCGGATCGAGCACGAGGCCCGCGCCGGCAGTCTGCAGCGCCCCGCCGTTGCGGTTGCGCTGCTGGTGGCCGAATTCGCCCGGGCACGGGTGGCGCTGGGCGGGTACCTGGCACAGCATCGCGCCGGCCAGGCGGGCTGACTCACTCTTCGAGCTTGCTCAGCAGGTACTTCGGTTCGCCGATGCGCTCGATCAGGTCCAGCTGCGTTTCCAGCCAGTCGATATGCTCTTCCTCCGAATCGAGGATCTTCACGAACAGCTGGCGGCTCACATAGTCGCCGACCGAATCGGCATAGGCCACCGCCTCGCGCAGGGTGACCACGCCATCACGCTCGAGCGAGAGGTCACACTGCAGTATCTCGGTCGGGTTCTCGCCGATGCGCAGCTTGCCCAGCGCCTGGAAGTTCGGCAGTCCTTCAAGGAACAGGATGCGGTCGGCGAGCATGTCGGCATGCTTCATCTCGTCGATCGATTCCTTGTACTCATGCTCGGCGAGTTCCTTGATGCCCCAGTTCTTCAGCATCTTGGCGTGCAGGAAATACTGGTTGATCGCGGTCAGCTCGTTGTAGAGGACCTTGTTGAGGAATTCGATGACCTTGGTGTCGCCCTTCATGGGGATACTCCTGCACGCTGAAAACGCAGGCACTTTACCGCCTTGCGTGCGGTCGTGAAGGAACGCGAATCGTGCGCATTGGCCTGTGCGGCCGCACGTGAGGGATGCGCAGGCGCGGTATCAACGCACCGCGGAAAAGACAGTCAGGCGACCTGGGCCAGACCGAGTACCGGCAGCGGCAGATCGTGGGTGGCACGTGCCTTGGCCAGCAGCTCGCCGGCCATGTCCAGACAGGACCCGCAGGTCGCGCCGCATCCGGTGCGCATGGTCAGCTCGGCCACCGACGTCACGCCATGGCTGGCGGCTTCGCGGATCTGGTGGTCGGTGACTCCGTTGCAGATGCAGACGTACACAGGCGGGAACCGGGCTGACAGGCCAGAAGCGGCCTGGTCGCTATTCCAATGGAAACGAGAATGGTTGTCAATCAGAGACCTGAACCATTCTCGATACCGTTCAGGCGGTCAGCTCGTCGGTCCTTCCTGCGCCTTTTTTGGCCAGTAGCCCCTGCTGCGCGGCCGCTTGCGCGGACGGTCGTGGCCCGCGGTGTTGCCGGGCATCCACGCTTCCGCTGCGCTCTTCGGCATGGCAGTGACGCCCTGCCCCGCCACCCCGCGCGCCAACGGCGCCAGGTGTCGCAGCGCGCGCGCGTAGACGCCGCGCTTGAACATCACCACATGCTCCACCGGATACCAGAAATCCACCCAGCGCCAGTGATCGAACTCCGGCGAATCGGTATGGTCCAGGCACACATGGGATTCGTCACCGGTCAGGCGCAGCAGGAACCAGACCTGCTTCTGGCCGATGCAGACCTGCCGTTCATTGCGGCGGACTGCCCGCGCCGGCAGCTTGTAGCGCAGCCAGCCGGGCGTTGCCCCCAGCACTTCCACGTGCTCAGGCAGCAGGCCGGTCTCTTCCTGCAGTTCGCGATACATGGCCTCGACGGGCGTCTCGTCGGTGTTCATCCCACCCTGCGGGAACTGCCAGCCATCCCGGCGCACGCGTCGTGCCCAGAACACCTGCCCGTCCTGCCGCATCAGCACGATGCCGACGTTCGGTCGATAGCCGTCCGGATCGATCACGATGCGGACTCCTAAAAAAATCTACTGGTCAGGACTATCCCACGCCGCCTGTCAGGCGACAAGCGCGGCACAAATGTGTTGACAGTCCCACGGCGTATCAGCAGAATAGCGGGCTCACCAAGGCTATGTAGCTCAGCCGGTTAGAGCACAGCACTCATAATGCTGGGGTCGGTGGTTCGAGTCCACCCATAGCCACCATGCTGAAGTTGTTTTTCAGCGTGAAAAGTGAGAAAATAGTTACACGATACATTGCCCCGTCGCCAAGCGGTAAGGCACCTGACTCTGACTCAGGCATTCGGTGGTTCGAATCCATCCGGGGCAGCCAAATTAAACGCAGAAGGCCAGATCGAAAGATCTGGCCTTCTGCGTTTCTGGGCTCCGCGGGGGCTCCCCTCCAGAGAGAACCCCGGTTGTTCGCAGGAATGGGCCCTGACCCCACTCTCTCCAATGCACAACCCCGAAACGGCAAAAGCCCGGCCAAAGCCGGGCTTTTGCTTTTTCCAACCAGCGGGCTCCCGGAGGAGCCCAGCCAGGCGCAGTGGATCAGCGCTTGGAGAACTGGGTGGCGCGACGGGCCTTGTGCAGACCGACCTTCTTACGCTCGACTTCACGGGCGTCACGGGTCATGAAGCCAGCCTTGCGCAGCTCGGACTTCAGGGTTTCGTCATACTCGACCAGCGCACGGGCGATGCCCAGACGGATCGCACCGGCCTGGCCGGTGGTGCCGCCGCCGGTGGCGGTGACCAGGATGTCGAAGCTTTCGGTGTTCTTGGTCAGCTCGAGCGGCTGGCGCACGATCATGCGCGCGGTCTCACGACCGAAGAACTCGTCCAGCGGACGGCCATTGACGGTGATGTTGCCCGAACCCTTGCGCAGGAACACGCGAGCGGTGGAGGACTTGCGGCGGCCAGTGCCGTAGTTTTGAGTGATAGCCATGATTAGATATCCAGAACCTGCGGCTGCTGTGCGGCGTGCGGATGCTCAGTGCCGGCGTAGACCTTGAGCTTGCGGTACATCTGGCGACCCAGCGGGCCCTTCGGCAGCATGCCCTTCACGGCGATCTCGATCACGCGCTCCGGGTGGCGCTCCAGCGCCTGGGCCAGGGACTCGGTCTTCAGGTTGCCGATGTAACCGGTGAAACGGTGATACATCTTGTCCTGCAGCTTCTTGCCGGTGACGGCAATCTTTTCTGCATTGATGACGACCAGGTAGTCGCCGGTATCAACGTGCGGGGTGTAGACCGGCTTGTGCTTGCCACGCAGACGGCGGGCCAGCTCGGTGGCGAGACGGCCCAGGGTCTTGCCCTCGGCGTCGACGAGGTACCAGTCGCGCTGGACGGTCTCGTTCTTGGCAGTGAAAGTGCTCATGAAGAACTCTAGGTTAGGTCGGGCTCATTGCGGCGAAGGACTCGCCGGAACTCTGCCACGCGTTGTGAAAGGTGAAGCGCAAGAGGCGGGATTGTACGCAGGTCCAGGCCCCGGCGCAAGCCGCCCCCTGTCCCGGGTTGGCAGGGGCGCGGGCGCGGGCGAGAATCGGCGGGTCTCCCGCCCCACCGTATCGCCATGACCGTGCTCCGCCAGACCACCCCGCTGGACCACCTGCTGACCGAAGCCCAGCGCGCCCTGGACACGGTGTTCGGCAACCCGCCGGCCAGCCGCCCCTATCCGGCGGTGGACACCGACGAGCCGGGCATGGACGCCCGCCAGCGCCGCCATGCGGCCGGGCTGATGCGGATCAACCACGTCGGCGAGGTCTGCGCGCAGGGCCTGTATTTCGGCCAGGCCGCCGTGGCCCGCGACCCGGCCACCCGCGAGCATCTGCTGGAGGCAGCGCAGGAGGAAACCGACCACCTGGCGTGGTGTGCCACCCGCCTGGCCGAACTCGACAGCCGGCCGAGCCTGTTCAACCCGCTCTGGTACGCAGGCAGTTACACCATCGGCACCCTGGCCGGGCTGCGCGGTGATGGCTGGAACCTGGGTTTTGTCGTCGAGACCGAACGCCAGGTCGAGGCCCACCTGGATGAGCATCTGGTCGATCTCCCGGCCGCCGACCTGCGCAGCCGCGCGGTCATCGAAGTGATGAAGCAGGACGAGGCCCGGCATGCGGACCATGCCGAGCAGGCCGGCGCCCGCCGCCTGCCCTTCCCGATTCCGGGGGCGATGGCGCTGGCCTCGAAGGTGATGAAGACCATCGCGTACCGCCTCTGAACGGCCGCCGCGCATGGCCCGGCGCTGCCGGCAACGCGGCATCGGACGCCTCGGCGCCGGCTCAGTTCGGCGACACCAGCTTCAGGCCGATCACACCGGCGACGATCAGGCCCACGCAGGCCAGGCGGGCCGGTGAAGCACTGTCGTTGAACAGGTAGATGCCCAGCACTGCCACGCCCATGGCCCCGATGCCGGTCCAGATGGCATAGGCCGTGCCGACCGGAATGCTCTTCATGGCCTGGCTCATCAGGTACAGGCTGATCAGCGCGGAAACGACCGTGGCGGCCGTGGGCAGTGGCTTGCTGAAGCCTTCGGAGTACTTCATTCCAAGCGCGAAGCCGATCTCGAACAGGCCGGCCAGCAGCAGGTAGATCCAGGGCATGGGTGGGGGTCCTTACCTAGTGGTTGAAAAACGAAACGGCCCGGTGTCTTCACACCGGGCCGTAGGTCGGTACATCGCCGTGGAACTATGAATTGCGCAGCACGCAGGTTCCACGGGGCGGGTCGTCCCGCCTGGGTGACGATGCCTGCCGGCATCGCACAGGGGTGTTACTCGGACAGGTTGCGACCGTGGAACAGCTCTTCGATCTCGCGCTTGAGCAGCGCCTCGATCTTCATGCGTTCCTTGAACGACAGGTTCCTGGCCTTTTCCTCGAACAGGTACTGATCCAGGTCGAAGTCCTTCAGGTGCATCTTCGTGTGGAAGATGTTCTCCTGGTAGACGTTGACGTCGAACATCTCGTAACGCGACTTGATGTTCTTGGCCAGGAAGTTCTGGATCGAATTGATCTTGTGATCGATGAAGTGCTTCTTGCCCTTCACATCGCGGGTGAAGCCACGGACGCGGTAGTCCATGATCACGATGTCCGATTCCAGGCTCTCGATCAGGTAGTTCAGGGCCTTCAGCGGCGAAATGACGCCACAGGTGGCCACGTCGATGTCCGCGCGGAACGTCGCGATGCCTTCCTGCGGATGGGTTTCCGGGTAGGTATGGACGGTGATGTGGCTCTTGTCCATGTGCGCGACCACGGCGTCGGAGATCAGCTCCTTGCCCGCCAGCTTCTTGTCGATCACCGGCTCTTCGGAGATCAGGATGGTCACCGAGGCACCCTGCGGATCGTAGTCCTGGCGGGCCACGTTCAGGATGTTGGCGCCGATGATCTCGGCGACATCGGTCAAGATTTGAGTCAGCCTGTCGGCGTTGTACTCTTCATCGATGTATTCAATGTAACGCTGACGCTCCTCTTCGGTGCGCGCGTAACACACGTCATAGATGTTGAAGCTCAGCGCCTTGGTGAGGTTGTTGAAACCCTGCAACCTCAGGCGAGGCAACGGCTTGACCACGGCGGTCGATTCCTGTGTAAGAAGAGAAAGGGTGAATTATGGGGCAAACCGCCCCCGGGGGGAACGTGAAGACGCAAGAGTTCTGGCACACTGTTTGCCCTTAACAATTGCGCTGGTTAAGCTCCGCTATCGACCCCGTGAATCCGTTCATGCGCAGAGGGAGCGCCCCTATCGTGTCAACCGTGCGCCTAGCTAGCAGTCCACTGGCCCTGGATATCGCAACAATTGATCGTTTCCTGGCGCACAGCCACAGGCGGCGATATCCCACCCGGACCGACGTCTTCCGACCAGGAGACCCGGCGGGAACCCTGTATTACGTCATCAGCGGCTCGGTTTCGATCATGGCCGAGGAAGATGACGATCGTGAGCTGGTGCTGGGCTACTTCGGTGCCGGCGAGTTCGTCGGCGAGATGGGCCTGTTCGTGGAATCGGACCGCCGCGAGGTGATCCTGCGGACCCGCACCGCCTGCGAGCTGGCCGAGATCAGCTACGAGCGCCTGCATCAGCTGTTCCTTGGCCCGCTGTCGGCCGACGCGCCGCGCCTGCTGTACGCGCTGGGCCAGCAGATCTCCAAGCGTCTGCTCGACACCAGCCGCAAGGCCAGCCGCCTGGCGTTCCTGGACGTTACCGACCGCATCGTGCGCACCCTGCACGATCTGGCCCAGGAGCCAGAGGCGATGAGCCACCCGCAGGGCAGCCAGCTGCGCGTTTCGCGGCAGGAACTGGCGCGCCTGGTCGGCTGCTCGCGTGAGATGGCCGGCCGCGTGCTGAAGAAGCTGCAGACCGACGGGCTGCTGCATGCCCGCGGCAAGACCGTGGTGCTTTACGGCACCCGTTGATCGTTGAGCACCCGGTGGGTGCGGACCTTGGTCCGCACTCCTTCGCGCGCTAGGCTCGGTGCATGGAACTGAGCAGCGAATTCTGGTGGTTCATCCTCATCGGCCTCGGTGCGCAGCTGGTCGATGGCGCGCTGGGCATGGCCTTCGGCCTGGTCTCCTCATCGGTGATGCTGAGCATGGGATTGCCGCCGGCGCAGGTCAGCGCCAGCATCCACACCGCCGAAGTGTTCACCACGGGCGCCTCCGGTGTGTCGCATCTTGCGGCTGGCAATGTCGATAAACGCCTGTTCGTGCGCTTGGCGCTGCCCGGCGCGATCGGGGGTGCGATCGGTGCCTATGTACTCGCCCAACTGCCCGGCGATTTCATCCGCCCGTTGATCTACCTGTACCTGCTGGTGCTTGCCATCGTCATCCTGGCCCGTGCTGCCGGGCGCTGGACGCCCAGCGGCGAGATCCGCCGCGTGCCGGTTCTGGGCTTCTTCGCCGGCCTTCTGGACGCCAGCGGCGGCGGTGGCTGGGGCCCGATCGCCACGTCCACCCTGCTGGCGCGTGGCGGCCAGGCCCGTACCACCATCGGCACGGTCAACGCGGCCGAGTTCGTGGTCACCCTGACCATCTCGGCCACCTTCCTGCTGTCGATGGGGGTGCAGCACCTGCAGATCGTCGCCGGGCTGCTGATCGGCGGCATGATGGCCGCGCCGGTGGCCGCGATCCTGGTCAAGCGGGTCAAGGAACGCTGGGTACTGGTCGCAGTCGGCGTGCTGGTGCTGGGCATCAGCCTGTTCCAGATCGGCCACGCGGTGACCGGGTACCTGGCGCGCTGACCGCGCACCGCGCTCGCCGGGCATGGCCCGGCGCGCTACCGGATGGCTTGCGGATTCGCCGGGCATGGCCCCGCGCTGCGGGATGGCGTGCAATGGCACGGCGCCATCGGGCGGCAAGGGGTAGCGCCGGGCCATGCCCGGCGGGCCCGGTGGATCAGGCCTTGTCGCCGCCGCGGTCGACGCAGCCCCAGTTGAGGATGCGGGTGCCCGCCGGCAGTACGCTGCGGAAGAACGCCACCTTGCCCGGCTTCGGGTTGACCACCACCGGCGCCTTCGCCGCCAGCAGCAGCGGCAGATCCGCAGTGCTGTCGGAGTAGGCAATGTCAATGTCGCCGTAGCCACGTTCACGCAGCATGCGCATCTTCTCTTCGTTGTGGCAGTGACGGGTCGGCCCCACCCCTCCCAGGCGCGGCCCGACCTCCGTGCCGATGACCGGCACGTCCTGGTGCGCAACGAAGGCCAGGATCGCGCGGGCCAGTTCGGGCGGGGCGCCCGTGGCCACCACCACGCGATCCCCCTTTGCACGGTGCGCGGCGAACACCTCCAGCGCCTGCGGCAGCAGCTTGGCGCGCATCTGCGCCTCGTTCCTGATCACGTAGGCGTCGATCACCCGGTTGAACTCGCGCGCACGATGCAGGCCGAAGCTGCCGATCCACACGTAGATCGAAATGCCGGCACGGCGGGTCGGCAGCATCGCCACCATCGGCCCGGCGATCGGGGTGACCAGCAGCGCCGCGAGCATGCGCAACGGGTTGCGCTTGATCAGCGAGGCGAACAGGTGCGTGCCCGAATCACCGTCGTACAGGGTGTGATCGAAGTCGAAGACCACCAGCGGCGCATCCGCGCGTGGCGTCGGGTAATGCGTTTTCATGCCGCGAAGAATAGCTGACGCAGGCCCTCGCCCGGCTCTTCCACGCGCATGAAGGCCTCGCCGACCAGGAACGCGTGGATGCCGGCATCACGCATCAGCGCCACGTCCTGGGGCCCGAGGATGCCGCTCTCGGTCACCAGCAGGCGGTCGCGCGGCACGGCCAGGCGCATGTCCAGGGTGGTCTGCAGCGAGACCTCGAAGGTGCGCAGGTTGCGGTTGTTGATGCCGATCATCGGCGCCGGCACCTGCAGCGCACGCTCCAGCTCGTCGATGTCGTGCACTTCCACCAGCACGTCCATGCCCAGCGACAGTGCCAGTTCCGACAGCGTGGCCAGCTGGGTATCGTCCAGCGCCGCCACGATCAGCAGGATGCAGTCAGCGCCCAGCACGCGCGCCTCGTACACCTGGTAGGCATCGATCACGAAGTCCTTGCGCAGCACCGGCAGCGTGCAGGCCTCGCGGGCCTGCTGCAGGTAGGCGTCGGCGCCCTGGAAGAAATCCACGTCGGTCAGCACCGACAGGCAGCTGGCACCACCGAACTCGTAGCTGACCGCGATGTCGGCCGGGCGGAAATCCGGGCGGATCACGCCTTTGGAGGGGCTGGCCTTCTTCACTTCAGCGATCACCGCGGGGTCGCCGTTGGCCACGGCGGCCTGCAGCGCACGCACGAAACCACGCACCGGCGGGGCGCCGGCCAGGGCGGCCTGCAGCTCCTCGAGCGGGCGCTGGGCGCGGCGCTGGGCTACTTCTTCGGCCTTGCGGGCCAGGATCGTCTGCAGGATGTCGCTCATCGTCTTCGGTTCGGTGCGGGGGCGGTGAGGACGGCCATTATCGGCCATCGACGGGGTCAGGCTGAACCACGCGCTCAGGCAACCAGCGCGCGGGTGGTCTCAACATACTGCTGCAGGCGCTGGCGGGCGCTGCCATTGGCGATGGCGGCGCGGGCACGGGCCAGGCCGTCACCGATGTCACTGGCCACGCCGGCCACGTACAGCGCGGCGCCGGCATTGAGCGCGACGATGTCCAGCGCCGGGCCGGGCGCGTTGTCCAGCACCGCGCGCAGCAGGGCAATGGACTGCTCCGGGCCATCCACGCGCAGGTTGCGGCTGGCCGACATGGCGATGCCGAAGTCCTCCGGGTGGATCTCGTACTCGCGCACCTTGCCGTCGCGCAATTCGCCGACCAGGGTGCCGGCGCCCAGCGAGATCTCGTCCATGTTGTCGCGGCCCCAGACCACCATGGCGCGCTCGGTGCCCAGCTCGCGCAGCACGCGCGCCTGGATGCCCACCAGATCGGGGTGGAACACGCCCATCAGCACCGACGGTGCGCTGGCCGGATTGGTGAGCGGGCCGAGGATGTTGAAGATGGTGCGCACGCCCATCTCGCGGCGCACCGGCGCCACCACCTTCATCGACGGGTGGTGGATCGGCGCGAACATGAAACCGATCCCGGTCCGCTCGATGGCCGCGGCCACCTGCTCCGGCTGCAGCTCGATCACCGCGCCCAGCGCCTCCAGCGCGTCGGCGCTGCCGGACTTGGACGACACGCTGCGGTTGCCATGCTTGGCCACGCGCGCGCCGGCAGCCGCCGCGACGAACATCGCGCAGGTGGAGATGTTGAAGGTATGCGAACCATCGCCCCCCGTGCCGACGATATCGACCAGGTTGGAGGTATCGGCCACCGGCACCGGCCGGGCGAATTCACGCATCACGGTGGCCGCCGCGGCGATTTCGTCCACGGTCTCCTTCTTCACGCGCAGGCCGGTGAGGATGGCTGCCGTCATCATCGGCGAAACATCGCCACGCATGATCTGCCGCATCAGGTCGACCATCTCGTCGAAGAAGATCTCGCGGTGCTCGATGGTGCGGTGCAGGGCTTCCTGGGGGGAGAAGCTCATCGGGATTGCTCCTTGGACTCAGGCGGCCGGTCGCTGCAGGAAATTGCGCAGCAGGGCGTGGCCGTGTTCGGTGAGGATGGATTCGGGGTGGAACTGCACGCCTTCCACCGGGAAGTGGCGATGGCGCAGGCCCATGATCTCTTCGATCGAGCCGTCGTCGTTCTCGGTCCAGGCGGTCACTTCCAGCACATCGGGCAGGCTGTTCTTGTCCACCACCAGCGAGTGGTAACGGGTGGCCTGGTAGCGGTCCGGCAGGCCGGCGAAGACGCCCTTGCCTTCATGGCGGATCGGCGAAGTCTTGCCGTGCATGATGTTGCCGGCGCGGATCACGGTGCCGCCATAGACCTGGCCGATGGCCTGGTGGCCCAGGCAGACACCGAGAATCGGCGTGGTCGGGCCCAGGCGTTCGATCAGCTGCAGCGACACGCCCGCCTCGTTGGGCGTGCACGGGCCGGGCGAGATGACGATGCGCTCGGGCTTCTGCGCGGCGATCTCATCCACGCTCATCGCATCGTTGCGCACCACCTTCACCTCGGCGCCCAGCGTCTGCAGGTACTGCACGAGGTTGTAGGTGAAGCTGTCGTAGTTGTCGATCATCCACAACATGGTCGGGTTCCGTCGCTTATCGGGAGTGGGCGTACACGTGGGTGCCGCACAGGGAGAGGGCCAGGTACAGCGGAAGGTGCCGCAGCGCAGGCCACGGCGCAGGGTGCCTTACAGGCCCTTGGCGGCCTGGGCGACGGCGCGGAACAGCGCGCGGCCCTTGTTCATCGTCTCGTCCCATTCCTTGTCCGGGTCCGAGTCGTAGACGATGCCGGCGCCGGCCTGCACGTACAGGCGGCCGTCCTTGATCACCGCGGTGCGGATCGCGATCGCGGTATCGGCATCGCCGTGCCAACCGATGTAGCCGATGCTGCCGGCGTACACATTGCGCTTGATCGGCTCCAGTTCGCGGATCACTTCCAGCGCGCGGATCTTCGGTGCGCCGCTGACGGTGCCGGCCGGGAAGGTGGCGCGCAGCACGTCGGCATAGCTAAGGCCCGGCTGCAGCTGCCCGGTCACCTCGCTGACGATGTGCATGACGTGGCTGTAGCGTTCAATCACGAACTGCTCGCCCACTTCCACCGTGCCGGCCTTTGATACGCGACCGGCATCGTTGCGGCCGAGATCGATCAGCATCAGGTGCTCGGCACGTTCTTTCGGATCGGCCAGCAGCTCGGCTTCCAGTGCCAGGTCCTGCTCGACGGTGGCGCCGCGCGGACGCGTGCCGGCGATCGGGCGTACGGTGACTTCGCCGTCCTGCAGGCGCACCAGGATTTCCGGCGAGGAGCCAACCACCTGCAGGTCGCCGACATCCAGGAAATACATGTACGGCGACGGGTTCAATGCGCGCAGCGCGCGGTACACGTCCACCGGGCGTGCCTTGAACGGCACGCTCAGGCGCTGGCTGAGCACCACCTGGAAGATGTCGCCGGCGCGGATGTATTCCTTGCTGCGCTGGACCGCATCGACGAAGCCATCGCGGGTGAAACCGGAGACGAAATCGGATTCATCCAGCACATCGCTGTTGAGCGGTGTGGGATAGCCGGCACCCGGTGCACGCAGCTTTGCGGTGAGCGCATCCAGGCGCGCCTGCGCCTGCTCGAACGCGCCGTGGACGCGCGGGTCCGCGTGCACGATCAGGTACAGGCGGCCCTTGAGATTGTCGAATACCGCCAGCTCGTTGGAGTGCAGCAGCAGGATGTCCGGCGTGCCCAGTTCATCGCGGCCGGCCGGCGGTGCCAGGCGCGGCTCGATATAGCCGATGCACTCGAAACCGAACCAGCCGACCAGACCACCGGTGAAGCCCGGCAGGCCCTCCAGCTTCGGCACCGAGTGGGCGCTGCGCAGCGCCTCGACTTCGGCAAACGGGTCGGCCACCTCGCGGGTTTCCACCACCTGGCCGTCTTCGCGCACGGTCAGCGTATGGCCATGGAAGGCATACACGCGGCGCGCCGGCAGGCCAATGATCGAGTAACGACCAAAGCGTTCGCCGCCTTCGACGGATTCAAACAGGTAGGTATTGGGGCCGTCGGCGAGCTTCAGATAGACCGAAAGCGGCGTGTCCAGGTCGGACAGCACTTCGCGGACAACGGGAATGTGGGTGTGGCCTTCAGCGGCCTGCAGCTGAAACTGAGCGTGCGAGTTCAAGACGACTTTCCTTCCGGGACACAGCGTTATGGGGGCGGACGACGGCAACGGGCCACCATCGCCACCAACGGCGTGCGGAAGAAAGGGTATGCGGGGTCGTCAGGCTGGACACCCCTTGACTGTATCGCAGCTTGGACGGGAGTGGAACCCCGCAGCGCCAGGCGTGGCAGCCACCTTACGTGGCCAGCAGCGGGCAATCGGCCGGCAGATGCATGCGCACCCGGCCAGCCACGCAGTCGATGCGGAACCGCCGCGCCTGCACCGGCTCACCGTCCAGGTTCAGGGTCAGTGGCTGCGCCGACTCGAGCTGCAGCCAGGGCAGCCGGACGCGGGTGGCCACCCGTTCCAGCGCCGCTTCCTTGCCACCGGTCAGCATCTGCCCCAGCGTCGACGCCACCTCCCCCTCCAGTTCGGGTACGACGGTGACATCCAGCAGGCCGTCATCGATCAGTGCCTGTGGGCACAGCTGCTGGCCACCACCGGCCTGCCGGCCGTTGCCGATCCCCAGCGCGATGAAGCCGCCTTCCCAGGCGAAGTCCGGACCGTGCAGACGCGCGGTAATCGGCTCGATCCGCCCCAGCTTGGCGATGCCGGTGATCACGTAGGCCAGGCCACCGAGCATCTTCTTCAGGCCGGCATCGGTTTCCACGGTGACCTGCGTGCCGAAACCGCCACTGGCCAGGTTGGCGCACCACCAGGACGTGCCATCGGCATCCACGCGCAGCAGATCGATGGCATGTGCCGTGGTCTGCCCGATCAGCGCGAGCGCGGCCTCCGGCTCGGTCGGAATGTTCGCCGAGGTGGCGAAGTCATTGGCGGTGCCCATCGGGACCAATGCCAGCGAAGGCAGGGCATCGGCGGATTCATCGCGGTGGGCCAGCGTTTCGGCCACCGCACTGAGCGTGCCGTCGCCGCCTGCCGCCACGATCACGTCTACCCCGTGGTCGATGGCCTCAGCCACGTAACGCTCGGCGTCACCCTCTTCCCAGGTGACCCGTACCTCCAGCTGCACGCCCCGCTCCCGCCACTGGCGCACCGCGTCGCGCAGCTCGTCATTGCCTGCGGACTTGCCGTTGAGGATCAGGCGCCAGCGCGGTGCGGTCATGCGGGGATTCCGGTGTGGGGTGGCACAGGCTAGCAACGCACCGTTTGCCGGCAGTGAATGTCACATGCGTGTCATTCAGCTCCCGGAGAATGGAAGGCCATAGCAGGGACGACGGATGGAGGCAGGATCAGCCTCCCACGCATGCAGCAAGGCCACGCCAACGATGGGCGTGGCCTTTTTTTTGAAGTCGCACCCGGGCGCGATCGTCAGCCGTTGGCGAAATCGTGCAGCGCCTGGCCCTGCAGCCGGTATACGGTCCACTCATCCTGCGGTTTCGCGCCCGCTGCGGTGTAGAACTCGATGGCCGGCGTGTTCCAGTCCAGCACCGACCATTCGAAGCGACCGCAGCCTTCGGCGACCGCCTGCCGCGCGATGTATTTCAGCAGCGCCTTGCCAGCGCCCGCGCCCCGCTGCTGCGGGCTGACATACAGGTCTTCCAGGTAGATGCCCTTGCGGCCCAGCCAGGTGGAGTAGTTGTAGAAATACACCGCATAGCCGATGGCCTCGCCATCGGCTTCACAGATCAGCGCGCGGGCAGTTGCGTCGGGACCGAACAGGCTTTCGGCGATGCCGATCTCGTCGGTCTGCACCGAATGCTCGGCCCGCTCATAGATGGCCAGCTCACGGATGAAGCGCAGGATCAGGCCCGCGTCGGCGGCAGTGGCCGGGCGGATGTTCAACACGGCCACCGTGCTCATGCCTCAGCCTCGCGCCGCAGCGACGTTGGCGCGCATCTGCGCGATCACATCCTGGTAAGGGGTCTTGGCATTGAAGATGGCCGAGCCGGCGACGAAGGTGTCGGCGCCCGCAGCCGCGATCTCGCCGATGTTGTCGGCCTTCACGCCACCGTCGATTTCCAGGCGGATGTCCTTGCCGCTGGCATCGATCTTCTGGCGGACCACGCGCAGCTTGTCCAGCGCCGAAGGAATGAAGGCCTGGCCGCCGAATCCCGGATTGACCGACATCAGCAGCACCAGGTCCAGGTCATCCAGCACCCAGTCGAGGATGTCCACCGGCGTGGCCGGGTTCAGCACGATGCCCGGCTTGCAGCCCAGCGAACGGATCAGCTGGATCGTGCGGTGCACGTGGCGGCTGGCCTCCGGATGGAAGCTGATGTAGGTGGCACCGGCTTCGGCGAAGTCCGGGATGATGCGGTCCACCGGCTCGACCATCAGGTGCACGTCGATCGGCGCGGTCACGCCGTGCTTGCGCAGTGCCTGGCAGACCATCGGGCCGATGGTCAGGTTGGGTACGTAATGGTTGTCCATCACGTCGAAGTGGACCCAGTCCGCACCGGCGGCCAGGACGTTGTCGACTTCCTCGCCGAGGCGGGCGAAATCGGCGGACAGGATGGAGGGGGCGATGAGGCAGTGGGACATGGCCGGGCCTTGCAACGAGGGGAAAGGGGTCAGCGCTTGCGCAGGGTCTTGATACGGTCGTAGGCGGCGTTGATGCGCCGCGACTTCTGCTCGGCCTGCTGCTGCAGCTCGGGGGCGGCGCCGCCAAGCTTGTCCGGGTGGTACTGCGAGATCAGCTTGCGGTAGGCGCGCTCGACCTCGGCATCGGTGGCCTCGGAGGTCAGCCCCAGCTCCCGGTACGGGTTCTCCTTGTTCAGGCGGAACCAATCCGAATCAAAGGCATGGCCGATCAGCAGGCCGACCACCGCGCCGAACAGCGGATTGGGCCGGAACAGCAGGGCGCCGGCGATGAATCCGAGCAGTTTTCCGTACCAGCGCATGGCGCTCCGGGGTCGACCGACGAAATGGACGCTCATTTTACGTCACAGCGGGCCCGGACGGCTTTACACTAGGCCGCCCGCTGGTCAGCGGGCCCGCCGGGTCCGTTGGGCAGCCGTATCGACAACGCCCCAGGAGTGCCCGTGCCAACCACGCTGTTGCAATCCGATCTCCCCGGCCTGCCCTTGCGCCACCGCGGCAAGGTGCGTGATGTGTTCGATATCCCGCGCGAGCGGCTGCCTGCAGGGACCCCGCCGGGCGACTACCTGCTGATGGTCGCCACCGATCGCCTGTCGGCGTTCGACGTGGTGCTGCCCGACCCGATCCCCGGCAAGGGCGAAATGCTCTGCCAGGTCTCCAATTTCTGGTTCGCCAAGACCGCGCACCTGATGCCCAATCACCTGACCGGCATCGACGTGGCCAGCGTGCTGCCCGAAGGCGTGGACCCGGCGCTGTACGCCCGGCGCGCCGTGGTCACCCGCAAGCTGAAGCCGGTGCCGGTGGAAGCGATCGCCCGCGGCTACCTGATCGGCAGCGGCTGGAAGGACTACCAGCGCACCGGCAAGGTCAGCGGCATCGACCTGCCCGATCGGCTGCGCCAGGCCGAGCAGCTGCCCGAACCGATCTTCACCCCCTCGACCAAGGCCGCGGTGGGCGACCATGACGAGAACATCGATTTCGATGCGATGGTGCGGCAGGTCGGCGCCGAACTGGCCGAGCGCGTGCGCGATGCCACCCTGCGCATCTACAAGTTCGCCGCCGATTACGCCCGCGAGCGCGGCATCATCCTGGCCGACACCAAGTTCGAGTTCGGCACCGATGCCGACGGCCGCCTGTACATCATGGACGAGATGCTGACGCCGGATTCATCGCGTTACTGGCCGGCCGACGAGTACGAAGTGGGCACCAGCCCGCCCAGCTACGACAAGCAGTTCGTGCGCGATTACCTGGAGACGCTGGACTGGGGCAAGACCGCCCCGGGCCCGAACATCCCGGCGGAGATCATCGAGCGCACCCGCGCCAAGTACGCCGAGGCGCTGCAGCGTTTGGCCGGGATCAGCGTCGACTGATCCCCTGCGCCCCCGGTCGCAGCGACCGGGGGCGTCCTGCCCGGCAGCGCCCAGGGTGGCGCTGTGCGAAGGCGCCCGGGAGTATGCTGTCGGCCTCACCGGAGGAAGCGAAGAAGCATGCAGACCACCACCGAGCTCGCGCGGCCGATCGACCGCTACTTCGCCAGCTACTCCGACGATCACCGCAATACGATCAACCAGCGCATCCACGTGGTCGCGGTACCGGCCATCCTGTGGTCGGCCGTGGCCCTGCTGTGGTGCCTGCCCCCCCTGATCACCTGGTTCCAGTACGGCATCTGGTCGGCGTTCGCGATGTTCAGTGCCTGGTGCTTCTACAACAAGCTGTCGCGTCCGCTGGGCATCGGCATGCTCATCCAGTTCTTCGTGTTCGGCTGCCTGTGCCGCCTGCTGGAGGCCGAGATCGGCCTGCACAACCTGTTCTGGCTGGCGGTGACGGTGTTCGTCGTGGCCTGGATCGCGCAGTTCATCGGGCACAAGTTCGAGGGCCGCAAGCCCAGCTTCCTGACCGACCTGACTTACCTGCTGATCGGCCCGGCCTGGGTGATGGCCAAGCTCTATCGCAGGCTCGACTGGCGTTACTGACACGCCTCCGGGCGAGCGTCACCCTCGCTTCCTGAACGGGCGGGTTTCCTCACCTGCGGTCCACCGTCGGCCTGCCAGCCTGCACGCTCTGCCCCTCTGCCGGGGCGTCTGTCGCAGCGGCAGCCCCTGTGCGACAGGGCCTGCGGTCGCCGTGCGCGGGCGTAGGGTGCAGCTGGCCGCAGCCCTTGGCCGGCACCGCGGAGCAGATGCTGCACTGCAAAAAAATGAATCAGCGAACGTTACAGGCAATTGATCGCCGTTCGATGGCTTTCGGCGACATTTCGCAGCCTGTTATCCTCACTGACCTGCTCGTGAATCATGGATTCCCTGCATGCTCCCCAGCCTGCCTCTGCTGCTGGCCCTGCCGTTCCTGATGGCAGCGGCTGTTGCGGCCTTCCCCCGTAGTTCGCGCTCGACTGCTGCCTGGCTGGCGGCGCTGGCGCCGTTGGGCGGCTTGGCCATTCTCGGCTGGCTCACCCCGGCGGTGCTCGACGGCCAGATCGTCCGCACCCTGCTGCCCTGGCTGCCGCAGATCGGCCTGGACTTCCATCTGCGGCTGGACGGCCTGGCCTGGATGTTTGCCGGCCTGGTGCTGGGCATCGGCGCGCTGGTGGTGCTGTACGCGCGGTACTACCTCAGTGCGCAGGACAACGCCCACCGCTTCTACTGCTACCTGCTGCTGTTCATGGGCGCCATGCTCGGCATGGTGCTGTCGGGCAACCTGCTGTTGCTGATGATCTTCTGGGAAATGACCAGCATCAGCTCGTTCCTGCTGATCGGCTTCTGGTCGCATCGCCAGGACGCGCGCGAGGGCGCACGCATGGCGCTGGTGATCACCGGCGGCGGCGGGCTGGCCCTGCTCGGTGGCGTGCTGCTGATCGGGCGCATCGTCGGCAGCTTCGACCTGGATGTGGTGCTGGCGGCCGGTGAACAGATCCGCGCCAGCGCGCTGTATCCCTATGCCCTGTTCCTGGTGCTGGCCGGCATCTTCACCAAGAGCGCGCAGTTCCCGTTCCATTTCTGGTTGCCGCATGCGATGGCGGCGCCGACACCGGTCTCGGCCTACCTGCACTCGGCCACCATGGTCAAAGCAGGCGTGTTCCTGCTGGCGCGCCTGCATCCGGCACTGGCCGGCAGCGACCTGTTCTTCTATACGGTGAGCGGCATCGGCGCGCTCACCCTGCTGATCGGCGCCTGGAACGCGATCTTCCAGCACGACCTGAAAGGGCTGCTGGCGTATTCGACGATCTCCCACCTGGGCCTGATCACCCTGCTGTTCGGCCTGTCCACGCCGATGGCGGTGGTCGCCGGCGTGTTCCACATCCTCAACCACGCCACCTTCAAGGCCTCGCTGTTCATGGCCGCCGGCATCATCGACCATGAGACCGGCACCCGCGACATGCGCAAGCTGGGCGGACTGCGGAAACTGATGCCCTTCACCAGCGCACTGGCGATCATCGCCTCGCTGGCCATGGCCGGCATTCCGCTGCTCAACGGCTTCCTGTCCAAGGAAATGCTGTTCGCCGAGGCGATCAGCGCCGGCGGCACCGAGACCATGCGCATGGCGGTGTCGATTGCGGCGTTGCTGGCCGGCGTGTTCGGCGTGGCCTACAGCCTGCGCTTCGTGCACGACACCTTCTTCGGCCCCGGCCCGCACGGGCTGGACCGCGTTCCCCATGAACCGCCGCGCTGGATGAAGGTACCGGTGGAACTGCTGGTGGTGGTCTGCGTGGCAGTCGGCATCGCGCCCGCGCTGACGGTGGCGCCGGTCCTGCATTCCGCTGCCGCCTCCATCCTCGGCAGCGCCATGCCCGAGTACAGCCTGTCGGTATGGCATGGCTTCAACCTGCCGCTGGCGATGAGCGCGATCGGCGTGGTGGGCGGTATCGCCCTGTACTTCGGCCTGCGCAAGCTGATCAACCTGCATGCCGTGACCAATACCACCACCGGCCGCAACGTGTTCCATGCGCAGCTGGATGCGGTTTCCGCACTGGCCATGCGCCTGACCAACGGCATTGCCAACGGCAGCCTGCAGCGGATGCTGCTGGGCCTGGTGCTGGTCGCGATCGTGGTGGCCGCCGCGCCGTTCGTGGCGAACCCGGCGTCCCCGAACTGGACCGCGCCGCAGCCGATTCCACTGCTGGGCTGGGCGTTGTGGCTGGTGATGATGGGCTGCGCGATCGCCACCCTGCGCGTGTACAAGCAGCGCCTGCTGGCGGTGCTGCTGGTGGGCGGCGTCGGCCTGATGGTGGCGCTGACCTTCGTGTTCCTGTCGGCACCGGATCTGGCACTGACCCAGCTGCTGGTGGAGATGGTGACCCTGGTCCTGATGCTGCTGGGGATGAACTATCTGCCCGCGCAGTCCGGACCGGAGCGGCCGCGCTGGCGCAAGCGCCGCGACGCGCTGATCGCGGTCATCGCCGGTTCCGGTCTCGGCGCGCTGGCCTATACCGCGATGACCCTGCCGCCGAACACCATGGCCGGTGAGCTGGTGGCGCGTGCCCTGCCCGAAGCGTATGGCCAGAACGTGGTCAACGTGATCCTGGTCGACTTCCGCGGCTTTGATACCTTCGGCGAGATCACGGTGTTCGGCATCGCCGCGCTGGTGGTGCACGCGCTGCTGCGCCGCACGCGGATGGCCCCGGAGCAGATCATGCCCGGGCCGCCGATCAAGCTGCCGGTACCGGCCGACCTGGCGCAGATCATGTTCCCGCTGACGCTGACGGTCTCCATCTTCCTGTTCCTGCGCGGTCACAACGCCCCGGGCGGCGGGTTCATCGCCGGCCTGGTACTGGCGGTGCCGCTGCTGATCCAGTACGTAATCCAGGGTACGGCATCGGTGGAGTCGCGCTTCGGCTTCGACTACATCCGGTGCATCGGCACCGGCCTGCTGATCGCCCTGCTCAGTGGCAGTGCTTCGATGCTGTTCGGCGTGCCGTTCCTGACCAGCGGGCACCTCGACCTGCACCTGCCGCTGATCGGCGACGTGCCGCTGGCCAGCGCGATCGGCTTCGACATCGGCGTGTACCTGGTGGTGTTCGGTGGCGCCATGCTGATGCTGTCGATGATGGGCACGGTCAAGCCCTCTCGAACCCGCACCGCCCGCAAGGGCGAGATCGATCTGCAACGCCGTTCGGCCCGCACCGGGGAGATGCACTGATGGAACTGGCCCTGGCCACCGCGATCGGCGTGCTGACCGCCATCGGCGTGTACCTGCTGCTGCGGGCGCGCAGCTTCGACGTGATCCTTGGCATGACCTTCCTGTCCTACGCCACCAACCTGCTGATCTTTGCCGGTGGGCGCCTGGTGCAGGGCAAGGCACCGGTGCTGCAGGAAGGCGTGGAGAGCCACCTGGGCAACTACACCGACCCGTTGCCGCAGGCGCTGGTACTGACGGCCATCGTGATCGCCTTCGCGATGACCGCAGTGAGCATCGTGCTGGCCATGCGCAGCCGCAGCGACAACCACAGCGACCACGTGGACGCGCACGAGCCCGATGACGATGCGCCGCCGCGCCAGGGCGAGGACCGCGCATGAACCATCTGGTGATCCTGCCGATCCTGGTTCCCCTGCTCGGCGCCGCACTGTCACTGTTCGTCGAGCATCGCCGCTATGGTCCGAAGGTACAGCGGACCGTGGCCTGGACGGCACTGGCGGCCCTGGCCGTGGTGGTCGGGCTGCTGTTCGCCGATACGGCAGGCGGTGACATCCGCGTCTACCTGCTGGGTGACTGGCCCTCGCGCCTGGGCATCGCGCTGGTGGCCGACCGGCTGTCGGCGTGGATGCTGCTGACCACCCTGCTGCTGGCCATCCCCTGCCTGCTGCATGCCTGCTCGGGCTGGGACCGGCGCGCGCCGCACTTCCATGCGCTGTTCCAGTTCCAGCTGGTCGGCCTCAACGGTGCGTTCCTCACCGGCGACATCTTCAACCTGTTCGTGTTCTTCGAGGTGATGCTGATCGCTTCCTACGGCCTGCTGCTGAGCGGCGGCCGTGGCCTGCGCATGCGCATCGGCCTGCACTACGTGGTGTTCAATGTCACCGCATCGACGCTGTTCCTGATCGCACTCGGCCTGCTGTACGCCTCGCTCGGCTCGTTGAACATGGCGGAGCTGTCGCAGCGCATCGCCGAGGTTCCGCCGGCACAGCTGACCCTGGTGAAGGCCACGATGGGCCTGCTGCTGCTGGTGTTCTGCGCCAAGGCCGCCCTGATGCCGCTGTACCTTTGGCTGCCCGAATCGTACGCGCGCGCACCTGCTGCGGTCGCTGCGCTGTTTGCGATCATGACCAAGGTCGGCCTGTACGCCGTGCTGCGCGTGCAGATGCTGTGGTTCGGCGAGGACGCCGGCGCGATGGCCGGATACGGACGCGACTGGCTGCTGTGGGCCGGCGTGGCCACGCTGGTACTGGGCGGCCTGGGCGCGCTGGCCGCCGCGCGCCTGCGCGTGCTGATCTCCTACCTGGTGATCGTCTCGGCCGCGACCCTGTTCATTGCCTTCTCGGTGGGCACGCCGAAGGTGCTCTCCGCCGGTCTGTACTATCTGCCACACAGCAGTTTCGTCGCTGCCGCGCTGTTCCTGGTGGCCGACCTGATCCGGCGCCGACGCGGCGGTGCCAGCGACCGCAAGGAAGTGATCGCACCGATGCCGGGCAAGGAAACGCCGGCGGTACTGTTCCTGATCGGCGCCGTGTCGGTCGCCGGACTTCCGCCGCTGTCGGGCTTCCTGGCCAAGGCCGCCCTGCTGGCCGGGATGCCGGCGCAGTACACCGGCGCGGTATGGACGGCCGTGCTGGTCAGCAGCCTGCTGGTCATCATGGGCCTGACCCGAGGAGGCATCCGCCTGTTCTGGCGCGTGCCGCTGCCCGAGCCGGACGCGCCGCCGCCCCGCAAGGCCAAGCTGCGCAGGGTCGAGCTGTTCGCTGCCTGCATCCTGCTGGCCTACGGCATCGGCATGACCCTGGCCGCCGCCCCGCTGATGCGCCATACCGACGCCACCGCCGCCCAGCTGCTGCAGCCGGGCGAGTACGTGCAGCAGTTGCGCGCGACCACACCGGAGATCCGCCAGCCATGACCGCGCAACGCCCCCTGTTCCGCCGCCTGGTACCGTCGCCCGCACTGAGCATGATGGTGGTGGCGTTCTGGCTGCTGATGTCCGACAGCTTCAACCTTGGCCAGATCCTGCTGGGCCTTGTGCTGGGCGTGGTCGTGCCGCTGTTCGCCGCGCGCCTGGATCGCGAGTTCGCCCGCATCGGTACGTTGCGCCCGGTACCGAAGCTGCTGTGCGTCACCCTGTGGGACATCCTGATGTCCAACATCCGGGTGGCCCTGCAGGTGCTCGGCCCGGAGAAGAACATCCATCCGGGCTTCATCTGGCTGCCGCTGGACATCGCCAACATCCACGGCATCGCCGCGCTGACCAGCATGATCACCCTGACCCCGGGTACGGTGTCGGCGGCACTCAGCGACGACCGCAGGTTCCTGCTGGTGCACGTGCTGCACCTGGAGGATCCACAGGCGCTGATCGACACGATCAAGCAACGTTACGAAGCCCCGTTGATGGAGATCTTCCCATGACCGGTTTTGAAGTCATCCAGACCACCCTGGTGGTATGCATGCACGTGGTCGGACTGGCCATGCTGCTGGCGACCTGGCGCCTGCTGCGCGGCCCGAGCGTGCCCGACCGCATCCTCGCCCTGGACACACTTTCAGTGACTGCCATCGCCGAACTGATGCTGTTCGGCATGTACCTCAACTCGCCGATCTACTTCGAGGCCGCACTGGTGATCGCCATGCTCGGCTTCGGCAGCACCGTGGTGCTGAGCAAGTTCGTGCTGCGCCGGGACATCGTCGAATGATCACCGCGATCCAGATCGGCCTGTCGGTCCTGCTGCTGTTCGGCTGCTTCTTCATCCTGGTCGGTGCGCTGGGCCTGGTGAAGCTGTCGACCTTCTTCAAGCGGCTGCATGCGCCGACCAAGGCCAGCACGCTGGGCGTGGGCTGCGTGCTGGTGTGTTCGGTCTGCTACCACATCTTCCTCGGCCAGGATCCGCAGCCGCGCGAGCTGCTGATCACCGTCTTCCTGTTCATCACCGCGCCGATCAGCGCGCACATGATGGCCAAGGCCGCGTTGTCGCTGCTGATGGAAACCCGTCCTACCCTGCCCGGCAACGAACGGGCTGCCGAAGAGCAGCTGCCGCCGCCGGAGCCGGCGCGGAAAGAAGAGCAGAGCCCGACACGCTGATCACACGGCTCCCCGCATCCACTCAGGGCGGGGATCTGCTGCCGAGCCGTGCATGGGCTCGGCGCTACAGTGCCGGTGCACCCACCAGCAGCAGTTCCAATACGAACCAGCCGACGAACGCCACCAGCAGGATCACGCCTTCGCCACGGCTGATCTTCAGGTCGCCACGCAGCATCGGATACAGCACCAGGGCAAAGGCCAGCAGCGCGGGCAGTTCCAGGCGCACGAACGATGCCGGCAGGGCCAGCGGCTGCAGCGCCGCCATCGCGCCGATCACCAGCAGCAGATTGACCGCGCTGGAGCCGAGCACGTGGCCCAGCACCATGTCGCCATGGCCACGCCGCGCAGCGGCGATGGCGGTGGCCACCTCCGGCAAGGCCGTGCCGATCGCAAGCGGCAGCAGGCCGACCAGCAGCGGCGTCCATCCAAGTGCGACGCCGAAGTCGGCCGCCGCGCCAACGACCAGCCGCGCCCCCCAGTAAAGGGCCACCACGGCCACCAGCACACGCAGCACATTCAACGGCAGGCTGGTGCGGCTCAGCGCCGATCGTGCGATGGCCGCCTGCACATCGGCGGTTTCACTGCGGCCACGGCGCATCAGCACGGCCTGCATGACGACGAAGCCGGCCAGCAGCACGACACCTTCCCAGCGCGCGAGGCGGCCATCCAGCCCGAACAGGATCAACAGAACGCCGGCCCCCAGCAGCGACCACCAGAGCACGGCCTGCAGGCGCGCGCGCAGCAGCAACGGGGCCGCGATCGCCGCGATCGCCAGGGTCAGGCCCAGGTTGGCGATGCTGCTGCCCACCGCGTTGCCCAGCGCCAGTTCCGGCTGGCCCACGGCCAGCGCGCGGGCGTTGACCACCAGCTCCGGCATCGACGTCGCCACGCCGAGCAGCAGCAGACCCGCCGTGAACGGGCGGGCACCGAAGCGCTGGGCCAGGCCGGAAACGGCCTTGACGATGGAGTCTCCGCCGAGCCCCAGCAGCAGCAGGCCAAGCAGAAACCAGGCGATGGCAATGGCGATCATCGAGCACTCCCCCAGCGGTCGTCGCGCGATTCTACGCTTGGCCCGGCCGCGAGGCTGGGCGCTGCATCAAGGATCAGCCACAACCTTCGGTGTAATCGACCTGCGGGGTCTGGCCGACCCGCCACGCGCTGACCCGGCCGTCGGGCCCCAGGGCGAAATCGATCACCGCCGCACCTTCCTGCGCCGGACGCACGCGCAGGTGCTGGGCCTTGTCGTCGTACTTGTCGGGACCGACATCGGCACGCTCCGGATACAGCACCTGCAACTCGCCCAGGGTCATGCCGACCCTGCCGCCGCCCGGCGCGGTGATGGCGGCGCTGCGCACGTCATAGCGGACCAGCTTGCGGCCTTCGATCATCAGGCGTGGGTCATCGGCCTGCTGCGGACGCAGGAAATAGCAGTCCTCGTTGCCGTCGTCGGCCGGCAATGGCCTGCCTGCCGCATCGCTGCCCAGCCCCTGCAGCGGCGCGCCGAAGCCGCTGCGCACCTCGGCGATGCCCGCACCCAGCGCCACCCCGCCGAAACCGTCCAGGCGCGCGGGGCTGTCGGCGCGGGCATCGTTGGCCGGCCGTGACGCCAGGTCCGGATCGGCCGATTGTGCCGGGCCGGTGGCGCTGGCGGTCTCGGCCGGCGAGTCGCTGCCGCTGCCGGCCGCTCCCTGTTTGTCCGAACCACCGCCACAGGCGGTCAGGGACAGCAGCATCAGACCAGCCAATGGCAGCAGCTTCATCGGTATCGCTCCAGGAGGGATGGGCGGACGCTACCGCAGGCCGCGTGCAGGCGCTGCATTGTCATCGCTGTTTCATCGCCTTCGTTCAGGCTCGGCGTGCACCGTCCTGGCTGTCCCATCCATGCAACCGCGCAAGACCGATCTCGCCCGAACCGCGCTGCAGGCGCACCGCGCGCCGCTGGACATGCGCCAGCGCCGGCTGCTCATCCTGTGCGATGGCCAGCGCAGCGTCACCGAGCTGAGCGGGCTGATGGGCCAGGAGACGCCGGCCATGCTGATCCAGCTGATCCATGCCGGCTATCTGGAAACCGACGCCCCGCCTCCCGCGGTGGCGGTATCCGGGCCCACCCCTGCCCGGCCGCAGGCACCCGCGACCGCGGCCACGCCGATCGAGCGGCGTCGCTCGCTGGTCGCCTCACGGATCTATGTACTGGGCATCCTGGAGCTGCAGCGGCATCCGCAGGCAGCGGCGCTGTTCCGCGACCTGCAGCAGGCACGTGCGCAGACCGATGTGCTGCGGGTGCTGCACTCGGCGTTGCAGGTACTGCCCGCGCTGACCTCCGAAGGCTACTGCGAACGCGTACGGCAGCGGCTGCTGGAAGTCCTGCCGCTGGAGCACTGCGACGCCTTCACCGACGCCGCGTGAGGCTCACCGGAAGTTGTTGCGCAGCCCTGCCCAGCACTGCTGGTAATCGGCCTGCCGGTGCCCGGCATCAAGCGCCTGGGCGGTCGGGCGGATCACCGCGCGGGTCTCGAACATGAAGGCCATGGTGTCCTTGACCACGTCGGGCCTGGACAGATCGGCACTGGAGGCCCTGTCGAAGGTCGGTGCATCCGGTCCGTGGCCGCTCATGCAGTTGTGCAGGGAGGCGCCGCCCGGCACGAAGCCTTCGGCCTTGGCATCGTAGGCACCGTGCACCAGGCCCATGAACTCGCTGGCGATGTTGCGGTGGAACCACGGTGGCCGGAAGGTGTTCTGCGCCACCAGCCAGCGCGGCGGGAAGATGGCGAAATCCATGTTGCTGGTCCCTGCTGTGTCGCTGGGCGAATGCAGTACCAGGAAGATCGACGGGTCCGGGTGGTCGTAGCTGATCGAACCGAGGGTGTTGAAGCGGCGCAGATCGTAGCGGTACGGCGCGTAATTGCCGTGCCAGGCGACCACGTCCAGCGGCGAATGGTCGATCGGCGCGCGCCACAGGCGTCCTTCGAACTTGGCGATCAGTTCGAACTCACCGTCGAGGTCCTCGAAGGCCGCATGCGGGGTTTCAAAGTCGCGCGGATTGGCCAGGCCGTTGGCGCCGATCGGCCCCAGATCGGGTAGTTTCAGCAGGGCGCCGTAGTTCTCGCAGATGTAGCCCCGGCTCGGGCCATCAGGCAGCTCGACGCGGAAGCGCACGCCACGCGGAATCACCGCGATCTGCTGCGGTTCGATCTCGATCACGCCCAGCTCGGTCAGCAGGCGCAGGCCACCCAGCTGGGGCACGATCAGCAGTTCGCCGTCGGCATCGTAGAAGTAGCGGCCAACCATGTCCCGGTTCGCGGCATACAGATGAATGCCGACGCCGGCGTGGGCATCCGGCGAACCATTGCCGCCCATGGTGTACAGCCCTTCGACGAAGTCGGTGGGAAGTTCCGGCAGCGGCAGCGGGCTCCAGCGCAGCTGGTTCGGCGAGGCCGGCTGCGAGCCGAAATCGCACTGCAGGCGCGATTGCGCGAACGGGGTGAACTCACCATGGGTCACCGCCGGGCGGATCCGGTACAGCCAGCTGCGCCGGTTGCTGCCGCGCGGCGCGGTGAAGGCGGTGCCGGACAGCTGCTCGGCATACAGGCCATGGGCCACCTTCTGCGGCGAGTTCTGCCCGACCGGCAGCGCGCCGGCCACGGCTTCGGTGGCGAATTCGTTGCCGAAACCGGACTGGTAGCCACGGGCGGTGATGGAGGTGGACATGGGGGCTCCTGGAACGGCAAGGCCGGAACGGAAAGCCGCCGGGCATGGCCCGGCGCTACCGCTGAGGGTGCAGGTCTGAAACGTTACAGCACGCCGCGGCGGATCTGGTCGCGCTCGATGCTCTCGAACAGCGCAGTGAAGTTGCCTTCGCCGAAACCTTCATTGCCCTTGCGCTGGATGATCTCGAAGAAGATCGGGCCGATGCAGTTCTGGGTGAAGATCTGCAGCAGCTTGCGCTGGTGGGTTTCCGGATCGGCGTCGATCAGGATCTTGTTCTTCGCCAGGCGCGGCACGTCCTCGCCATGGTTCGGCACGCGCTGGTCGATCACGTCGAAGTAGGTGTCCGGTGTGTCGAGGAAATCCACACCCTGCGCACGCATCGCCTCGACGGTCTCGTAGATGTTCTCGGTGAAGCAGGCGATGTGCTGGATGCCCTCTCCCTTGTAGGCATCCAGGTATTCGTTGATCTGGCTCTTCGGATCGGACGATTCGTTGAGCGGAATGCGCACGATGCCGTCCGGCGCGGTCATGGCCTTGGACACCAGGCCGGTCTTCAGGCCCTTGATGTCGAAGTAGCGGATCTCGCGGAAGTTGAACAGCCGCTCGTAGTAGTCCGACCACTGCTGCATGTTGCCGAAGTACAGGTTGTGGGTCAGGTGGTCGATGAAGGTCAGGCCGAAGCCCACCGGATGCTGATCGACGCCGGCGATCGGCTCGTAGTCGCCGTCGTAGATGCTGCCGGCGCTGCCATAGCGGTCGACCAGGTACAGCATGCAGTCACCGATGCCCTTGATGACCGGCGCGCCGACCGCCTTGCTGTGCGGCTTGAAGCCGATGGCCTCGGCACCGTTGCCCAGCGCGGTCTGGTAGACCTCCTGGCCCGGCTTCTTGAAGCGGATGGCGAAGCCGCAGGCGCACGGACCATGCTTTTCGGCGAAGTCGGCAGCGAACGAATCCGGGTCTTCATTGACCAGGAAGTTGACGTCGCCCTGGCGATAGACGGTAATCGGACGCTGCTTGTGCCTGAGCACCGCCGTGAAGCCCATCCTGCGGAAGTAGTCGTGCAGCTCCTGGCCGCGGCCGGCCGGGGCAGCAAACTCGACGAACTCGAAACCATCGATGCCCATCGGGTTCTCGAAGGTGGTGACCTGCATGCCCGGATTGGGATGCGAGGAGGGCTGGACTGCGGTATTCATGGCGGGGCTCCGAATCGGTACCGCATCGGTACAAACCAGGTGCGGGCAGGTAACGACCCGGCGAGAATGCAGGGTCTGGACCCAACCCTTATAGTTACACTTGAAACCACCAGCAAGGTGCACCGCAACATGAGCCCCGCCGATCCCGCTTCGACACGCCTGCGTGCATCGCACGTCCTGCTCGACCTGGAACAGTTCCTGCCCTACCGGCTGAGCGTGCTGTCCAACCGGGTCAGCGGCAACATCGCCAAGCTGTACGGTGATCGCTACGGTCTGGCCATTCCGGAATGGCGGGTCATCACCATCCTGGCGCTGTATCCCGGGTCGTCGGCCAGCGAGGTCTCCGACCGCACGGCGATGGACAAGGTGGCGGTCAGCCGCGCGGTGGCGCGCCTGCTCGAGCGTGGCTTCATCAAGCGCGAGACCCATGGCGACGACCGTCGCCGCTCGGTCCTGGCCCTGTCGGCAGCGGGCTTCGAGGTGTACGAGACCATCGCGCCGCTGGTGATCGAGATCACCCGCAAGTTGATGTCGGTGCTGAGCGAGGAGGAGGAACAGCTGCTGGAAACGCTGATCCTGCGCCTGGCGGGCGATGGCCTGGAACGGATGGGCGAAGGCGTCTGAGGCGTGCCGCCGGGGCTCGGCCCCGGTCTCAGGACAGCACGGTTCAGCTCAGGTGCTTGCGCCGCGCATGGATCCACGGCACTGCGAGTGCCCCGATCGCGCCACCGGCAAAGCCCAGCGACGCGGCAACCGTGGCCGCTTCGACCGCCCCCGGCAGGGCCAGCGCGGCAGCCACCAGCAGCAGGGACGGCACGCCGACGAAGGTGCCGAGGAAGAAATGCCAGCGCGGCGACCACGTGTTGAGCTGCAGCAGGCTGACCGGTTGCCATGCTTCGCCGGCTGCGTCTTCGGCCATCTTCGCCACCACCTTGCCCAGATCCACCTCGGGCAGCGCGCGTCCCTGGCGCGCGGTCGCCAGCGCCTCGGCAACGGCGTCCACGGGCGGGAACGCGGACGGCCATGGCACCGGTGCGGGCACCCCGTACGCCGTCAACAGCGGCACGCTCAGCCATGGCGCGACCAGTGGACGCATGCGACGGCGAGCGTGCACGCACCAGACCTGCGACTGGCCATGCGCGACCACGCTGTACAGCGCCAGCTCGGTGGCCGCCGGATAGCCCAGCATGGTCACCCGCGCGGCCAGGCTGTCCTGCCCCACGGCACGCAGGAAGCCCGCGCGGCTGCGCCCCTCCTGCATCCACGCCACGCCCAGCGCCCCGACCAGAAAGGCTTCGGCCACGTCCCTGCCGCCCGCAGTGGCGCGTTCGTCACTGGCCAGGTACCACGCCAGCGACTTCGGTTCGGCCACATCCGGCAGGCCCCAACGGCTGTCGTCGCCCAGCACATGACGCACCGGCAGGCGTGCGGCCGCGGTCTCGCCACGTTCTCCCGGCTGCAGGAACGGCAGCACGCCCTGGATGAAGTTGGACAGCTCGATGGCGCGTACGCCGTTGCCCTGCCATTCCGGCGGCAGCAGGCCGGCCAGTTGGCCCTGCGACGCCAGCGCATCGAGTCGCGATTTCTGTTCCACCAGCGTCTGCACCGCGCCCTTCAGCACGACGTTGTCAGGCAGTGCGATCTGCGGCAGGCGATGGTGCGGCGGGGCCGCTTCGGGGGCACTGTCGCCGATGCCGACGTCATCCAGCAGTGCGTCCCGTGCCGGCAGGGTCACGCCCTCGCCAGCACCACCCTCGCCCAGGCTGCTGGCAGGGTCGGGCAATCGTTCGGCGTGGTCGCTGTGCATGGGCGTTCCGGTAGGGTGCGTCGACGTCGGGTCGACCGGGAGCCTTGCCGGTAACGGCGTGCGTGCGATGAAATTGAGGCGGCGATGCTGGGAATGTGACGGCGCGCGCATCCGCCGGGCATGGCCCGGCGCTACCGATCAGGCGCCCACTGCTTGAGGAAGGCCATCACCTGCGCCGGCAGGTAGGTCTCGCCCCTGCGCATTGCCGCCGTTGCCTGCGGTGCCAGCAGGGTGCCGTCGGCATCGAGCACCAGCAGGTAGGGGTAGTCGCGGCCCGTCTCCGGGAACTGGCCGAGGAAAGCGCTGTTGGGCTTCTCGTCGCTCTCATTGACCTTCACCCACACGTAGTGGGCATCGCGGAAACGGCGCAGGTCGCCATCCCCCTCCACGATCTGGTCCAGCGCATGACAGCGGTCGCAGCCGGCGTTGCCGACCTCGAGGATGATGCGCTTCTTGCCACGCTGGGCTTCCACCTTGGCGGTGGCCAGATCGTCGGCGGGGTCGCGGGCCGGGTCGAACTGTGCACTGAGCCCGGCGATGGCGGCGATATCCGCCGCCACCGGGGTGTTGCCCGAGGCCACCGGTTCGCTGGGGTCAGCGACCGGTGGCTCGGTGGGACGGGTATCCAGTGGCTGCGTCGGCCCGGTGGCGGCGGGTGGCGGGGGTTGCGAACACGCGCCGATCAGCGCCGCACAGACCATCCCCATCGCACCACCGAGCTTCGTACGCATGCCAGCTACCCTCTCATCACTTGACGCCGTGCATCAGCTTGTTGATCAGCGGGGCAATCAGGAACAGCACCACGCCGGAACCGATCAGGGCCCAGAAGCCGAAGGTATACCCCTTCAGTGCCGAATCGATCGTCATGCCGCCTTCACCACTGACGGCGCCGGCGAAGATGCCCGACAGGTTGTTGCCGATGCCGGTGGACAGGAACCAGCCACCCATGCCGAAGCCGACCAGGCGGACCGGGGCCAGCTTGGTCACCATCGACAGGCCGATCGGCGACAGGCACAGCTCACCGACGGACTGGATGACGTAGACCATGAACAGGGTCCAGAACGGGATCTTGCCGTCCACGACCATCTGCGACAGGGCAAACATCAGCAGGGCGAAGGCCGCGCCGTTGAACAGCAGGCCCAGGCCGAACTTGCGCGGGATGGACGGATTGGCGCGACCCAGGGCCACCCAGATCCAGGCGATCAGCGGCGCCAGGGTGATGATGGCCACCGAGTTCACCGACTGGAACCACGCGGTCGGGAAGGTCCAGTTGCCGAAGTCACGGTTGACGATGTTCTCGGCCAGGAAGGTGAACGAGCTGCCGGCCTGTTCGAAGAACATCCAGAACATGACGTTGAACGCGAAGATGATCAGCATGGCGATCACGCGGTCGCGCTGCACCTTGCCCTCGCGGATGCCTTCGACCAGCAGCAGCACGGCCAGCGCAGCGAACATCACGCCCAGGATCCAGGCCAGCGCGGTGGCGCCGGTCGCCAGCAGGAAGTAGGCGACCGGGATGGCGACCAGCGCGCCCACCAGCACCATCACGATGCGACCGAAGCCTTCGGCACCGGCCGGCGGTGCGCCGATGCCCTTCAGGCCGGCCCGGCCGATGTAGAACCACACCAGCGAGATCAGCATGCCCACGCCGGAGGCGATGAACACGACCTTGTACGACGGCATTTCCGAAGTGCCGAACACCTTGCGGGCCAGGTACTCGGTCAGCACCGGGGCGATCATCGCGCCGATGTTGATGCCCATGTAGAAGATGGTGAAGCCCGAATCGCGGCGCTCGTCCTTCAGGCCATACAGCTTGCCGACCATGGTGGAGATGTTCGGCTTGAACAGGCCGTTGCCCACGATGATCGTGGCCAGGCCGAGCTTGAACAGATGCTCTTCCGGCAGCGAGATCATGAACAGGCCGGCCGCCATGATGATCGCGCCGGTCAGGATCGAGCGCTGGTAGCCCAGCACCCGGTCGGCCACGTAACCGCCGAAGATCGCCGCCGCGTACACCAGCGCCAGGTAGGCACCGTAGATGCGGCTGGCATCGCCCTCGCCGGCGGCGTTGCCGTTGTAGAACTGGGCGACGATGTACAGCACCAAGGCCCAGCGGATGCCGTAGAACGCAAAGCGTTCCCAGAACTCGGTCATGAACAGCATCCACAGCGGGCGCGGGTGGCCCAGCGTGGTCTTGAAGTCCGGCAGCGCCGGCTCCGGGGTGTTCGCAGTGGCGTTTACGCTCATGCGGGATTCCTGGTTCGGTGGATGACGAGCACGTCCGATGTGCAATGGAGCAACGCGCGAGGATCACCGACTTGTGGCGTTCACGTCAAATACACGCCGTTTGAGGCAGGTGCCCGCCTGCTCGCTGAACTTGCATCTGAAACGATCCAGCCGCCGGCCGGGATCCGGATGAATGGGGATCAGCCCAGCTCCGGCGGGGGCGCGGCCTGCAGCGTGGTCCGCACCTGGAACAGCTCGGGGAAGAAGGTCAGCTCCAGCGCCTGGCGCAGGAAGCCGACCCCGGACGAGCCTCCGGTACCGCGCTTGAAGCCGATCACCCGCATCACCGTACGCATGTGGCGGAACCGCCAGAGCTGGAAGGCCGTCTCCAGGTCCACCAGGTCCTCGCACAGCGAATACTCGCGCCAGTAGCGGTCGGTGTCCTGGTAGATGCGCTCGAAGACCGGCTGCAGGGCGTCGTCGGCCACATGCGGCTGGGTCCAGTCGTGGGTCTCGTACATCGCCGGCACGGCGTGGCCGAAGCGGGCCAGGTACTTCAGGAATTCCTCGTACAGGCTGGGTGCCTCCAGCACGCTCCGCAGCTGCGCCTGCCCGGCCGGATCATGCTCGAACACCTGCAGCATCTGCGCGTTCTTGTTGCCCAGCAGGAACTCGATGTAGCGGTACTGCAGCGACTGGAATCCCGAGGAAGGCCCCAGCACGTCGCGGAAGCCCATGTACTCGGACGGGGTCAGGGTTTCCAGCACCGACCACTGCTCGGTGAGCTGGCGCAGCACCTGCTTGCTGCGGGCCAGCACCTTGCGGCACTGCCAGACTTCATCGCGCTGCAGGAAGCCGATGGCCGCGCCAAGCTCGTGCCCCAGCAGCTTCAACCACAGCTCCGACGTCTGGTGCTGGATGATGAAGAGCATCTCGTCGTGGTGCGGCGGGTTGGACAGCGGCTGCTGGGCACTGAGCAGCTGGTCCAGCCGCAGGTAGCCGCCGTAGGTCAGCCGGCCGTGCAGGTCGGTGTGGATGCCGGCTTCGAGATCGCGTTGGTTGTTGTCGACGGACATGGGCGGGACCAGATCGGGGGCGGCAAGGGTAGCGCGTTGCCGCCGCGCTGGCAGCCGGAGGGTCCATACCGGGCCGTGCGGTGAGCCGTGGATCACCCGGCAATGACGGGCCCGCGCGTGGAACCGTTTGCGACGTTGCGCCGGCAGTCAGCCGGAGGCGTATTCTGATGCTATGCAGCAACGACTGAATACGTTGTTGTTATTGGCCCTCCACCCGCCGGCAGGGGTACAACGGGGAATCGCCGTGTTGCGCCGCAGGAAGGCTATTTCGTACGCGTTCCTTAACATGGCGATTCATATCATTTGTAACTTCTCTGTCGAAGGTGCAGTACGCGATGACGGTTGCCGCTGAATTCAAGATCGAATACCTGCAGTATCTGGATGCGGACGGCACGCTCGTCCGCGACGACCTGCCCGAATCCCTGAAGGATCCGCGCGTCCTGGTGCCGCTGTTCAAGCAGATGCTGTACGTACGCACGTTCGACAGCAAATCCATCGCCCTGCAGCGCACCGGCAAGCTGGGTACCTATGCCGCCTGCCTGGGTCACGAGGCGGCGCACGTGGGCATCGGCGCCGGCATGCGCGAAGGCGACGTGCTCGGCCCGAGCTACCGCGAGTACGGCGCGATGTTCATGCGTGGCGTGCGCCCGTACGACGTGCTGATGTACTGGGGCGGCGACGAGCGCGGCAACGACTTCACCGGCAATGCGGTGAAGGACTTCCCGTTCTGCGTGCCGATTTCCACGCAGTGCCTGCACGCTGCGGGCGCCGCGCTGAAGTTCAAGCTCAACAACGAGCAGCAGGTCGCGGTGGCGGTGTGTGGCGATGGCGGCAGCTCGAAGACCGACTTCTATGCCGCACTGAACTCTGCCGGTGCCTACAAGCTGCCGCTGATCCTGTGCATCGTCAACAACGGCTGGGCCATCTCGGTGCCGCGCTCGGCGCAGACCGGCGCCGAAACGCTGGCACAGAAGGGCCTGGCTGGCGGCCTGCACTGCCTGCAGGTGGACGGCAACGATCTGATCGCGGTGCTGGCAGCGATGGAACAGGCGCGCGAGCGCGGCCTCGCCGGCGAAGGCGGCACCGTGCTGGAACTGATGACCTACCGCCTGTCCGACCACACCACCGCCGACGACGCGCGCCGCTACCGCGACGACGCCGAAGTGAAGGATGCCTGGACCCGTGAGCCGATGCTGCGCCTGCGCAAGTACCTCACCGCCCAGGGCGTGTGGAGCGAGGATGAAGAAAAGGCCTGGGTGGAGCAGTGCGGCGCCAGGGTCGACGAGGAAGTGAACCAGTACCTCAATACCCCGGTGCAGCCGGTCGAGGCGATGTTCGACTACCTGTATGCCGATCCGCCGCCGGATCTTCTGGCCCAGCGCGCGGCCGCCATTGCCCTGGAGCAGCGCCATGGATGACATCAAGACGGGCGCTTCCGCTTCCCAGGCCAATGCCGCCGACAGCGCTGCTGTCGCCGGTGGAGACATCGCAATGACCGCTACCCCCATCACCCTGATCGAAGCCATCACCCAGGCGCTGGCCTGGGAGCTGGAACACGACCCGTCGGTGCTGGTGCTGGGCGAGGACGTGGGCGTCAACGGCGGCGTGTTCCGCGCCACCGCCGGCCTGCAGCAGCGCTTCGGTGCGCAGCGCATCCTCGACACCCCGCTGGATGAAACGACCATCGCCGGCCTCACCGTCGGCCTGGCCGCGCAGGGCATGAAGCCGGTGGCCGAAGCCCAGTTCGATGGCTTCGTCTACCCGATGGTCGACCACATCATCTGCCACGCCGCGCGCCTGCGCACCCGTACCCGTGGCCGCCTGCACTGCCCGATGGTGCTGCGCGTGCCGTGGGGCGGTGGCATCCGTGCGCCGGAACACCACAGCGAAGCCAACGAATCGATCTTCACCAACGTGCCGGGCCTGCGCGTGGTGCTGCCGTCCAGCCCGCAGCGCGCCTATGGCCTGCTGCTGGCCGCCATGCGCGATCCCGATCCGGTGATCTACATGGAGCCCAAGCGCATCTACCGCCAGTACAAGGAAGTGGTCGTCAACGACGGCGAAGCCCTGCCGCTGGACGTGTGCTTCGTGCTGCGCGACGGCACCGACGTGACCCTGGTCGCCTGGGGTGCGCAGGTGAAGGAAGCGCTGGAAGCGGCCGACAAGCTGGCTGGCGAGGGCATCAGTGCCGAAGTCATCGACGTGGCCACGCTGCGTCCGCTGGACTTCGCCACCATCGCCGAGTCGGTGTCCAAGACCGGCCGCTGCGTGATCGTGCAGGAGGCCCCGAAGACCGCGGGCTTCGGTGCGGAAATCGCCGCGCGCCTGGCCGAGGAATCGATGTACGACCTGCTGGCCCCGGTCGAGCGCGTTACCGGCTACGACACCCACATTCCGCTGTTCCGCCTGGAGATGAAGTACCTGCCGAGCGTGGACCGGATCGTGACCGCGGCCAAGCGCGCGGTGGCGGCAGGCTGACATGCGGGCCCGCCTCCTTGGGGCTTACCGCAGCCAGTATCCCAACCCGCTCCGGTTCCGCACCGGCCAGATCGTCGAAGTAGGCGTACGTGACGAGGAATGGCCGGCGTTTGCCTGGGTACGCACCAGCGATGGACGCGCCGGCTGGGCGCCCGTCGCCTGGCTGCAACTGCTGGACGACGGTCGCGCGGAAGCCCTGCGTGATTACGACGCCCGCGAGCTGGATGTGGAAAGCGGCGAGATGGTCAAGCTGCATCACGAACACGGCGGATGGTGGTGGTCCGAGCGCGCCAATGGTGCGACGGGCTGGCTGCCGGCCCGCGAACTGGAACTGCTGGAAGAGAACTGCAAATGAGCCAGACCAAGAATTTCAACCTGCCCGACCTGGGCGAAGGCCTGCCGGACGCGACCATCGTCGAGTGGTTCGTGAAGGAAGGCGATGTGATCAAGCTGGACGAGCCGCTGGTGTCGATGGAGACCGCCAAGGCCGTGGTGGAAGTGCCGTCGCCGGTCTCCGGCAAGGTGCTGAAGCTGTCCGGTGCGGCCGGCGACATCATTCCGACCGGCTCGGTGCTGGCCAGCTTCGAGATCGACCCGAACCTGCCGCAGCGTGCCGATGGCCAGGACACCGGCCACAGCCACGGCCATGCGCCGGCACCGGCTGCGGCCGCAGCACCGACCCCGCCGCCGCTGCCGACTCCGGCACCGGCCGCCGCCGCCGAGGACGCCAAGGCCGAGCGCGATGACGCCGGCACAGTGGTCGGCGCGATGCAGAGCTCCAATGCCGTGCACACCGAGCAGGCGCTGGCCGTCGGTGGCGTCAAGGCCGTACCGGCGGTGCGTGCGATGGCCCGCAAGCTGGGCGTCGACCTGAGCCGCGTGCGCGCCACCGGCAGCGATGGCGCGGTGACCATGGCCGACGTCAAGCAGGCCGCCGCCAACGGCACCGCCAAGCTCGGCGCCGCGCCGGCCCCGGCTGCCGCTGCGGCCTATGCCGCGCCGGCCCCGGCGCAGGTGTCTGCGCCGGTTCAGAACGAAACCCGCACCCCCTTGTCTGCGGCGGGCAAGCCGATGCGCACGCAACCGCCGGGCGTGGTCGCCAAGGGCCAGCCGGAACCGCTGAAGGGCGTGCGCCGCAACATGGCGCGGGTGATGGCCGATGCGCACAGCAAGGTTGTACCGACCACGCTCAACGACGACGCCGACATCCATGCCTGGCTGCCCGGCAACGACGTCACCGCCCGCCTGGTGCGTGCCATCGTGGTTGCCGCGCAGAAGGTGCCGGCGATGAACGCCTGGTTCGATGGCGAAGCGCTGACCCGCACCCTGCACGCGCAGGTGGACATTGGCATCGCCGTGGACACCGACGACGGCCTGTTCGTGCCGGCCCTGCGCAACGCCGACATGCTGGATGCCCGTGGCATCCGCGAGGGCGTGAACCGCCTGCGCGAGCAGGTGGAAGCGCGCTCGATCGCGGCCTCGGAACTGAGTGGCTACACCATCTCGCTGTCCAACTTCGGCATGTTCGCCGGCCGCTACGCGACCCCGGTCGTGGTGCCGCCGTGCGTGGCCATCGTCGGTGCCGGCCGTGCCCGCCACCAGATGACCCCGGTGATGGGCGGCGTGGAAGCGCACAAGGTCATCCCGCTGTCGGTCACCTTCGACCACCGCGCAGCCACCGGCGGCGAAGCTGCCCGCTTCCTGCGCGCGATGATGGACGACCTGGCCCTGGCCAGCTGATCGACCACCACCTCTGAAACACAGAAGACGCCGGGCAGTGCCCGGCGTTTTTTTGTGCGCGCTCTACGGCAGAGCCGAGCCCATGCTCGGCAGCTTCCTGCTGGTCAACCGAAGGTGGGCGGAACCACATCCGGGAACAGCGGAACCGGCAGGTACCGGCTCCCCTCATTTCAACCGCGCGCGGGCAGGCCCTCGGCGCGGCTGTACACACGCAGGCGGTGCCCATCCGGATCAACACCCACGAAGGTATGCCCGAATTCCAGGGTGACCGGGGCCTGCACGATCTGCACGCCGAGTGCGCGCCACGCGTCGTGCATCTGCTGTACAGCCTCCGGGTTGGCGACCACCATCGCCAGTTCCGCGGCGCCGGCCTGCGTGGACACCGGCGGCTGCACGTCATCGCGCTGCCACAGGCCGAGCGCGGCGCCGTCGCCGAGCAGGAACAGGGCAAAGCCGGGCGACTGCTCGACGGGGGGTGTGCCGAGGATGCCGCTGTAGAAGGCGGTGCTGGCAGCGACATCGCTTGCGTACTGCAGCAGGGTGCTGGGCCTGAACATGGGGACGCTCCGTTGTTGGGAGCCTTCATGGTGGTACCGCCCTGCTGACAGATTCTGTCAGCAGCATCGCGATTGTTCGCCCGCTGTTCGCCAAGCTCGAAGGCCGTCGAGCAAGCCCGATGCTACGAACGATCCAACCAGTCCGGTGCGATGCCCTGGGCCTTCTGCCAGCGCCGCAGCAGGATCGCGCGTGGCACGTGATAGCGATCCTCCAGCGCGCGCACCTGCCGGATGCGGTCCAGCCGGAAGTGGCGGAAGTCTTCGCGGCTCTCGCACCACGCCGCCAGCATCGGAACTTCGTCGAAGTAGCCCAGCGCGAAGGGCCAGACGATGCGCTCGCTGCGCTGGCCGTGCGCATCTTCGTAGCCGAACTTCAGGCGCTGCTGTGCGCTTACGGCTTCGCGCACGGCCTGGAGCCGGGCCGCCGGTACCTTCGCCGCTGTTCGTGAAGGGCCCACGCGCAGACCGCTGTCACGCAGTGCCTCGCGGCGGGCGGCGGGCAACACATGCGCGATGCGCGCCAACGCATCACGGGCAGCCTCGGCCAGCGCCGGCTCGGTGCGGGCCGCAACCCAGCGCAGGCCCAGCACCAGCGCGTCGATCTCGGCCGGTGGCAGGGTCATCGGCGGCAGCGTGTCGCTCGGCGCGAGCTGGTAGCCGACGCCGGCCTCGCCGCGCAGGTCAGCGCCCTGCCCGCGCAGCGTCTCGATGTCGCGGTACAGCGTACGCAGGCTGATACCCAGCGCATCGGCCAGCACCTGTCCGGCCACCGGCCGTCGATGGCGGCGCAGCAGCTGCAGCAGCTGGGTCAGGCGCAGCGCACGCGACATCAGCCGACCAGTGCGCTTGATGTCACCACGTGCTCACCCGGTTGCGGGGCCAGCGCGGCTCCGGTCAGTGCCCTGGCGATCTCGACGGCTGGATTGATCCGCCATGCCCGCGGCAGTGCCGGCCCCAGGGCACCGAGCACCGCCAGTGCGAAACGCTCGCCACGACGGACCTCGGTGCGCTCGCCGCCGATCAGTCCAGGCCGCACCAGGGTCAGCGAAGCAAACCCCAGCGCGCGCAGGTCACGCTCCAGCTCACCCTTCACCCGGCTATAGAAGATCGACGACTGCGGGTTGGCACCGGCGGCGGAATTCAATACATAGGTCTTCGCGCCCTGTGCCTGTGCGAGGCGGGCGAACGCCAGCGGATAGTCATGGTCGATGCGGTGGAAGGCCTCGCGGCTGCCGGCCTGGGCGATGGTGCTGCCCAGCGCGCAGATGACCGCGTCCACGCGCGCCCACTCAGGCGAGGCCGGCAGCGCGTCAAAGGCCAGCACCGGGTTCTCCAGCTTCCCATGGGTCAACGCCAGCGGACGCCGGGTGGGCGCGATCACGGCGCTGCAGCGCGGGTCGTCCAGCAGCCCGGGCAGTGTCAGCCCGCCGACCAGGCCGGTCGCCCCCAGCAACATCACGCGCATCACCACCTCCCGTGCGGCATCCTGTCGCCCATCCTAGCCGTTCAAGCCATCGGCAGCCGCGCCGATATGCTGGAACCAGACCCTGCCAGCCCCAGGATTCGCTCCATGACGGACCACCCCGATCCGCGCCCCGCCCCCGGCACCGCCCTCGGTCCGCCGGCACGCGTGCGCGCGGTTGCCGACGCGGGTGAGGGCGAGCGCGTGGTCCTGCAGGGCGGCAGCAGCGCAAGCCTGCAACGGCTCTTTGCCGGTGCCGATGCGCCGGAGCCGCTGCTGGCCGCGTTCGCCAATGGCATGGCGACGCTGCCGGGCGAACTGGGCGACATGGGTGATCGCCTGCAGTCCGCGCAGGCCAGCGCCGACTGGCCACGCTACGGGCGGGCGATGCGGCAACTGATCGACAAGTACATCCGCACCATCGACCAGCATTCACCGGATGGGCAGCCCGACAGCCTGCGCCTGTCCGAACAGCTGCGCCTGCTGCTGGGCGGCGCGGTAGTGGCGCTGCTGCAGCACGACCCGGACCTGCGCGAGCAGGCGCAGGCGCTGTCCCTTCGCCTGCGCCACTGGCAGCCGGGCAGCGCCCTGGAGCCGATCGAGCAGGGTGTGCGCGAGCTCGGCCATCAGATCGGCGTGCGTGCCGGCAGCTGGCAGGAACAGCAGGCGCTGCTGCTGGAGCTGTTCGCACTGCTGCTGGAGAATGTGAGCGAACTGCTGGACGATCGCAGCTGGCTGCAGGGCCAGATCGCGGCGGTGCGGCAACTGCTGTCCGGCCCGCTGCAGGCCGAGGCCGTTGAACGAACGCGTGCCGAGCTGCGCGAGGTGATCTACCGGCAGGGCCTGCTGCGCCAGGGCATCGACGACTCCAAGGCGGCGATGCGCGGACTGATGGGGGATTTCATCGAACGCATGGATGGCATGGCCACCAGCACCGGTGAATACCATGACCGTATCGGCAGCTACGCACTGCAGCTGCGCGAGGCGCGCAGCATCGCCGATCTGAACCAGCTGCTGCAGGAGGTGATGCGCGATACCGGCAAAGTGCAGCAGCAGGCCGCGCAGGCACGCGACCACCTGGCTGCCGCACGGCTGGACGTGGAGCGCGCTGAACAACGCATCGCCGAGCTGGAACAGGAACTGCGCATGGCCGGCGACCTCGCGCGCATCGATCCGCTGACCCAGGCACTGAACCGCCGGGGCCTGGACGAACTGCTGCAGCGCGAGCTGGCGCGCGCCGAACGCAACAACACGCCGCTGGGCGTGGCGGTGATCGATCTGGATGACTTCCACCAGACCAACAACGCGCATGGTCACGCCGGCGGTGACGCGCTGCTGCAGCACATGGTGGCGGTGTGCAGGCTGCTGCTGCGCGCCACCGATGGCATCGCGCGGCTGGGCGGCGACGAGTTCGTGCTGGTGCTGCCGGAGACCCCCGGTGCGGACAGCATGGCCACCGTGCAGCGCCTGCAGCGCTCACTGGCGCATCGGGTACTGACCGTGCAGGACCGGCGCGTGCCGGTGCATTTCAGTGCCGGACTGGCGCAATGGCAGCCCGGCGATGACAGCGAGGCGCTGCTGCGACGGGCCGACGAGGCGCTGTACGCGGCCAAGCGGCAGGGCAAGAACCGCGTGCAGGCGGGCTGAAGCGCTCCGCCGGGCATGGCCCGGCGCTACCGCCGCCGGTCCGGCGACGCGGCTACTTCCCGCGCAGCTTCTGGATGCCGGTCACCGCCGCCAGCACGATGGCGCCAGCGACGATACCCACCACCATGTTGGCAACCGCGCCGATCAGCCAGCCCCACTGGCCCTGGCCACCGAGCGCCTGCACCGCGTGGTGCAGCGCCGGCACGTTGTGCACCAGAATGCCGCCGCCGACCAGAAACATGGCCACGGTGCCGGCGATCGACAGGAACTTCATCAACCACGGCGCCGATGCGACCAGGCCGCGTCCGAACGCTGCGACCGCTCCGCCCTTGCGCGAGAGGTACAGGCCCGCGTCGTCCAGCTTGACGATGCCGGCAACCAGTCCGTAGACGAACACCGTCATCGCCAATGCGACCACCACCAGGGTGAGCACCTGCTGGGAGAACGAGGCGGCGGCAACCACGCCCAGTGTCAGGACGATGATCTCGGCAGAGAGGATGAAGTCGGTACGGATCGCACCTTTCACCTTGTCCTTCTCCCACGCCACCATGTCCACCTGCGCATCGGCCAGTGCCTTGCGCCGCTCGGCCTGGTGCTCGGCGTCCTCGTCCGCCGAATGCAGGAAACGGTGCGCCAGCTTTTCCACGCCCTCGAAGCAAAGGAATGCGCCACCGATCATCATCAAGGGCACGATCAGCGGCACGTTCCAGCCACGACCATGCAGCCAGGCTTCCAGGGCGCTGATCGCCAGCGCGGCCGGAACCAGGATCACCTTGTTGAGCAGCGAGCCTTTGGCCACCGCCCAGACCACAGGCAGTTCACGGTTGGCAGAAACACCGGTTACCTGCTGCGCGTTCAGCGCCAGGTCGTCGCCAAGCACACCGGCCGTCTTCTTCGCGGCCACCTTGGTCAGGATCGAGACGTCATCGAGCAGCGTCGCGATATCGTCGAGCAGGGCAAACAGGCTGGCACCGGCCATGGGGGTTCCAGGAGGGAGGATGGACGGATTCTGACCGATCCAACGGCCCGGGAGGAAGTGGATTCACCGCGTGCCTACCCTGCCCCGGCCAGACTGGCGAGGTGATCCCGTTCCGCCGGGCATGGCCCGGCACTACCGGTCGTTGTCCACAAGGAGTGCCGTTTGAACAATCCGCCCACCGCCACTGGCAATCCACCGCTGGTAAAAGGCATGAGCCGTCGCAGCCAGATCCTGCGCCTGCTGATGCGCTACCGTCATTCGGGGGTGTTCTCCGGCATGAACCTGGACGCAGCCGGCAGCCAGGCCGAGGTGCCGGCCGACGGCAATCCCGAGCAGTTCGTCAGTGACCTGGAAGCGCTGGGGCCGACGTTCGTCAAGCTGGGCCAGATGCTGTCCACACGTCCAGACATGGTGCCGGTGGAGTTCGCCACGGCACTGGAGCGCATGCAGGAGAAGGTGGCCGAGATTCCGGTCGAACGCATCCATGCCATCGTCGAGCAGGAGCTGGGGGCACCGGTGAGCAAGCTGTTCGCGGCCTTCGACCCCGAGCCGCTGGGCTGCGCCTCGATCGCCCAGGTCCATCGTGCGGTGATGCATGACGGCCGGCAGGTCGCGGTGAAGGTGCAGAAGCCGGAGGTCGCCGCGCAGCTGCGTTCGGACCTGGAAGCGTTGCGCAGCTTCGCTCTGGCCGCCGATCACCTGACCCAGGTCGGCCGCCGGGTCCGCCTGCGCGACTGGCTCAACGAGTTCGCCAAGACCCTGATGCAGGAGCTGGATTACCACGCCGAGGCCGAGAACCTGGCCCGCTTCGGCCGCCATCTGCGGCCCTTCCGGCGCCTGTGGGTCCCGCAGCCGATCTGGGATTACAGCAGCCAGCGCGTGCTGACCATGGAGCTGGCCACCGGCGTTCGCGTGGACGCGATACCCGGCGTACGCCGTACCGAGCAGTCGATGGACCCGTTGGCAGCCGCGCTGATCCGGGGCTACCTGGACCAGATCTTCGTGCATGGCGAGATCCACGCCGATCCCCATCCGGGCAACCTGCGGGTGATGCCCGATGGTCGCCTCGCCATCTTCGATCTGGGCATGGTCGCGCACATGCCACCGCGGCTGCGCGAGCGCCTGCTGAAGATCCTGTTCGCCGCCGTCGATGGCCGCGGCGAAGAAGTGGCGGACGATCTGATCAGCATCAGCACCCGGCTGGAAGCCTTCGACGAGGAGCGTTACCTGCGCGAGACCGGCCAGTTGATCGCGCGCTATGCCGCCAGCGGCAACTTCTCCGAGGGACGCGTGGTGCTGGACATGGTGCGCATCGCCACGGCCTGTGGATTGCGTACGCCGCCGGAACTGAGCCTGCTGGGCAAGGCGCTGCTGAACCTGGAGACGGTCTGCCGCCTGCTCGCGCCCGAACTGGACACGCGCCGCATCGTCGAGCGCCAGCTGCAGCATGTGATGCGCGCGCGCCTGAAGAAGTCGCTGTCGGCCGCCAACCTCGCCAGCGAGGCGATGGAGCTGCAGCAGCTGCTGCGCGATGGGCCGCGCAAGCTGTCGGACATCATGGCCCTGCTGGCCGAGAACCGCCTGCAGATGAAGGTGACCGGGCTGGAGGAATCACGGCTGATGGAGAACCTGCAGAAGATCGCCAACCGCGTGGCGGCGGGCATCATCAGCGCAGCGCTGATTCTCGCCGCATCGCTGATGATGAAGCTCGATACCGGCTGGCATGTGTTCGGTTACCCGGCGATCGCGCTGGTGCTGATGCTGATCGGCGTGGCGTTGGGGCTGGGCATCGTCACCAGCGCGCTGTTGTTCGATCGGCGCGCGCGGGCACGCGAGGAACGCGGCCATCGATGAGCGGAGTGCGTGGTGCGCGACATGTGCACCTGCGCCATACGTCCATCTCCGAAGTGCCCCATTCATGCGGTTCTTAATGCAATCCAACGCGCGTTTTCACGCCCGTTTTACTTGATCGCGCTGTTACCGCACGCGGTCGATCAACAAACATTTCAGTCAGGTTCGTGCATGCACTATCGGGTCATCGGCCTGTCATGCACACGTGCTAGCGGCAGCGCCGGTCGGATGGACACGCGTCGGTACGACGTCCATCGCACCACCCCGTTCACTGCCGAAGCCGCCTATGCTCTGGATCCTTCTGCTGTCGTTGTTGCTGCTGGTCTGGCTGTTCCTCGCTTCCGACAAATGGATGTGGTGGAAGGCCGGTTCGTTCTCACTGCTGTTGCTGGCGCTCAGCACGTGGTGGCTGATCGACAAGCTCTCCGGTGACGGACTCAACGCCGCCACGCTGTACCACCTGGGTGCGGACATGGAGGGTGCCGGCGTCGCCGACTTCAAGGGCTACATCGCCGGCTTCATCGTGCTGGCCCTGGTTTCGCTGCTGCCGCTGTTCGCCACGCGGGTCCGCCGCTGGCATCGGCCCGGACGGGGTGCGGCCTGGTTCGCCGGCTTCGCCGTCGCATGGGTGGTCACGCTCATGGTCAGTCCGCTGGCGCGCGACGGCCAGCGTCTTTACCAGCAGCTGCGACCGGTTGATTTCGCGCGCATCGCGCCGGAATACCAGGTGCCTACCCAACCGTTGCAGCGGCCGCGCAACATCGTCTGGATCTACGGCGAAAGTCTTGAACGCACTTATCTGGACGAGAACGTGTTCCCCGGGCTGATGCCCAATCTCAATCGTCTGGCCGCCAGTTCGCTGGATGTGCGCGGCCTGGCATCGGCCGAAGGCAGTGGCTGGACCATCGCCGGGCTGGTGGCATCGATGTGCGGCGTGCCGCTGACCACCTCGCAGGGCGATGAGAACAGCATGGACCGGATGGGCAGCTTCCTGCCCAAGGCCGTGTGCCTGGGCGACTACCTGAAGCAGCAGGGCTACACCAACCATTATCTGGGCGGCGCCAACGGCCAGTTCGCCGGCAAGGGCCAGTTCCTGGCCAGCCACGGCTTCGACGAAGTACATGATCTGGCGTGGTTCAAGCAGCAGAAGAAGATCGGGCGCATTCACTACTCTGCTTGGGGCGTACACGATGACGTGCTGCTGGACACCGCCTACCAGCGCTTCGAGCAGCTCTCGCGCGCCGGCGCACCGTTCATGCTGACCACGCTGACCATGGATACGCACCATCCCGCAGGCCACCTGCCGGTGTCGTGCAAGGGCGAACGCTACCAGAGCCAGTACGGCAACATCGGCCTGCTCAACGCGCTCAAATGCACCGACCGCCTGATCTCGCAGCTGGTCCAGCGCATCCAGGCCAGTCCGTACGGCAAGGACACGTTGATCGTGATCGCCTCGGACCATCTGGCGATGCCCAACGATCTCAGCCACGTGCTGGCCAGGCAGAAGCGCGAGAACCTGCTGCTGTTCCTCGGTGATGGCGTGGCGCCGCGCCAGCTGGCGGCGGAGAACGGCTCGACGCTGGACTCCGGCGCCACCCTGCTGGGCCTGCTCGATCCGGGCCTGCGCACGATGGGCTTCGGCCGCTCGCTGCTGGACGAAACGCGTGCCCCCAGTGCCAGCGTCGCGGCGCGTCGCGATGGCGGCCGCGATTACCCGCAGTACCTGGCATTCGCCCGGTCGCTGTGGCTGGGCGAGCCGACCCGCGAACTGAGGATCGACAACGACGACCAGGTGGTGGTGGGCATGCAGCACGTGCAGCCGCCGGTCCTGCTGGAGTACGACAAGGACTGGGGCCTGAAGTCGGTGTATCTGGAGAACACGTCCCGCCAGTTCGACGATGCCGATCCGGACAACACCCTGGCCTATGTGGATCGCTGCACCGCATTCGAGGATGGGTCGGCCGACGGCGACTGGTGCGCCTTGCTGGTGAACCGCGACAACGGCATCAAGCTGTACCGCGACGACGACCTGCGTGGTGGCATCGCGGTGGACGCGCCGCTGGATGCGTTCCAGGGACCGCGCCCGAGCGTGCGCCAGGCCCACATGATCACCCAGAAGGGCCGCCGCACCCGCGCCGGCCAGTACATGCTGCAGCTGGTGGCAAGCACGCGCCCGGATCGCGGTTTCTGGATCGAGGCCGTGTCATCGCAGCGCAAGGTGGTGCTGGCCCAGCAGTGGGTCCAGCCTGATGCCGACGGCAAGATCAATGTGTCCTTCGGACTGGATCACGAAGTGGATGATCTGGAGATCCGCGCCTGGTTGAATCACGCCGAGAAGCTGGCCGTGGATACCTTCGCGCTGGTGCCTTCGCGCAGCCGACCGCGGGGATAGGGTTCTCTGCAGGGCTGCGCCCTGCGCCTGCTGCGAGCTGGAGCAAAGGCAACAGCAACAGCGTGCATTCCGTGGGATGGCGGGGCGGTGTAGGTTGGCAGGACACGCCGTAAACCCATCCATGGGGGCTCGATGGCGCCATCCATGGCGCCAACGGTCCTGCCAACCCACACCGCCCCACCTCTGACGGTTTCCGGCAGCCGTAGGCAGGTGCCGACCTTGGTCGACACTTCTGTCAGATATCGAAATCAATCTGGGGTCAGATCCGTTTTCTGCGGAAGAAAACGGATCTGACCCCAAAAGCAATTCCAGCAGATCGCGGAAATCTGTCGAAGGCGGGGTGGGTCCGGTTGCGGGGGCGTGAGCCGCATGGATGCGGCGACCGAGCTTACATGGACGTACTTGCAGCGGCCCCCGCAACCGGACCCACCCCGCCATCCCATGGAATGCTTGGTGTTGGTGTTGCTGTTGCTGTTGCTGTTGCTCCGGCCTCGGCAGGTGCAGGGCGCAGCCCTGCCGGGAATCCCCTACTCCTGGGGGTCGCGGGTGATGTGGATGTCCGTTGGCGTGGACAGCGGAATGTTCCGCTCCGCCAGGATCTTCAACAGACTGAAATACAGATCGCTGCGGGTGCCGTACACCTGCCGCGGGCTGGCCACGTAGGCGAAGCTGTTGATGGTGATCTGGCCGCCGGCAATGCCGTCGATGTATACCGTGGGCGCGGGCGTCTGCAGCACGCTGGTGTGCGCGCCATAGGCATCCAGCATGGCCTGCCGCAGGCCGGCGACGTCGGTGCTGGTCGGTACCGCGAACTGGATCTGGATGCGGCCCTGGTTGTTGCCCATCGTCATGTTGCGGATGGTCTTGGTGATCAGCTCCGAGTTGGGCACGATCAACGTGGACTTGTCGCCCACCTGGATCTCGGTCGAGCGCACATTGATGCGGCGGATGTCGCCTTCCTGGTCACCCAGCTTCACCCAGTCACCGATCTTCACCGGTCGCTCGGCCAAAAGGATCAGGCCGGAAACAAAATTCTGGGTGATCGCCTGCAGGCCGAAACCAATACCCACCGACAACGCACTGACCAGCAGCGCCAGCTTCTGCAGGTTCAGTCCCATCACCGTCAGGGCCCACAGCACCGCGATGATGATGCCAAGATAGCGGGCGACGGTGCTGATTGAATTGCGCGCGCCCAGATCCAATTCGGTCTTGGGCAGGTAGGTGTCGGCCAGCCAGCGCTGCACCACCTGCATCACCCCCAGCCCGGCCAGCAGCACACCGATGGCCAGTACGATGCGGCCCGGCTCCAGCGTCAGGTCCTTGGCGATGGGAATGCCATTGGCCAGCGACGCGAAGCGCTCCACGATCGAGCCGACATTGCCGAAGGGCGCGGCCAGTGCCAGCAGCGCGATCAGGACCACGAAGGTGCGCAGCACCGCCGACAGCAGCACGCCGGCCTGCTCCAGCCTGGAGACGCTCAGGCCGGTGCTGAGCAGGATGGTCTGGCCAACCTTGCTGTCGGCGTTCAACAGCCAGGTGCAGAAATCATCGACGAACTTGAACAGCAGTGTGGCTGCCAGCACCACGATGCTGCCGCCGATCAACTGCTGGTTCACGAACTTGGCGAAGTTCACATAGCCCAGCAGCGTGGCGATGATCGCCGCCACCACCGCGATGTTGCCAGCCACGCGCGCCAGTACCAACCAACTGCTGCGGCGCACCGGCTGCTGTGCGCCGAGACCATCGGCCTGCGCTTCCAGCTTCGCTTCGGCTTCAGCCGTCTGCCGCCGGTGCAGGCGTGCCAGGGTCACCAGCATGGCCATGATCAGGCCGAGGTAGGTCAGCGCAATCACGCCATCCAGTGCCACCGTGGTCACGTCGCTGGTGCGGGTGGCACGGTCAATGGCCACCAGCACGTTGCTCAGCCAGGCCAGCGCAGCGGCACCCCAGGCGTACTTGCGCAGCTTCAGCGCGGCGGTGTCATCCAGGTTCAGCAGCCGCCAGGAGGGGCGCCTGGGCATCAGCAGGCACGCGCTGAGCGCGGCGATGAAGGCCGCAGCGAAGGTCGCCGCCACCAGGCCATCGGCCACATTCTGCAGGCGCGGGGCGATGCCGCCAATGGCATTCAGCGAAGCCACCAGCACCACCACCGCATAGCCCGGCAGCAGGGTGCCCACCAGCAGCAGCCACATGGCCAGGCCGGAACGGCGCAGGCGGCCGTCCGGCGCGCGTTCCGAGGCGGCAAACCGGCGCCCCAGCGCGCGCAGCCACAGGCGCAGCGGGAACATCATCACCAGTGCTGCGGCCAGGCCGAGCAGCAGGGTGCCCCAGCCGTGCGTGTCGATGGCCTTGGCCAGGGTGTCACGCCCCTGTTGCGCCAACGGGCGCACGCGGGCGATGTCATCGGGAAGCTGATCGGCCACCTGCCGCCAGAGCGACGGCGACAGCGGTGAATCGACCTTGCGGCCCAGTTCCTCGCTGATCTGCGCGGAACGTTGCTTGTCGATGTCCGCACTCAACTGCTGGGCACGCACCGCGATGGATTTTGCCTGGGCCACCGAGGCGGCCAGGGCATCGCGCTCGCGGGTGAGCGTGCGTCGCTGCGCGGCCAGGTCGGGGGGCTCGGTGGTGCCCTGCGGCGCTTCACCCAGCTGGGCCAGCTGCTCATTGAGCTGATCCAGCTGTGGCTGCAGGGACTTGTCCAGCGCCTCGGCATCCCGCTTGGCCTTCGACGCGTTCTCTGAAAGCGTGCCGAGTGTTTCGGTGGCTTCGGCGTCGTCACGCTTGCGCTCGATCTCCTTCAGCGCGCTGTCAATCTGTGCCAGCTGCTGCTTCGGCGTAGGCGCCTCGTTCTGCGCGAGCGCGGGCGCGGACAGCAGAAGGGCAGCACCCAGCAGCAGGCCCAGCCAGGGCCCGCGCATGCGGATCGATTGCAGGAAGGAAGACACGCCAGATGCACACCGGTTCGCGCGGACCACCGCGCCTGCGCGCGACTATACGGCACGACCGGTCAAGGTCGGATGCCCGGGGCGGCACCGCCCGCAGCACCCGCCCCCGCGGTTCAGTACTTCAACCGCAGCTCCTCCACCGTCGGCTGCTGCAGCGCATACCAGTCCTGGAACTCTTCCTCGGTGATTTCGTCCGGGGCGTACACCGCCACCGGAGGCCAGTCGTGGTCGGTCGGCAGCGGCTGGCGCGGACCGGCGCGCAGGCTGTAGCTGACGCCCTCATAGTCCACCAGATCGTCAACCTGCGGCCATTGCTCGCGCGCGAACGCGGTTTCACTCTTCAACAGGATCACCTGGTACATCGGCACCTCCACTTCAGGTTGGATCGGAACACCCGGCGCTGGCGGCAGGATACCGCCGCGCCGATGACAGCGGGAATGACGCCGCGGCGACGCAATGTTCTGGACACCGCCATCGCTCCGGCTTCACCCGCTCGTGGCGAGGCCGTCGGCATCGTGGAGGCCCGTTCCCGCTGCGCCTGCCGATGACCGAACAGCTGCCACTGAAGACCGTCGCCGACCTCAAGCTGCCCCGCTACCTGGGCACCTGGTATGAGATCGCGCGCCTGCCCATGCGCCACGAGCCGGAAGGCTGCACCGATGTCTCGGCGCACTACAGCCTGCTCGACAACGGCAACGTCAGTGTCCACAACCGCTGCCGCATGGACGGCCAGGTCGAGGAGGCCAGCGGCGAAGCCTGCCCCGTCGACAACGACAGCGCGCGCCTGGAAGTGAGCTTCTTGCCCAAGGGCCTGCGCTGGCTGCCCTTCGCCAAGGGCGACTACTGGGTCATCCAGATCGCTCCGGACTACAGCGTGTCGCTGGTTGGCAGCCCCGATCGCCGCTACCTGTGGCTGCTGGCACGCGAGCCGAAGCTGGACGCCACCGTGCGGGACCATTATCTGGCCACGGCGCGGCTGCAGGGCTTCGATCTGTCCGAACTGATCCACACGCCGCACACCGGCCATCCCACCGCCTGACCCATCACCATGGACCTGAAAAGTGGCTATCCCTGGTGGGCCGTACGCAATGGCCTGATCCAGGCATTTCCCCCGCTGGAGGGCGACCTGCGCTGCGATGTGCTGGTGGTCGGCGGCGGCATCACCGGCGCACTGATCGCCGATGAGCTGTCAGCACACGGTCACGAGGTCGCCCTGATCGAGCAGCGCGACATCGGTTGGGGCAGCACCGCCGCCAGCACCGCGCTGTTGCAGTACGAGATCGACACCCATCTGCTGGAACTGGCCCAGCGCTATGGCCACGACGCGGCCACGCTGGCCTACCGGGCCTGTGCCGAGGCGATCCCGGCACTGGGCGAAGTGGCGCGTGGCCTGAAGGACGTGGACTTCCGGCGCATGGACAGCCTGTACCTGGCCAGTCGCCACCGCGACGTGCCCCGCCTAATGGCCGAGGGCCAGGCACGCCGCAGCGCCGGCCTGGACGCCCGCTGGCTGGACCCGGAGGCGCTGGCGGAGCGCTTCGATGTGGACGCCGGCGGCGCATTGCTGACCCGGCAGGCAGCGCGGGTCGACCCTTACTGCCTCACCTATGGATTGCTGAAGCGGGTGCGCCAGCGCGGCGGCCACATTCACGATCGCACCGTGCTGCACACGCTGACGCCAGGCACACGGGGCGTTACCGCCAAGACCGAATCAGGCGCGACGATCCGCGCAGGCCACGTGGTGCTGGCGATGGGATACGCCAACCAGCGCTGGCTCTCGCAGCGCGTCGCACGCAACCGCAGCAGCTATGCCTTCATTACCGACCCTGTCGATGCCGCGGTGCTGGGCCCCCTGCAGCGCACGATGGTGTGGGAAAGCGCGCGCCCCTATCTGTACCTGCGGGCCACCGGCGACCGTCGCCTGCTGGTGGGCGGGCTGGACGATGCCATCGATATTCCGGCACGGCGCGACCGGCGGGTGGAAGGCAAGGCGGACAAGCTCATGAAGCAGCTGCTGCACTGGTTCCCCAAGCTCGACCCGGTGCCGGCATTCTCATGGGCCGGTACCTTCGCCGAGACCGCCGACGGATTGCCGTTCTTCGGCCCGCATGAACAGTGGGGGCCGCGCGTGCACCTGGCAATGGCCTACGGCGGCAATGGCATCACCTATTCCATGATCGGCGCACAGCTGCTGCGGGCCCGCATCGAGCGGCGCAAGCATCCGCTGGCGGAGCTGTTCGGGTTCGGGCGGCTGTGACCTGCCGCCGGGCATGGCCCGGCTCTACCCCAATCCGGCGCCGACAGGCATCATTCAAGCACGCCCTGCTAGCGTCGGCCTGTAACGCCGCGTGTGGCGTGGTCCCTGTCCGCTGGAGCGCCAAGATGATCCGCCCCCTGACCCTGCTGTTGTGCCTGGCCCTGCCCGGGACCGTGCTCGCCCAGTCCGCTGCCGGCGCCACCGCACCGCAGGCATCCGGGCTGGATCTGACATTGCCGCAGGCGCCGATGCGTTACCTCAACGACCCGACGTTGCAGCAGGACCCGCCGGGCACCTACTACGGTGACAAGAGTGGCCCGCGCATGCACGACGATGCCCGCATCGCCGACGTGCAGGACGACAAGGTGAAGGTCTCCGGCAGTTTCACCACCGGCATCGGGTACTCCAAGCGGGGTGGCAACAGCCACTACAACGCCGCCACGCTGAATCTGAGCAAGAACTACACCACCGACGAGGGCAAGACCCGCGGGGTGAACCTCAACATCCACGTCAGCGAAGGCGAGGGCCCGGGGTTCTTCGGCCCGTATGGCGGCTACTACGGTCGCGGCCCGGGCTACTGGGACTACCCGCCGCCCTACGGCTGGTAAGCACCTGCGGGTAGCGCCGGGCCATGCCCGGCGAGCGCAGCGCATGCATCAGGCCGCCGGGCATGGCCCGGCGCTACCCGAGGCGGTCAATCCAGCCAGCCGTCGCGTTCGCTGTGCAGGATGCGGCCGTCATAGCCGCTCAGGCGCACCTCGACCTTCTGGTTGCGGGCATTGCGCGCTTCCAGCGACCAGGTGGCGCCATCGCGCTCCAGCGAGTGGATCTCGCGCAGGCCCTGCGACTGTGCCTTGGCCAGCACCTGCTCGGTCGGCAGCAGCGCGCGGCCGTTGTGTTCATCGAAGATCTCGCCGGTCTTCGGGTCCACGTAGACCTCGCTGAAGCGGCCATCGGCGCGGCTGACGTCGGCTTCCCACAGGCCGTCATCGCGTTCGATCTCGTGGATCTGGGTGTAGCCGGCCTTGCGCAGGGCCTGCTCGGCCTGGGCCATGCCCAGCGGTGCAGCGTGCGCGGCCGGAGCGATGGCCAGCACGGCGACGGTGGCGAGGGTGAGCGACTTCAGCATGGGAGTTCTCCTGTTCGTGGCCGGACCATTCCGGCAGCACCACGATGCCGCGGTCGGCTAACAGCCCCTTAGCGGCCATCGTTAGTCGGCTGTTAGTCGGCGGTGCCATGCTCGCGCCTGTCGCCATCGCCCGAGGATCCGTCACCGATGCTGGTCTCCCTGCCCCTGCTGCTGGCCCTGGCCACTCCGGGCTCCGCTGCCGGCCCTGCGCCGGACCCGGCGCAGCAGGTCGCGCGCCGCGCCGTGCAGCAGGGCCGTTACGTGCCCCTGGAACAGGTGGTGCGCGACGCGCTCAGGCGCCAGCCCGGCCAACTGCTGGAGGTGGAGCTGGACGACGCGGTGTACGAGGTGGAGATCCTGCGTGACGACGGCGCAGTGGTGGAGCTGGACTATGATGCGCGCAACGGGACGTTGTTGAAGATGGAACTGGACGACTGATGCGGATCCTGCTTGCCGAGGATGACACCGAGCTGGCCAAACGCCTGCAGCCCCTGCTGGAGCAGGCCGGCTACGTGGTCGATGTGGCCACCGATGGCCGTCGTGCGGAAGAGATCGGCCAGATCGAGGACCTGCATGCCGCGGTCGTCGATCTTGGCCTGCCCGGCCTGGATGGACTGAGCGTGATCGAGCGCTGGCGTGCCCATGGCCGCGATTTTCCGGTGCTGGTGCTGACCGCACGCAGCCGCTGGCACGACAAGCTGGCCGGCTTCGATGCAGGCGCCGATGACTACCTGACCAAACCGTTCCAGGCCGATGAACTGGTGCTGCGCCTGCGTGCCCTGATCCGCCGCAGCCGGGGCCACGCCAGCCCGCGCCTGCAGTGCGGCCCCCTGCAGCTTGATGTCAACGCCGGTCGCTTTGAACTGGACGGGCAACCGTTGCCGCTGAGTCCCCAGGAGTTCCGCGTACTGAGTTACTTCATCCATCACGCCGGCCGCGTGATCAGCCGCGACCGCCTCGGCGAACAGGTCTTCGAAGGCGGTTACGATCCGGACTCGAACGCGCTGGACGTGCTGCTTGGCCGGGTGCGGCGCAAGCTGGGCGTGGAACTGATCCATACCGTGCGTGGCCAGGGTTGGCGGCTGGCCGAGGCATGAGCGCGCGCCAGCCTTCATTGCGGCGGCGGCTGCTGCTGGTGGGGGGCATCGGCCTGGTGCTGGTGTCGGTGCTGGCCAGCGTGCTGCTGGGCGAGCTGTTCAAGCGCAGCGCGCGCGACCGTCTTGACGGCGAGTTGCAGCAGGACATGCTGACTCTGCTCGCGCAGGCGGAGATCGATCCCGACGGACAGCTTCGGCTGCGCCAGGAACCCAACGACGCGCGCTTCCAGCGTGTGTTCTCCGGCGCCTACTGGCAGATCACCGACCGCAACGGCAAGGTGCTGCTGCAGTCGCGCTCGCTGTGGGACCAGACGCTGCCGGTCACGGCCACCGGCCCGGCCGAGCGCAATCTGAGCGGGCCGATGCAGCAATCGCTGCGTGCCCGTGTGCAGCAGGTGCGCCTGCCACGTGCATCGCAGCCCTACATTGCGCTGGTTGCCCATGATCGCAGCGCGCTGGACGCGGACACCGCCGCCTTCCGTCAGCGCAGCGCGCTGGCGCTGGGCCTGCTGGTCGCGGCATGGCTGGCGGTGCTGGCCAGCCAGGTGCATTTCGGCCTGCGCCCACTGCGCGGCCTGGGCCAGCAGCTGGAACGCATCCGCCGTGGCGATGCCGAGCGCATCGACCGCAGCCGGCTGGATCTGGAGATCGCGCCGCTGGCCGACGAGCTCGATGCCCTGCTCGATCACCACCAGCGCATGGTCGCGCGTGCGCGCAGCAGCGCCGAGGACCTGGCGCATGCCCTGAAAACGCCGCTGAGCGTGCTGGCGGCCGAGGCGGAGGGTGAAGGACGCGGCTGGCGGCGCACGGTGCACGAACAGGGCGCGCGCATGCGTGCGAGCATCGACCGCTACCTGGCCGCCGGCCTGGCCGTGGACCACCACCAGCGCAGCGATGTGGCGCCCGCAGTGGAGGCACTGTGCCGGTTGATGACCCGCGTGCATGCCGGCCGCCGCATCCGCTTCCAGATGGACGTGGCACACGGGCTGGCCTTCGCCGGCGCAGCCACCGACCTGGAGGAGATGCTGGGCAACCTGCTGGACAACGCCGGCAAATGGGCCGCCAGCGAAGTACGCCTGCGGGCCCTGGCCAAACAGGACCGGCTGCATATCGAAGTGCGCGATGACGGCCCGGGGCTGGACGAAGCCAAGCTGGAGAGTGTCCTGCAGCGTGGCGTACGCCTGGACGAACGGGTGGAAGGCAGCGGCCTGGGCCTTGCGATCGCCGCGGAGATCGCCGCCAGCCACGGCGGCTCACTGCGCCTTTCCAACGAGAACCCGGGACTGCGCGCACGGCTGGAACTGCCGCTGGCCCCGACGGACGCCCCGCCTCCCCGGTAGAGCCGCCCCGGCGCTGCACGACCCGCCTCAGCGGTGATGCATCCACCAGCAGTCGATGGCGTCGAGCACGATGTGGATCACCAGGCCGATGCCCACCAGACGGGTCTTCTTCGGCACGCACAGCCCGGCGTACACCGCGATCGCCGGCGCGGTGTGCAACGGGTGGAAGCCGATGCTGCAGCGGTTCGGCGCGTAGATCGGATCGGCCAGCAGATGGTCGAGGTCGATGATCCAGCCCAGCAGCATCAGCAACCACGCCGACGCAAAGCGCTTGCGCCAGAACAGCCATGCCAGCAGGGCTGGCACGGCGGCATGCAGGAACAGGTGGAAGATCGCGCGGGCGCTCATCAGGACCGGTAGCGCCGGGCCATGCCCGGCGTGGCCGCAGGCATCAGACCAGCGGCTCGTCGGACAGGTAGGTGTAGCCGGTCAGGCCCGCCTCCAGCGCCTGCGACAGTTCCTGCGCACGCTCCGGCGACAGCCCGGCGGCAGCCACGCGCTGGGCATAGGCCGCGCGCAGGTCGTCCAGCCGGTAGCCCACGTAGTCCAGCATCACGTCGGTGGTGTCGCCACGACGCTGCTGGGTGATCGCGTAGCCGTCCGCATCGGCCACCACTTCCACCGCGTCGGTGTCACCGAACAGATTGTGGATGTCGCCCAGGATCTCCTGGTAGGCACCGACCATGAAGAAGCCGATGCGGTAGCTCTCGCCGTGCTTGATCGCGTGCAGCGGCAGCGAACTGTCCAGGCTCTCGTTCTCGACATAGGTCTTGACCATGCCGTCCGAGTCGCAGGTCATGTCGGCAATGATGCCGCGACGGTCCGGCACTTCGTCCAGCCGCTCGATCGGCACGATCGGGAACACCTGGTCGATGGCCCACGCGTCGGGAATCGATTCGAACACGCTGAAGTTGACGAAGTACTTGTCGACCAGGCGCTCGTTCAGTTCATCCAGCGCCGGACGGTGGCTCTTCTCGTCATAGCTCAGGCGCGCACGCACGCCGTGGGCGATGGCGTAGAACAGGTCGTCGATGCGCGCACGCTGCGGCAGGTCGATCTGGCCCAGCGCGTAGCTGGACAGGCCTTCGGCATGGAAGTGCTGCGCCTCCTGGAACAGTTCCACCGCCGGGCGCACGTCCAGTTCCTCGTGGATCTCGCGCAGATGACGGATCGAAGCCGGCTCGTCATCGTGCTGGTCCGGCACGCGGCCTTCCTGCGCCTGTTCCACTTCGGACACATTCGCGATCAGCACTGCATGGTGCGCGGTCATCGCACGGCCGCACTCGGTAACGATGCGCGGGGGGGGCAGGCCGTGCTCTTCGCAGGCGTTGGCCAGCGGCTGCACGATGTTGCTGGCATACGAATTCAAGCCGTAGTTGATCGAGCAGAAGCTGCGCGAACGGGTGCCTTCGTAATCAACGCCCAGGCCGCCGCCCACGTCCACATGGGTGATCTTCGCGCCCAGCTGCGACAGTTCAACGAAGTAGCGGGTGGCTTCGCGCATGCCGTTGGCGATGTCGCGCACGTTGGAGATCTGCGAGCCCATATGGAAGTGCAGCAGGCTCAGGCAATCGGCGTACTCGGTATCGCGCAGCGACTTCCACAGGTCCAGCAGCTGGCGCGGGGACAGGCCGAACTTGGCCTTGTCGCCCCCGCTGTTCTGCCACTTGCCGGCGCCCAGCGACGCCAGCCGCATGCGCACGCCCAGGCCGGGCTTCACGTCCAGCGCCTTGGACTCTTCCAGCACCAGCTTCAGCTCGGACGGCTTCTCGATGACGATGAAGGTCTGCAGGCCCAGCTTGCGACCGATCAGGGCCAGGCGGATGTACTCACGGTCCTTGTAGCCGTTGCAGACGATCAGGCCGCCCGGGCGCGACAGTGCCAGCACCGCCATCAGCTCCGGCTTGCTGCCCGCTTCCAGGCCGAAGCCCTCGCCGTGGTGGCTGGCCAGGGTACCGGCCACGCCGCGGTGCTGGTTGACCTTGATCGGGTACACCGCGGTGTAACCACCCGCGTAATCCCAGTCCTGCTGGGCCTGGGCGAATGCCGCCTGCAGCTTGCCCAGGCGCTGGCCGAGGATGTCCGGGAAGCGCACCAGCAGTGGCAGCTTGGCGCCCGCCTCGCGGGCGGCGTCCACCACCTTGGGCAGCGACACCACCGGGCCGTCCGCCCCGGTCGGTCTCACCACCATGTGCCCGGCCTGATCCACGTCGAAGTAACCATCCGCCCAATGCGGGATCGAGTAGGTCTTGCGGGCTTGGTCGAGGGACCAATCGGTCATTTCAGTCGGCCTTGTTGGCAATAAAAGGGGGGGCATGATAACGCCTATATGCCCACAGGTTCGTTATCATGCGCGCCCGCGCCCGTGACCCGGCTCCTGCCGGACCTGAACAGGCCGATCCGTCCGGATGTGGCTTGCGCCACGCGGCCCCGTGCCGCCAACCCGGCTCTACCCCCTCCGAACAGGACCCCAGAAGGACACGTCCCATGACTGACAGCAACAACTGGTACATCGAGCATTTCGAGCGCACCGGCTCGGCCATCGGCTACCGCATCACCGGCAAGCTGGACGAGGTGCAGTCGCCCTTCCAGAAGATCGAGATCTTCCAGACCACCGACTGGGGCAACCTGATGACCATCGATGGCGCCATCATGCTGACCAGCAAGGACAACTTCTTCTATCACGAGATGATCAGCCACCCGGTGCTGTTCACCCACGCCGCCCCCAAGCGCGTGGTGATCATCGGTGGCGGCGACTGCGGCACCCTGCGCGAAGTGCTCAAGCACAAGGGCGTGGAGAGCGTGACCCAGTGCGACATCGACGAGCAGGTCACGGTGATGGCGCGCAAGCACTTCCCGGAGCTGTGCGACTCCAACGACGATCCGCGCGCCGAACTGCTGTTCGACGACGGTGTGGCCTACATGGCCAACTGCCCGGCCGGCAGCGTGGACGTGGTGATCGTGGACTCCACCGACCCGGTCGGCCCGGGCGAAGGCCTGTTCAACAAGGCCTTCTACGAGAGCTGCTTCAAGGCGCTGAAGGACGATGGCATCCTGGTGCAGCAGTCCGAATCGCCGCTGATGCAGCTGGAACTGATCAACGAGATGCGTGCCGAGATGGGCAAGGCCGGCTTCGGTTCGTTCAAGACCCTGCCGTTCCCGCAGCCGTGCTACCCGACCGGCTGGTGGAGCGTGACCATGGCGCGCAAGGGCGACAGCAGCTTCGACTTCCGCCAGGCTGATTCGGCCGCCAAGACCTTCACGACCCTGTACTACACCGCCGCGCTGCACACCGGCGTGCTGGTGACCCCGCCGTTCGTGCAGGCGGCACTGAAGAGCTGATCCAACAAAAAACCCGCGCTGGCAGCAGCGCGGGTTTTTCATTTGCAGGCAACGCCGGGCGATGCCCGGCGTTTCGCTTACAGCGCCCAGATTCCGGCAATCACCGCCGCCACCAGGCCCCACTTGATGACCTGGTAGGCCACCACGCTGCGCTCGCGCAGCGCCTTGGCCTTCAGGCGCACCTTGTACAGGCTGCCGAATGCCTTGTTGACACCCCCGGTCGGATCACCTGGCAGGTTCGGCGAAGCGCCACCGGCCAGCAGCGTGGCGGCCACCGCACGGTTGAACAGGCCCGGCAGGCCGAAGCGCAGCGGGCGCGCGATGTCGCAGAACAGGATCACTCGGTCCTGCTCGGTCTCGTTATGCGCGTGGTGGATGTAGGTTTCGTCGAACATCATCCACTCGCCGTCGCGCCAGCTCTTCCGGATGCCGTCCACTTCGATGTAGCAGGCATCATCGTTGGGGGTGCTCAGGCCCAGGTGCAGGCGCAGCGAACCGGCGAACGGATCGCGGTGCGGACGCAGCTCGCTGCCCGGCGGCAGTTGCGCGAACATCGCTGCGCGAACATCCGGAATCGACTCGATCAGGGCCACGGTCTTCGGGCACAGCGTCTTCGCTGACGGGTGCGAGGGGCCGTACCAGCGCAGGTAGAAGCGCTTCCAGCCACGGCGGAAGAACGAGTTGAAGCCCGCATCGTTGAAACTGCTGGACGCAGCGATCTTCTGCGCATCGCGCAGCGCCAGCGCCTCGTCACGGATCATCTGCCAGTTCTGGCGCAGGGGTTCCAGCTGCGGGAACTCCTTGCCCGGGTCCAGAAACGGCGTGGTCGGCACCTTCGAGAACATGTACATGACCACGTTGATCGGGGCCATGAAACTGGAGTGGTCCAGCAGCTGGCGCGACCAGCGCGCGCGGACCCTGCCACGGAAGTGGATGTACAGCACGCAGGCCACGAACAGCACTGCCAGTACGATCTTGATCATCAAAAACTTTCCTCCGGCGGCAGCCGGAACGGGAATCAGGGGGCGATGCACGGCGCAGGCGGCCGGCATCGGTGGCAACGCGGCAGGGGACGGGGACGTGCCGGAACGGGGCGGCCGCCGATGTCGCGGATGAACAGCTTATGGTCGGCAGGCCGTGCGCCGGGGTCAAGCCACACGTGCGCCATGTTCAGCGACGCTTGGCTGAACGGGTGGATTTCTTCTTCAACTTATTGATTTTCAATGCCCCAAGCCGAGAAGTGAGACGAAATTGTCCGCCCGTGCGCGACGAACTGTTCCAGCCACGGCCCCGACATTTCTCCGACAGAACGTGGATTAGCGAACTTGCCGGTACTAAAATTGACTTAACGAAAGTTTAGCCAGTTTCCCCCGCCTCACCGGTTCGCTTGACGCTTCAGCGCCGCCCACCGGGTCGTCCGAGACCCCGCCATGCCCCTTCCTGCCTCCCCCTGCCAGACCTGCGGCGATGACGCCACCACGCCCCTGCTGCTCAAGCGTGGCGAACGCCTGCTGGCCCCCGATGTCTATCGCACCTGCCTGGATGGCCGCGAGGCCGTCATCAAGGACTACTCCCGCTATCGCGGCACGCCGCTGTCGCTGGTCGCACGCCTGATGGTGCGCCGTGAAGCGCGCATGCTGCAGCGCCTGGGCGGCTGGAAGCACGCGCCGGCGCTGCTGGGAACACTGGGAGGCCTGGCACTGGGCATGGAGTTCATTCCCGGCCAGACCCTCAGCACCGCCCAGGCAGTCGGCAATGAAGTGTTCGAGCAGCTGCAGCACGCACTCAGCCGCCTGCATGCGGCCGGCATCACCCATAACGATCTGCACGGCACCAACGTGGTGGTCAGCGGCGGCGTACCGGTGCTGCTTGACTTCACCTCGGCCTGGCGCGCACCGCGCTGGCTGCGCCGCAATCCGCTGACCCGGCAGATGCGCCGCAGCGACATGAAGAACCTGCTGAAGATCCGCCAGCGCGTGACCGGGCAGGCGCCCAGCGCCACCCAGGCCGCCCTGGTGGCCGACCCCGGCTGGGTGGCCGCAGTGCGCCAGGGCTGGAAGCGGTTCTATAAGTGGGCGAAGCGCCGGTAAGCGTCGCTCCGCTCACCGCTTTACCGCTCCTTGTAGAGCCGAGCCCATGCTCGGCTGCTCTTTGTAGAGTCGAGCAAGCTCGACTCTACATGACGGCGGAAGGGCAGCCGAGCATCGGCTCGGCTCTACAACATCCCGCCGGACGGCTTACAGCGCGTCTGCGTCCAGCTCGCCGGTACGGATACGCACCACGCTGCCCAGGTCATACACGAATACCTTGCCGTCGCCGATCTTGCCGGTACCGGCCGCCTTGACGATGGCTTCCACCACCGCCTCCACCTGGTCATCGGTCACCGCCACTTCCAGCTTCACCTTCGGCAGGAAGTCGACCACGTACTCGGCGCCACGGTACAGCTCGGTATGCCCCTTCTGGCGGCCGAAGCCCTTGACCTCCGTCACCGTGATGCCGGTGACGCCACGCTCGGCCATCGCTTCGCGCACGTCGTCGAGCTTGAACGGCTTGATCACCGCCATGACCATCTTCATCGTCGATCTCCTGTCTTCCGGCGTGGAGGATAGCGCCTGAACGCGCCCGGTGCGACGCCGCGGCTGCCTGTCCGGGCAGCGCGCGCCGGCAGTATCCTTGTGGCTGAACGGCCTGCCCGCGCCTGATGCGCGGGCGCCACCCACGGAGCACCCCATGATCGACCTGAACCAAATCGATGACCTCGCCCGCCGCCTCAGCGACCTGGTGCCGCCGGGCTTGCGCGAATCACGCGAGGAACTGCAGGCCACCTTCAAGAGCGCGCTGCAGGCTGGGCTGGCCAAGCTCGATCTGGTCACGCGCGAGGAATTTGAAGTGCAGCGCGCGGTGCTGCTGAAGACCCGCCAGAAGCTGGATGCGCTGGAAACAGCGGTGCGCGAGCTGGAAGGGCGCCGCGCCGCAGAATGAAAAAGGAGGCGCGCTGCGCCTCCCACTTACAGATTATTTCCCGGATGGGGCCTTGCAGCAAGGCCCACCTGGCCCCCTAGACTCGCCGGCCTGTCGATCCGGCAGGACAACCTGGGGGTATCGCGATGACGCAGGACACCGAATGGACACCCGTTTCGCAGGACACCTGCGATCAGGTCGCCGGGCCGTTCTATCACGGCACCCGGGCCGACCTGGCCACGGGCGATCTGCTGGTAGCCGGCTACGGATCCAACTATCGCGATGGCGTGGTGATGAACCACATCTACTTCACCACGATTGCCAAGGGCGCCGGGCTGGCCGCGGAGATGGCCCGGGGCGAGGGACCGCCGCGTGTGTACGTGGTGGCACCGACCGGGCCGTTCGAGGACGATCCGAACGTCACCAACAAGAAGTTTCCCGGGAACCCGACACGGTCGTATCGCAGTGCACAGCCGTTGCGGATTGTCGGTGAGATCACCGAGTGGGAACCCTACGATGCGGACTTCATCCGGCAGTTGAGGGAATTCGTCGCATCGGGGAGTGGCGAGATCATCAACTGATGGTCTATTGGTGCTGAGCGTTGCGCACATCTTCATCGGCATCGTAGATGTCAAGGCCGAGCTCGATGCCGCGCTCTCCCAGGGCGAGCAGGACCTTGGGCGAAAGCGAGACACCATCATTGCTGCTGCCCATGAAAAGGCCGCAGAACAGGTCAGGCCGGAACCGTGCCAGCGACTTCCATATGGCGGGATCTCCGGTGAGCTGATCAAGGATCTCAAAAATCTGAGCCTCCAGATCTTCAGGCTCACGACGCATCGCGGCCATTCGCCAGCTTCCGGTCCTGGCGATACGCACGACGCCCGAGTGGCTGCCTGCAAGTTCCTGGCCCTTGTGATGCGAGGCGGTTGGAGCCCCCCCCAGCAGAGCACTGATCTCATCCGGCAGAAGGTCGTCGCCGAAAAATCGAAGCGTTACCAGGGAATGATCGAATGCTGCCATTGAAGTCGGGTCGTCTTTTCGGAATGTCTTTCAGCATGCGCGTCCCGTCGATGTCAGCCTTGATCGGACCTGCGCGATTGCCGAGTGCCTGGCACGCCTGTCCATCAATACGCGGGCTGCGTCTGTAGTGCACTTGGCCCCCTGCGCAGCAGGTACAGCGCGACCAGGAAGGGCCACAGGGAGTTGATGGAAGAGAACAGGCGCTGGGTGAGTCCCCTGAAACCCTGCGGATCCGCGCCCACCAGGTTCAACCATAGATAGACCACTGCCGCGATGCTCACAACGGCAGTCACGGCATAGGCCCTTCGGTTGGCCGACCAGGCCCGCAGTTCGATATGCGACATCGCCGGCGCAATGATGTTCGCGATACCGATGGCGTAGAAGCCGTGCATCGGATGACCCATGGGCCAGAGCCCATTGGTCAACATGGAGACGCCAAAGATCATCCAGCAGGCGGCACCCACGGCGATCCGGCGACCGGATTCCCGCCATAGCGCAATGGCAAACAGTACGAACCCCAGCCCGCAGCCGATGGCGGCGATCCGTCCGCACAGGCTTGCGAGCGCGGGTGCCTGCAGCAGCTCGCTGGCGTGCTGTGCAATCGGGTTGTAACCGGGTGCGAGCATCGCAGCAACGGTGGTCCAGAACAGGAACCATGGCAGGGGTATCAGACCCGCGAAAAGAAGAGGTCGGCTGTGGCGCAACATCTGCAATGATCCTTGTCGGGGTCTGCGGGGGGGCGGCGAATCCATTCAAACACCACCGCTTTCTCGTACTGCGGGCAGCCACGTCCCCGTGCCAGCCGCGGCAGTCAGACTCGGCGTGGCGCGCTGGACGGTCAATAGGTGGAAAGTCACTCGCACCTTCGCAGACGCGCGCCGCACGCTGTCGCAATCAACGCACTCTTCTCCCTCCAACAGACGAATCTGACGGGGCCGTCGCAGAAGTACCGAAAGCCCCGCCGTTCAAGCCTCTCGCGCCACTCCTCCCTATACGACAATGCCAGAAACGTCTCGGGCCTGGCCGCATTGGCCCCGATCCCTTGGCACTCCCCACAACGGCAGGTAATTGTTGCCCGGCCACCGTGCATCGGTGGCCGGGCCTCGAAAACCCGCCGTTGTGATGAAGTCTCCGCCTGCCGGCCATGGCGGGCGGTGCGTGGGGGCCTCGTGCCCGCCGGCCCAACACAACCCGGTTTTCGAGCCACGCATCGTCCGCCCCCCTACGGGTGGCAGCTTATGCCCGCCCGTGCCGGCGCATTCCCTCAGTAGTCGTAGCTCACGCTGACGCGCAGCGAGCGCGGTGCCTGCCGTACCGTCGCTGCGCCGTACAGCGGGTCCGGCTGCCCCGGATCCAACTCGGAGTACGGCGATTTCCACAACGCCACCTGGCTGTTGAATACGTTGAACACATCCAGGTTGAAGCCCAGTCGCCCAGCCGCCACCGAAGGCCGGTAGGAGACACCCAGATCCAGCTGTTTCAGCCAGGGCAGCCGCCCCTGGCTGCCCGGAGGCGCGGGCTGGCCGTTGTAGAAGTGGTAGGCAATGCCGTAGCCGGAAGGGTCTTCGAAGTTCGGGCCATACGAACCCAGTGCGCTGAACGGCGCGCCGGAAATCACCTTGATGTTGGCCGAGACCAGCCATTCCGGCGTCAACTGGTAGTAACCATGCAGCTTGAACTGGTGGGTGTGGTCGTTGCTCTGCGGCCCGTTGGTGTGTTCCATCAGCTGCGCGTAATCCCAGGCCTGCGTGGTCGACACCGCCGTCTGGCCGATGCCCGACAGCAGCTGGCCTTCGGTGGTGCCATAGCTGCGCGACCACGTGTAGTCCGCCCGGCCATACCAGCGGCCATCAAACGGGTGCTCCAGCGACAGGTTCACCGCGTAGTAGTTGCGCTTGAACCTGGGGAAGCCCATCTCGGCATTGGTCAGCGGCACGCTTACGTAGTTGCCGCTGGTATCGACCAGATTGAAGGTGTTCGCACGGCCAGGATTGATCAACCAGCAACTGACCGGATTGCTGTCCTTGGTGACGTCATACCCCAGGCTGTCGGCCTTGGCCAGCACCGCGCCGATATCGCAGTAGTCATCCACGCCGCTGCGCAGCACCCGATAGGTCGCCTTCGCGCCGTACACCCAGTTCTGGCCGAGCGCCCTGCTGAAGCCCAGGATGAACTCGTCCTGGTAGGACGGCTCGATGCCGGAGGTCGCCACCGTCTTCGGATCGGGCAGCACGCCGTAGTAGTTGTTGGCCGACACCGCGCCGGAGAACGCGGTGAGGTCGGTTGGATAACCGTTGCTGTCGATGCCGCCATAGGTGTAGTACGTCGAGGTGGCCAGCGTCGCGCCCGCCGCGTTGAAGGCCGGGTTGAGCGGCAGCGCGAGGTAGTAGCGACCCGCGTTGCCGAACACCTTGAAGCGCCCGTCGCCGTCGACGTCCCAGCTGAAGCCCAGCCGCGGCGCCCACTGACCGCTGGTCTGCTTGATGTAGGCGTCGCCATCGCGGTTGTAGTTGGTGAACTGATCCAGGCGCAGGCCCAGGTTCAACAGCAGGCGGTCGGTCACCTGCCAGTTGTCCTCGATGTACTGCGCCCGCTGAGAGGCGCGTACCGACGCCAGTGCGCTGTAGATGTACTGGCGCACGTAATAGCCGTCCTCACCATTGCGGATGCCGCCGGTGGCCGGCACGCCCAGGCCGGTATTGAGGGGCACGTTCGGGTTGGACTGGCCATAGATCCAGTAGTAACCGTCGGCGGAGGCCACCGAGCCACGGTTGAGCGCACGGGCATTCTGGTTGTCGATGCCGACCGTGATGCTGTGGTTGCCCCATCTGTAGTTCGCATCCAGTCGCAGGTTGTTGGTGCGGTTGCCGCGATCCGGGTTGACCAGCAGCGACGTGGTCTGCGCATTGGTGATCGGCGTACCACCGTTCAGCGCCGGATTCTGCAGCGTGGCGCTGCTGATGTAGGTCAGGCTGCCGTCGTAGGCCGGGTTGCCGATGTAGTCATCGGTACGCATTTCGCCATACTGCGCGCTGACGGTAAGCCGGTCGGTCAGGTAGCCGGTGTACTTGGCCGTCCACAGGTCGCCACCGGTCTTGGTGGTGTCTTCCTTGCCACGCTGCGCACCGCGGGTGAGCGTGTCGTAGTCGTAAGCGAAGCTATCGCCCCGGAAGACATTGCGGCTGGAGGCTCCGGTCAGTTCCAGCAAGTGGTTGTCGGTGATGTTCCAGTCCAGCTTGGCGTACCAGCGCGGGCGGTCGTACTCATAGCGGGAGTAGGCATTGGTCGCCTCCACATTCTTGACGTCGGTGCCCTCACGGCGCTCGAGCTCGTACGAGCCGAAGAAGAACAGCCGGTCTTCCAGGAGCGGGCCACCGGCGTAGATGCTCTGCGTGGTCACCCACTCGCGGTCCTGGCTTTCCGGTGAATACAGCGCGCCATTGCCCGGGTAACGCACATCGTCCTTGTCCGAGCGCGTGGACGCTGGTTCCCAGGTGACCTGGCCACCGAATCGCCACTGATTGGTGCCGCGCTTGCCCACCGCATTGATGACGCCGCCATCGGAACGGCCGTACTTGGCGCTGTAGCCACCGGTGTAGATTTCCTGCTGGTCGATGCTGCCGTAGGGCAGCGTGAGGCCACCCAGACCGCGCAGTGGATCGGTGCTGTTGAAGCCATTGATGTAGTAGGCGTTCTCGGCAGCGGACGAACCGCCGAAGCTCACCAGCTGTGCACCGGTCGGGCCGGCATAGGTGCCATTGCCACTGTTGCCGTTGACCCCGGGCGCAAGCTGCGCGATCGCCTCGGCCGAGCGACCCAGTGGCAGGCGCTGCAGCTGCTCGGCCGTGATCACCGTGCGCGAGTCCACGCTGCTGACATTGATCGCAGCCGCGGCCCGGTCGGCGCTGACCTGCACACCGTCCAGCCGGGTGACGTCAGCGAAGGACACCTCGGTACTGGCGCCTACCGTCAGCGAAATGCCCTCGCGGCTCTGCAGCACGTTCCCTTCGGCATCGCGTGCTTCCACCACGTAGCGGCCCAGTGGCAGCTGGCCGACGGTAAAGCGGCCTCGCCCCTCGACCGTCACCTCGCGGGTGAGGCCGGTATCGCTGCGAACGAAGATGCGCTGGGCGGTGGCCGGCGCCTGTCCGGCGATCGCGCCGGTGGTGGACTGTGCATGAAGTGTGGGAGACGCGGTGGCAAGCAACACCGCCAACGCCAGCAATCGCGGGCGCAGTGAAGAACGAGCTGTCGTCATCGTGGGCTGTACGGGTAGTGGGGGAAGCAATGCCAGCCGCAATCGGCGGACCAGACATCGCACATTCATTAACCCCGCCCGCGCCCCAATGCAGAAATGCTCAGTGGTTATCTGCTTTTGGCCGACGGTCATACCGAACCGCGCGCGCGTCGGTGCCCCCCCCCTCCTCGTGCCACGCAGGAAAGCCCTAGGCGCCTGGCCAGCAATGCCTGATGGCGACGGGCAGAGTGATGGCCGCACCATCGAGCCTCTCTCTGCAGGAAGCACACATGAGCCTGGCCCTGGTCTACAGCCGTGCCCGCGCCGGGGTCGAGGCCCCGCTGGTGCGGGTGGAAGTACATCTTTCCGGTGGCCTGCCCGCCACCCAGATCGTCGGTCTGGCCGAAACCAGTGTGCGCGAGTCGCGCGAACGCGTACGTGCGGCGCTGCTCTGCGCGCGCTTTGATTTCCCGCAACGGCGCATCACCCTGAACCTGGCGCCCGCCGACCTGCCCAAGGAAGGTGGGCGCTACGATCTGGCCATCGCTCTGGGCATTCTTGCCGCCAGTGGCCAGATCCCGCCGCAGTCGCTGCTGCCGTACGAGTTCCTGGGCGAGCTGGGCCTGACCGGCGAGCTGCGCCCGGTTGCAGGCGCGCTGCCCGCCGCCATCGCGGCGGCCGAAGCGGGCCGCATCCTGGTGGTCCCACCGGGGAATGCGGCCGAATCGGCGCTGGCCGAGCACGCCGACGTGCGCGTGGCCCGCACGCTGCTGGAATGCTGCGCCGGGCTGGGCAATCCGCGCCTGCTGCCGCAGGTTGAGCGGGTGGACACCACGCCCCTGCCGCTGCCGGATCTGGCCGATGTGCGCGGGCAGGTGCATGCACGGCGCGCGCTGGAAGTGGCTGCGGCCGGCGGGCACCATCTGCTGCTGATCGGCAGCCCCGGTTGTGGCAAGACCCTGCTCGCCTCACGCCTGCCCGGGCTGCTGCCAGCGTCCACCGAGATCGATGCCTTGCAGCTGGCGGCCATCGCCTCGGTCAGCGGCGAAGGGCTGGACCCGAAGCGATGGCGGCAACGACCGTTCCGCGCGCCACACCACAGCGCCAGTGCTGCGGCACTGGTGGGCGGCGGCAATCCGCCCTGCCCCGGCGAGATATCACTGGCGCACCATGGGGTGCTGTTCCTGGACGAACTTCCCGAGTGGAACCGCAGCGCGCTGGAGACCCTGCGCGAGCCGCTGGAATCGGGCCACATCCGCATCGCCCGCGCTGCACGCAGCGTGATGTTTCCGGCGCGGTTCCAGCTGGTCGCGGCGATGAACCCCTGCCCCTGCGGTTGGGCCGGCGACCGCAGCAACCGTTGCCTGTGCACCGATGAGCGGATCACCCGCTATCGCGCCCGAGTCTCCGGCCCGTTGCTGGACCGCATCGACCTGCACATCGCGGTGACGCGCATGGATGCGGTGGAGCTGCGCGAGAGCACGCCGCTGGGCGAGCCCAGTGATGCGGTGCGCGGGCGGGTGGAGGCTGCGCATGCGCGGCAGCAGATGCGCGGGGGACTCAATGCGCATCTGCCGCCCGCTGCGCTGCGCGCGTGCACGCGGTTGGGCGAGGCCGACCAGGATCTTCTGGAACACGCCATCGAGCGCCTGCAGCTGTCAGCGCGCGCGATGCATCGCATTCTGCGCGTGGCACGCACGATTGCCGATCTGGCCGGGTGCGAGAACATCCAGACCGCGCATCTGGCCGAGGCGATTGGCTATCGACAGCTGGATCGGGGGAAGGCGAGCCAGTGATGCTGCGTCATGACCGCAGCCGCTCCAGCAATCCCGGCAGCCATTCCGGCTTGAACACGCAGGAAGGCTGCTCTCTCATTTCCTCTGCGCGCCACCACTTCCAGTCTGTGATCGTGGCGTTCTCCTCTTCTGTCCAGCCGTCACGTCGAATGGCTTGCTGTGCGGGAGCGTGAACCAGAAAATACGTCTCCAGCCATCGCGCGGGTGTCGAACGGGCGACCGCATAGACGGCGTCCCTTTCCTCAACAAGCCTGCCGATCTGCAGGTTCAGTCCGGTTTCTTCCCGGAGCTCGCGCCGCGCCGCGTCCAGATAGCTCTCGCCCGGCAGAAGTTCACCGCCCGGGGTCGCCCAGAAGGGCGCGTGGTGTTCGTCGTGGTACCGGAACAGCAGAAGCCTTCCGTCTTCATCGACGATCACCAGGCGCGCCGATCGTCTGGTCTCCATGATTTCCTCCGTCTGTCGATGCCCGCTGGACCGCACACGATAGGCGAAAGCTCAAGAGATGAAAAAGAACATGCGCAGCTGCTTCATGCCGCAGTCACGGCGTGCGGGCCCTTGGCGGAACGGGCGACGAGGCTTGGCAAACGTCGGTGGATCGGCCAAAGTTCGGGCTTCATGTCTCCTCATGCGCGCGGCCCATGACACGCCTGCTCATCATTGAAGACAATCCCGAGCTGGTAGCCAATCTGTATGCGTTCCTGGAACCACTGGGCTACGTGCTGGACGATGCGCGGGACGGCGCCAGCGGGCTGCGCCGCGCGACGGAGAACGACTATGACGCCGTTCTGCTGGACCTGATGCTGCCCCGCCTCGATGGGATGACGCTGTGCCACAGGCTTCGGCAGGAGTTCCAGAACCCCATACCGATCCTGATGCTCACCGCGCGCGACCAGGTGGACGACCGGGTGCAGGGCCTTGCCCTGGGTGCGGATGATTACCTGGTCAAGCCGTTCTCACTGGCCGAGCTGGATGCCCGCATCAAGGCCCTGGTACGTCGAGCCCAGGGCCGGCAGGTGGACACGGTGATCGCGTGGCAGGAGCTGCAGGTGGATACGCGCTCGCCGCAGGCATGGCGGTGCGGCAAGGCGATCAGCCTTACGCCGACGGCCCACAAACTGCTCGTTTCACTGGTGCGGGCGGCGCCGGCCGTCGTGCGCAAGCAGGAGATGGAGTACCTGATCTGGGGTGACGAGCCGCCTGACAGTGGCGCGTTGCGAACGCATATCCACGAGTTGCGCCTGCAGGTGGATCGGCGCTTCGACTACCCGCTCATCGCAACGGTACACAGCGTAGGCTGGCGTCTTTCCAACCCCGCGCCCGGGCAACCGGAGTAGGTCATGCCGACAGGACCGACGGCGTGGACGTCGATCTATCAACGGATGTCGCTGCGGACGCGCATCACGGTCTCCTTCGTGCTGCTGATGGCCGGAGCCATGTGCTTCATCGCCGTGGTCGAGCTCGTCGACTATGACGAGGTACGCGCCTCGGCGGTCTCACGGGCGCAGGATGGCGAGGTACGCAGGCTGGAGGATGCGATCCGCCTTGGATCACCACGCGTGGTCACGCATGACAGTCAGCTCTATGACGAGGAGAACGTGCCGACCGTGCTGCGCCAGTATGGTCCCGGTTACCACGGCGAGCCCGCACCCAACGAGTGGCACCTGCGGGTGTTCGATGTCGAGGGCAAGCGCTACTACCTGCTCCAGGACGGCGAGCACTATGCCTACCTTGAGCACCTGATCAATGCCTTCGCTGCACTGGTCATCCTGACCTGCGTACTGTGTGCCTACTGGATCGGGCGACTGACGTCGGCCCACGTCATCGCTCCGATCACCCGACTTTCCGAGGCGGTGCAGCACACATCCAAGCCGTTCCCGTACCAGGACGCGCGCGACGAAATCGGCGTTCTTGCGCGTGCCTTTGCCCAGCATAGCGATGAGCTGGAGCGGTTCCTGCACCGCGAGCGGTGCTTTGCCGGAGACGCCAGCCACGAGCTGCGTACGCCCTTGGCCATCATCGCTGGCGCGGCCGAGACACTGCTTCACCAGTTGCCGCCCGACAGCCATCTGCTGCCCAGCGCCGACCGCATCCTGCGGACCACACAGGAGATGCAGCGCCAGCTGACCTGCCTGCTGCTGCTCTCCAGATCCCCTGCGAGCCTTTCTCTGACCGACGTCCCGTTGCGTGCCATCGTCCAGGAGTGCATGGCACGCTGCGCACCCTGGCTCGCAGGGAAGCCCGTGACACTGCGGCTGGATGCACCAGAGGAGGTCACTGCGGTCACCCATGCGGAGCTGGCGCATTGCGTCGTATGGAATCTGCTGCGCAACGCCTGCCAGTACACCGACAGGGGCGAGGTCCGCATCACCCTGCGGGAGGGCGAGCTGGCCATCGCCGACACCGGTCCGGGCCTGCCCCCGACCATCGACCCTGCCCAGTTCAGCAGGTTCCTTCCCAGCGCACGCCAGGATGGCGAAGGGCTGGGGCTGTCCATCGTGCAGCGCGTGGTAGAGCACCTTGGGTGGCAGATGAAGGTGGAGACATCCGCTCAGGGGTGCCGATTCCTGCTTCACCTGTCCTCGTCGCAAGCGCGTGCCTGACACTTTGCTGACATTGCCAGCCACATTCTGGCCACCTTTTCATGGAGAGGCAGGTCAACAATGCAGCAGCAGCACGCACCGCAGGGTGACGGCAAGTACCGACACGGCAGAACCGGATTCCGACGCATCCTGCACACACTGATTCACTCACGCGACGGTTTCATCGCCACATTCCGTGGGGAGGCAGCATTCCGCCAACTGCTTGTCCTGCACGGCCTGCTCATGACGATCGCCTGTGTGCTGGACATCAGCGCGGTGGAGCGTGCCGTGATGCTGGCCGTCAGCCTGCTGAGCCTCGTGGTTGAACTGCTCAACTCGGCCATCGAGGCGGTGGTCGATCGCATCTCGCTCGAGTACCACCCCCTGTCGAAGAACGCCAAGGACATGGGCAGCGCTGCGCAGAGCGTGGTGCTTGTGATGGTCGCGCTGGTATGGGCGGTGATCCTGCTGGGTCCGCATCCGCAGCTGACAACTTCCTGATGAACGCGTCCAGATACTGCGCGCCTCTCTGGCTCCGCAGGATCTGCACGTGCGCGATTGCTTCACGTGGCATCGGCCACATCCGGTAACGCTTGTCTGGCTCTCGGCCGCGTTCTTCGCAACGGCGGGCAACATGGCCCTCTGGAAGAGCCTGTGGTCCATCGTGGAGATCCATGGCTTTCGCAGCGTACTGTTCATCGGCTCGTTGCCATTGCTGCTGTTCTGCCTGTTCAACCTCCTGCTGACACCCGTCGGGATGCTGCCCTTGCTGCGCAAGCCGCTTCTGGCGCTGCTGCTGATCGTCAGCAGCGCCGCCAGCTACTTCATGCTGCATTACGGCGTACTGATCGACAGAAGCATGGTGCAGAACGTGCTGGAGACCAATCAGGCCGAGATGGCTTCCTACTTCTCGCTCCCGCTGGTGCTGTCCGTCCTCCTGCTGGGCGTGCTGCCCTCATGCATCCTGCTGCTCATGCGGACGGGCAATCACGGCCGTCCCCTGCGATCCTCCCTGGTGTGGCTGGCAAACGTTCTTGCCACGATGATGGTGCTCGTCACCATTGCGTTGGGCTTCTACAAGGACTATTCATCGCTGCTGCGGAACAACCGCTATCTGAGGGAACAGGTACTGCCACTGAACATCGTGCGGCACACCTATGGCCATCTCGGCAGCAGCCACCGCGCCCGTCTCCAGCCGCTGCGCACATTGGCCGACGACGCCGTGCGTGCACAGGGCCCCCGACCCCGGCTGGTGATCCTCGTCGTAGGGGAGACCGCCCGATCCCGGAATTTCCAGCTCAACGGCTACGACAGACCCACCAACCCGATGCTGTCGCGCAAGGACAACGTCATCAGCTTCCAGAACGTATCGTCCTGTGGGACCGCCACCGCGATCTCCCTGCCGTGCATGTTCTCATCCATGCCGCGCACACGGTTCGATGCGGAGAGGGCCGCGTCGCAGGAGAACGTCCTCGACATCCTGAAGAAGACCGGTGTCGACGTGGTCTGGCGTGACAACAACAACGGCGGCTGCAAGGGCGTATGCGCGCGGGTGCCGACGGATTACATGGGACAGATGAAGGTCGACAGCCTGTGTGCCAACGACGATGGCACGTGCCTTGACGAAATCCTCCTTCACGGGCTGTCATCGCGCATCGAAGCCATGCAGGGCGACGGCCTCGTCGTTCTGCACCCGCTGGGCAGCCATGGCCCCACCTACTTCCAGCGATACCCCGCAGACGCCCGTGTCTTCAGTCCAACCTGCGACAGCAACCAGATCCAGAAGTGCAGCAATGAAGCGCTGGTCAACACGTATGACAACACGCTTGTCTATACCGATCGCATGCTCGGCAGTGCGATCGACCTGCTGCAGTCCTACTCGGACGACCGCGATGTGGCCCTGATCTACGTTTCCGACCACGGTGAGTCACTCGGCGAGCACGGCCTGTACCTGCATGGAACGCCCTACCTCATCGCGCCACAGGAGCAGACCCAGGTGCCCATGATCATGTGGTTCTCCGCGCAGTTCGCCTCCCATGCAGGACTGGATCCTGCGTGCCTGCGCCGCGATGCGGCTACGCGGGTGTTCAGCCATGACAACCTGTTCCACTCACTGCTGGGCCTGTTCCAGGTCAGTACCACCGAGTATCACGCCGGGCTGGATGTCTTCGCCGGATGCCGCGGGCCATCAGCGGGGTCCGCTCCTCGCGCGATCGCCTGCCCCGCTGCGCGAGGCACCTCTGCCCCGGGCAGCGACGGCTGCCAGACGGCGACTGACGAGACCGTAGAGGTCCTGCAGTTCGGCCGAACGCTCGGCGGTGGTATTGCTGCCGAACATGACCCGCGCGAGCGCGACTTCCTGGGTGTCCGCAGGAAATCGCAGGCGGGTGCGGTAGACCGCCTGCAGAACCAGCCAGGCCCGCCGCAGGCCCCCGCCGGGTAGGGGGCGGACAAGACGCTCATAGACCTGCCAGAACTGATATTCGGCGTCGAGATCGACCCCGGGCACAGCGCAGGGCGCGGGTCGCGGGCATGCTCGGACGCCCGGACGGATCGGTGGTTGGGCGGAATCGGACTGGGCCATGCCAGGAAGCATGACGCGGCAACATTGTGTGAACCTTGCGTCGACGCAGGAGACGGCCTACCGCCGCGGACCCTACCGCAGCACGAAGCGCTCGATCGCGCGCGCCACGCCCTCGTCGGCATTGGTGGTGGTCTCGAAGCGCGCCACGGCCTTCACCGCATCGATCGCGTTGCCCATCGCCACGCTGGTGCCGGCGTACTGCAGCATGGTCAGGTCGTTCTCCTGATCGCCGATGGCCATGACGTTGGCACGGTCGATCCCCAGGTGCTCCGCCAGTTTCTGCAGGCTGGGGCCCTTGCCTGCACGATGATCGAACACCTCCAAGAAGAACGGTGCGCTCTTCAGCACCGCGAAACGCTCGGTCAGCTCACTGGGCAACCGCGCAATGGCCGCATCCAGTACCTCCGGCTCATCAATCATCATCAGCTTGATGAAGGACATGGTGGGATCCATGTCGGCCACTCGGCGGTACGACAGCGGCATGCGCGAGAGGTGCGAGTCGGCCACCGTGTAATAGCTGATGTCCTGGTTGGGCGTGTACATGCGCTGGCTGTCCAGCGCCTGGAAGTGCACGCCCAGTTCGCGCGCCACCTGCTCGCAGAACAGGAAATCGTCAAAGCTGAGCGGGTACTCGACCACCGTTTCACGCGTGCCGATGCGCTGCACTAGGCCGCCGTTGCAGGCGATGCAGTAGTCGTCGTTGCCATCGATGCCCAGTTCGTGCAGGAACGGCGCCAGGCCGGGGACCGGGCGGCCGCTGGTCAGCACGATGTGCACGCCCAGCGCGCGCGCCTGCGCGATAGCCTGCTTGGCGCGTGCGGTGAGCGCGTGGGTGGGATCCAGCAGGGTGCCATCCATGTCGATGGCGACCAGTTCGACGGTCGATTGCCTGCGGCCCATGTCCATTGCGTTCAACTCATGCGGGGCACGCCAGTTTACCCCCTCATGCCCGGTTCACCTCTTTGCCCACGTTGGCCGGGATACTGCCAGAGCCTGTGCGTCCCACACCGCAGGACGGCCCGTTGACCGCCCTTCCCTGGAGAAGCTTGCGACGCATGACCTACCGTGCCCCCGAAACCAACGACAGCGCCCCCTTGGCCCAGCAGATCGAGCAGATGATCGACGAGCTGCCCGGTGACCAGGTCAGCGTCGGCACCTTGCTCGGCGCGCTGGGCGATGAAGGCCTGCTGCTGATCGTGATCCTGCTCTCGGCCATCTTCATCATTCCGGTGTCGATTCCCGGGCTGAGTACCGTATTCGGTGCCTCGATCCTGCTGATCGGCCTGAGCCGGGTGCGCAACCGCCCGCTGTGGGTGCCCCAGAAGCTGGCCCGTCGCGAGATCGCCACCGACAAGCTGAAGGCCAACCTTGGCCGCGCACTGAAGTGGGTGCACCGCATGGAGCGCCTGTCGCGACCGATGCGGCTGGCGGTGATGGTGCGCTCGAAGAGAATGATGCGCCTGAACAACCTGGCCCTGATCGTGGCCACGCTGCTGCTGATGGCGCCGGCCGGGCCGATTCCCTTCAGCAACACGCTGCCGGCACTTGCCCTGATGTCCTTCGCCATCGGCTTCATCCAGCGTGATGGCGCGGCGGTGGCAGCCGGCTATGCCTTCCTGGTCGCCACGGTTGCGTACTTCGGCGTGCTGCTGGGCGGCGTCGGGTTTGCGGCCGAATCGGTGTTCAGCGGGTTCCGCAGCGGTACCACGGAACTGTAGAGCCGAGCCCACGTTCGGCTGCTCTTCGACCTGTACGCGGAAACCCAGCGCTGCGCGCGTAGGCCGAGCATGGGCTCGGCCCTACAGAAGCCAGATCCAGAGCAGTCGAGCATGGCTGGACTCTGCAGGGCTACCTGGCCGACACACGCCACACCACATCGCCGACGTCGTCGGCCACCAGCAGGGCGCCCTCGCTGTCGATGGCCATGCCCACCGGTGCGCCCCTCAATGTCTTCTCGTCCTCCGAGGCAAAGCCACTGACCACGGTCTGCGGACGCCCCGTCGGCCTGCCATCCTTGAACGGCACATACACCACTTCATAGCCGCTCAGCGGAGAGCGGTCCCAGCTGCCATGTTCGCCGATGAAGGCGCCGCCGTGGTACTTCGCCGGCAGTGCCTGGCCGGTATAGAACAGCAGCCCCAACGGTGCCACGTGCGAACCGATGGCGTAGTCCGGGCGGATCGCTTTGGCCACCAGATCCGGCCGCTGCGGCTGCACACGCTCGTCCACATGCTGGCCGTAGTAGCTGTACGGCCAGCCGTAGAAACCATGTTCCTGTACCGAGGTGAGATAGTCCGGCACCAGGTCGGCGCCGATCTCGTCACGTTCGTTCACCACTGCCCACAGCCTGCCGGTGCTGGGTTCCCAGTCCAGGCCGGTGGGGTTGCGCAGGCCGGAGGCATAGATGCGGCTGCCGCTGGTCGCCACGTCCACCTCCAGCACCACCGCGCGCCGGTACTCGATGGCCAGGCCGTTTTCGGTGATGTTGCTGTTGGAGCCCACGCCCACGTACAGCTTGCTGCCATCGCGGCTGGCCAGCAGATCCTTGGTCCAGTGGTGGTTGACGGTGCTGGGGAGGTCGGTGAATTCGCTGCCCTTGTCGGACATGCGCGTTTCGCCGGGCACGTACTGGTACTTCATGATGTTGTCGGTGTTGGCGACGTACAGCGTGTCGCCGATCAGGGCGATGCCGAATGGCGAATGCAGGCCCTCGATGTAGACGTGCTGGGTCCATGTGGCAGTGCCGGGCGCGCGCCGCAGCAGCGTGACCCGGTTGCCTCCCTTGCCGGCCTTGCCCGAGCGCGCCTTCACCTTGCCGGCAATCCATTGCTTGGGGGTGGTGACCGGCTCGGTGCCCGGACCGTTGCCTTCCACCACCAGCACATCGCCATTGGGCAGGGTCAGCAGGCGGCGCGGGTGCTGCAGGTTGGCAGCGATGCGCTCGATCTTCAGTCCGTCGGCCACCGACGGCGCCTGCCCATCGGCCCAGCCCACCCCGCGCGGTACCTGCATGGGCGGCATCAGGTAGTTCTCCGGCGCCGGCAGCGGCGGATGCGCACCGGATTGTTCGCTGGGGTGATATTCGGCTTTGCCGGCACACGCCGACAGGATTGCGGCCAGGGCCAGCCCGCCTGCAGCAGGCACGATGCGATCAACCATGACGGCCTCCTTGCAGCACCGGCGGCTGCAGTGACAACAGGACATGGCCAAGACCGATCAGTGCAACGGTCAGCGCCGACAGGATCGTGCCGGGAACGGCCACCGCATACGCATCACGGCTGTGCACGAAGGCGTTCCAGATGGCCAGGGCGACCGCCACCAGATTGAGCAGGAAATCGAGGCGGTCGATGCGCGTGGCAGTGTTGCCCCGGCGCCAGACGGCGAACAGGTTGATCAGTCGCGGCACGATGGCGATGAGCAGGCCGAACGTGATCAGCCAGGCCGCAGATTTGCCCCACATCACCTCGGCAGAGTTGAGGTAGATGGCATCGAAGATGAGGGCGCCGACGAAGAAGCCGAACGGGATCGGGTTCAACAGGCTGAACAGCGTCGTGCCAAGGCCACGATGGGCCTGGGCCAGCGGATTGACCATCGTCCTGCTCCATTGCGGGGAAGTGCAGGGGCCTTGGTAGCACAGTCGGTGGTGAAGGCGCGCGATGAGCCTTCGGTTCTGCGACGAGGCCAGGCTCGGCCTTACAACAGGAATGCGCAGTCGTCATTACCGCGGGGCATGAGTGTTTGTGACGCAATCGGCACATCTGCAGATTGCTGCCGCGAAGAGGTAGGGGGTTCTCAGTTGTGTCGCGTTTGGCTCGTTGCGATGGGGCAATTCCGTCCCGCCGTCCTGCCATGCCGATTCACAACAGAAGGATTCGTGTATGAAGCGACACACGCACCACTCCGCGCCACCGCGCTCCGCGCGGCTGGCCCTGGCCACTGCCCTGGTACTGGGCAGCCTGGCCGTGACCGCCCAGGCCCAGCAGGCCGATCCGTTGGCCGGGATCCAGTGGCATCTGCTCAACACCGGACAGGCCGTACAGGGCGACACGCGCCCGGTTGCCGGCAATGATCTGAACGTGGATGGGCTGTTCCGCAATGGCATCCGCGGCGAAGGGGTGATCATCGGCATCGTCGACGACGGCCTGCAGATCGCCCACCCGGACCTGGCCGCCAATGTGGCAGCCGTGGCGGGCAAGAACTTTGCCAACAACTCCAACAACCCCTCCCCCTCCGCTCCGGATGTGGACAATCACGGCACCATGGTCGGCGGCATTGCCGGCGCGGTGGGCGCCAACGGCGTGGGCGTGCGCGGCGTGGCCCCGGCGGCCACGCTGAAGGGCTTCAACGTACTGGCCTCCGATGCAAGCGGCAGCCAGACGGCCAACATCGAGTACTCGTGGTGGGACGGCGCCGAGGCCGCCGACGTGCAGGTGTTCAACAACAGCTGGGGCGCAGGCCCGGGCAACCCGAACCTGCCGTTCGCGTTCAGCGAGAACGACATCCGCGCGTACGAGCAGGCCCTGTCCGGCACGCGCGGCGGCAGCGGCGGCATCTACGTGAAGTCCGCCGGCAACAACTTCAACAACGCATCGATCAGCCAGACGCAGGATGTCTGCACCACCGACACCAAGAACCGCGGCACCGGCTGCGTGCCTGCCGGCCGCGATCCCCGCAACAATCTGTTCAATGTGATCACGGTGGGTGCGGTGCGCGCCGACGGCGTGCGTTCGTCCTATTCGTCCACCGGTGCCGCGCTGTGGGTGTCCGCATTCGGTGGCGAGTACGGCTGGCAGCGGCAGGTCGTCCCGGGCCAGCCTGCCGTCCGCTACGATCCGGCCATCGTCACCACCGATGTCACCGGCTGCGCGCAGGGCAGCAACAAGAACACGAGCCTGCGCAACACACTGGACGGCAATCAGTCCGCTGTCGACAGCACCTGCAATTACACCGCCAAGATGAATGGCACCTCGGCCTCGGCGCCGATGGTGTCGGGCGTGGCGGCGCTGGTGCTGGAAACCAATCCCAACCTGACGTACCGCGACGTGAAGTACATCCTGGCCACCACGGCTACCCGCAACCACCCGAACCAGCCTGCCGTGACACTCGCCGATGGACGCACGCTGGTGCCGGGCTGGACCGTCAACGCTGCAAACCGGGCCTACAGCAACTGGTACGGCTTCGGCGTGGTCAACGCAGCGCGCGCGGTGCAGGTCGCAGAGAACTTCCAGTCGCTGGGCCCGCTGGTGGACAGCGGATGGCGCAACACCACGCGCCGGGTCGCCATCGGCAACACCTCCGCTGCGGCAGCGCGGCTGACGGTGCAGCTGGCCAATGTCGCACGCAACGTCGAATCGGTGCAGCTGGGCTTCCGGGTGAATCACAGCAACACCCGCCAGCTGCAGTTCGTGCTGGTTTCACCCAGCGGTACGCGCAGCGTGGTGCAACCGGCGTTCACCTCGATCGGCTCCGGCCTGTCGGGTTCCGTGGCGATCCAGCGCAACTTCACCAGTTGGGACCTGCTGTCCAGCAACGCCTTCCTGGATGAGACCGGCAACGGCACCTGGACCCTGGAAGTGACCGACATGGGGCAGTCCGCGAACGCAGCGTCGCGCGGCAGCCTCGAATTCTTCAAGATCCGCGTTCTGGGGCACTGATGATGAAGACGACCATTCTGTTGACCACCCTCGCCGTCGCGGCGATCTCCTCTACCGCCTGGGCGCAGAGCTCGACCCAGGCCCCCACAGCCCGGAGCCTGTCTGCCGTGGACGCACAGGAACTGAAGGCCAGGGCCACGGGCCGCGCGTTCAACGTGGGCGCGACCCGCTTCCAGCTGGCGCCGTCGGCCACCGTGCAGCAGGCCAAGGGCGGTGAGTTCCGCATCACGCCCTCGACCGACGCACCGGCGCCCGCCACTGGCACCCGCAGCAAGCGCTCCACCGACGCCAGCAGCACCAGCGCCGCTGCACGTCTGGATGCTGGTGCCGGCAAGTTCGCCGCCGCCGTTTCCAGCGACGGCGCGCCGGTGGTGGCCACCTCCCGGGTAAAGGTCTTCTTCACCGATGCGGCCTCCGCACAGCGCGCGGCAACGGCCACCGGCGGCACCGTGGTGAAGGTGTCCAAGGCCTCCGGCCGTGCGATCGTCGAGTACCCATCGGTGAACGCCGCACTGGACGCGACCACACGACTGCTGTCGACCGCCGGCATCCGCGCCGCCGAGCCCGACGTCGTGCAGTGGGAAGAAACCAAGTGAGGCGGTAAAGCGTTGTGTGCTATCCCCGGCGGGCCGGCTCTCCCGGCCGGCCGGGGACTTTGCCGGAGTCGACGGGCGGCCCGGTTCTCTCCCCATGTCAGCCATCCACTGCGCAAGAACTGCTAAGCGCAGCGGCAGCCGATCCGCTACTGTGCCGGACAGTGCAGCGGGGATGGCGGGATGAGCGCGGCAGGCAAGGCGTTGTGGTACATCGAAACCCATGCGGGCCGTCCGCTGGCGTTGGCCGATATCGCGGCAGCCGCTGGCCTGTCGCCCTTCCATCTGTCGCGTCTGTTCCACGCGCGCACCGGCACGTCGGTGATGCGCTACCTGCGCGGCCGCCGCTTGAGCATGGCGGCGCAGCGGCTGGCCGACGGTGCCGACGAAATCCTGCCGGTAGCGATGGACGCGGGTTATTCCACGCATGCCGCGTTCACCCGTGCCTTCTGCGAGCAGTTCGGGCAGACCCCCGAACGGGTGCGCGAGTCCGGCACTGCGGATCTGGTCCTGGTGCAGGCTGCGCGCGTGGACGACATTCCCACCGCCTGCAGCGTGGCACCGCGCCTGCTCGACACGCCTTCGTTCCAGGTGGCCGGAATCGGCATGCGCCACACCCGCCACAGCAGTGGCGCCATCCCTGGCCAATGGGCGCAGCTCAACCGGGAGTGGCCCAAACCCGCACCGGTCAGTTTTGGTGTATGCCACGACAGCGATGACGACGGCGGATTCACCTACCTGGCCGCATTGCCCAGCGCCGCGCTGACCTCGATTCCAGCACATTGGCAGCGCCTGCAGATTCCCGCGCGCCGCTATCTGGTGGCCTGGCATGACAGCCACATCTCGTCCATCCGCGCCACCTGGTTCTGGTTGCTGGATCACTATCTGCCCACCTCCGGATTGAGTCTTGCCGCGGCGCCGGACCTGGAACGCTACGACGCCCGCTTCGACGAGCACAGCGGCAATGGCGGTGTGGAGATCTGGCTGCCCGTGGACCCCCACCCCTGATGAATGCAACACACTGAAAGGAGTCGTGCGATGCGCTTGATGCACCTGCTGCTGGGCCTGGTCCTGATTGCCCCCGCGTCGCTCGCCGGCGTCCCCGGCAGTGGCCTGGCCGGCGAACACCAGGCGGTGACCACCGTGGCCAGCGCTGCGGTACGCGACGCGCAGCAGCGCGATACGCTTCGCTACACCGTCTGGTATCCGGCTATGGCGGGCAGCAGCGAAGTGCCACTGCGTATCGGTCCGCCCGATGCACCGTTGTTCGTGGTGGGCCAGGCGGCGCCGGAGGCCGCCATTGCCGGTGGCCGCCTGCCGACCTTGCTGCTCTCGCATGGCAACGGCGGCAGCGCCCGCATGATGGGCTGGCTGGGCACCGCGTTGGCGCGCGCTGGTTATCTGGTGATCGCCGTCGACCATCCCGGCAACAACGGCGTGGATGAATTGACCCTGCAGGGCAGCATGCTGAGCTGGCTGCGTGCGGATGATCTGCGCGCCGCATTGGCCGCCGTGCAGGCCGATCCCAGGCTGGGGCCGCACGTGGATGCGCAGCGGATCGGTGTAATGGGCTTCTCGGCCGGAGGCTACACGGCCCTGCTGGCGGCGGGGGCGCGACCGGACCTGCGGCGGTTGCGTGACTTCTGCGAAGCCCATCCGGATGACGGTGTGTGCCAGCCACAGAGCGAGGCGCCGTCGCACACCCTGGAGGCTCGCAAGGCCGCGGCGGCGGCGGCGGATCTGGCGCCGTGGATGGCCCACGCCGATGATGCCCGCCCGGTCCCGGGTGTGCGCGCCGTGTTCCTGATGGCACCGGCGATCATGCAGGCGTTCCCGCCCCAGCAGTTGCAGGCGCTGCGGCAACCGGTGTCGATCATCCAGGGCGCGGCGGACACGGTCGCTCCTGCAGCCACCAACGCGGAGGTCGCCAAGGCGTCCATCACGGAGGCGAGACTGGATGTCCTGCCCGGTGTCGGCCACTACGACTTCCTGTCCGAATGCACGCCGCTGGGCCAGCAGCGACTGCCCGCCCTGTGCAGCAGCCAGACGCCAAGAGCGCAGACGCATGCACGCACCGTGGCGGAGGCGCAGCGGTTTTTCGAGGCCGCCCTGAAGCCGCGACCATAGCGCTTCGCGACGCCCGGTTGCACGGATGAAGACGCCGCGCGAAGGCCCGTGCCACTACACTGTCAGCGCACGCTTCGAGGCGGAGAGACCATGCGTCTGTTGCATCTCACCCTGCCGGTATCCGACGTCACCGGGGTGGCGGCCTATTTCCGCGATGTGTTGCAGCTGCCGGTCAGCGGCAACCGCATCCACATCGGCTGGAGCACGATCGAGCTGCGGCTGGCCGAGGACGTCGCGGTTGGCGGCGTGCACCTGGCCTTCAACGTGCCGGACAACCGTTTCGCGGCCGCCATGACCTGGCTGCGCGAGCGTACGCCGCTGCAGCGCAACCCGGCAGGACTGGACTACTTCGCGCTGGAAAGCAGCTGGCAATCGCAGTCGGTGTACTTCACCGGCCCGGATGGACTGATCCTGGAGCTGATCGGCCGGCGCCGGCTTCCCTGCAGTCCGCAGGAAGGCGCCTTCCATGGCAGTGAGATCACCTGCCTGAGCGAAGTCGGCCTGCCCAGCCACGATGTCGATTCGGTGCGCCTGCAGGCCGCCGGGCGCTTCGGCCTGCAACCGATCAGCGCGCCCTCGGCCCAGTTCGCACCGATGGGCGATGACGAGGGCCTGCTGATCGTCGTTGCCGCCGACCGGCGCTGGTTCCCCGAACAGAAGGACCTGCCCAACGCACGGGGATTGCAGGTGCTGATGGGAGATGTACCCGCGGGCGAGCTGCGGGATGCGGAATTGGGCTGGGAGGTGCGCGCCGTACCGCATCGGCGGGGCTGAACGGGCCGTGTGCCGTGCAGGAACCTACAATGGCGCTTCCTCCCGTTGCCGGACCCTCCATGCGCCGCATCCTGCTGTTGTTCGCCCTGTTGTTGCCCGCTGCCGCGGCGACGGCCGTGGATCTCCAGGAGGGCGACCTGCTGTTCGTCACCGCAGGAGACAGTGGCCTGAGCGCTGCCATCGATGATGCGACCGGTACGCAGGCTCATCCCGGTTTCGATCATGTGGGTCTGGTGGCCGCCACGACGCAGGGCTGGGAAGTGCTGCATGCGGACGAGAAGGGCTCGCGCCGGCAGACGTTGGCTACGTTCCAGCAGGAGGCGCGCGCCCGGCTGCGGCAGATCGTGGTCTACCGCCTGCGCGCACCGCACAACGCTGCCATCGGCGACGCCGTCGCCACCGCGCGTACCCTGCTTGGAAGGCCCTACAACGCCTCCTACGTGCCGAACGATGACAGCTACTACTGCTCGGACTTCATCGAACGTGCCTTCCGTGCCCACCATGTATTCGCGCTGCAGCCGATGAACTTCCGCAATCCGCAGACCGGGAAGATCGCCCGGCATTGGATCGACCTCTACCGCAGCATGGGCATGGACGTACCGCAGGGCGTACCGGGTACCAATCCCAACGACATGTCGGCGGCGCCCGTGCTGGAGCGGATCGGCACACTGGAATGAGAAGCCCCGCACAAGGCGGGGCTTCAGGCGATGCTGGACAGGGACGCGAGGGTCACTCTTCCTCGTCCTGCCCGCCCTGCTGCTGGTTGCGCTGGCCGCGCTGCTGCTGGTCCTGCTGCTGTTGCTGCTGCTGATCGCGACCGCGCCCCTGCTGATCCTGCTGATCCTGCTGCTTCTGGTTCTGCTGGTTCTGCTGGTTCTGATTGTGCTGGCCCATTGCGGTATCTCCAGTGCCACTCGCGGAATGCGGTGGTTGCGGCCATCGTCTGCAGCGGTGGGTTAACCATGCGTTGTGACGCAGCTACAGAAATGTGCATGCGCGTGAATGAACCGGCGTGACCCCTTGTGCCGCAAGCGGCTGAAGGATTCATTCGGGATCGGCATGTGCTCATGCCCGCAGAGGCTGTGGCCCATTCAGCGGCGCCCGCCCGGCCCGGCCGCGCAGCGGGCGCAGCGGGCGCAGCGGGCGCAGCGGGCGCAGCGGGCGCAGCACCTCATGGCATCACAGGCGGCACGTAATCCAGCGTCATGCCCAGCAACCACAGCAGGCCCAGCACCAGCGGGATGTGCACCAGCAGCTGGATGAAGGTGAAGCCGACGATGTCGCGGGCTTTCAGGCCCAGCACGCCCAGCAGCGGCAGCATCCAGAACGGATTGATCAGGTTCGGCAGCGCTTCGGCGGCGTTGTACACCTGCACGGCCCAGCCCAGGTGCGCCTTCAGTTCGTTCGCCGCCTGCATCACGTACGGTGCTTCGATGATCCACTTGCCGCCGCCGGAGGGAACGAAGAAGCCCAGGACCGCCGAGTACACGCCCATCACCAGAGCGAACGTATCGGTGCTGGCGATGTGCACGAACAGACTGGACAGCCGGTGCGCCAGCGTCTGCCCATCGGCGCCGGCCGCGTGGGTGAGGATCATCGCGATGCCGCCATACAGCGGGAACTGGATCAGCACACCGGTCGTGCTGGGCACCGCCTTGGCCACCGCGTTGAGGAAGCTGCGCGGGCGCCAGTGCAGCAGCAGGCCGAGCGAGATGAACAGGAAGTTGTAGGTATTGAGGTTGGCGATCGCGGTCACCACCGGCTTGTTGGCGAACTCGTTGAACAGCCATCCGAAGGCCAGCAACGAGAGCAGCACGGTCAGCAGCGGGCTGTATTCGAGCCATTCGCCGGGGCGCGTGCGGCGCTGCAGCGGCTCAGGCTCGGCCTGCGCCGCACCGGGAAACGATTCAGCGGTGCGCGCACTGCCAGTCGCCGGCGCGGTCAACCAGGCAATCAGCAGTGACACCAGGATCAACGCCGCGGTCAGCACGATCGACTGCCACAGGAAGATGGTTTCAGTGAAGGGCAGTACGCCGGTGATCTCCACCAGCCCCGGCGGCATGCTGGCCGGGTTCGCCTGCAGCTGCGCAGCCGAAGAACTCAGGCCCATCGCCCAGACCGCGCCCAGGCCGAGGTAGGCGGAGGCACCTGCGGCGCGGTAGTCCATGCGCAGATCGGTCCGGCGCGCCAATGCACGCACCAGCAGACCGCCGAACACCAGCGAGAAGCCCCAGCTGAGCAGCGAAGCCAGCATGCTGACCAGGCCTACATAGACCACCGCACCGCGCCCCGTGCGCGGCACCCGCGCCAGCAGTTCGATGAAGCGCGCCACCACAGGCGCAGTGGCCACGGCATAACCGCCGATCACCACGAAGGCCATCTGCATGGTGAACGGAATCAGGCTCCAGAAGCCATCGCCAAAGGCACTGGCCGTGGTCTGCGGCGTGGAACCGAAGCCGATGGCTGCCAGGGCGACGATGACCACGCCCAGCACCGCGAACACGTAGGCATCAGGGAACCACTTTTCCGCCCAGGAGGCCGAGCGCAGCGCTGCGCGCGCCATCCAGCCATCCTGTACTGCTGCCGTCGAGGCCATCACCTACCCTCCCAGGTTCGATGGCTCGATTCTCGGCCTCGCGGCGGGGACTGTCAGTCGCCTATTGGTCGTAGGACGGCATCGCGCCCCTGCCCGGCAGCCCCTGTCAGCGCAGCGCCAGATCCAGCGCGATACCGGCAAACAGCGCCGCGCCGACCCAGTTGTTGTGCAGGAACGCCTTGAAGCATGGCCCCCGCTCGCGGTTGCGGCAGATCCAGAATTCGTACACCACCAGCGCCGCAGCCACCGCCAGGCCGGCCAGGTACCAGCTCCCCAGGCCGGCGCGCACACCGACCAGCGCCATGGTCGCCAGGAACAGGGCGTAGAGCCCCCCTTGGATCACCAGATCCAGGTCCCCGAACAGGATCGCCGTGGAGCGCGAGCCCATCTTCAGGTCGTCCTCGCGGTCGACCATGGCGTACCAGGTGTCATACGCGGTCGACCAGAGGATGTTGCCGGCGTACAGCAGCCAGCCCAGCAGCGGCACTTCGCCCTGCACCGCGGCGAATGCCATGGGAATACCCCAGCCGAACGACATGCCCAGATAGACCTGCGGCAGGTGCGTATAGCGCTTCAGGTAGGGATAGCTGGCGGCCAGGAACACGCCGATGAAGCTCATGCCGATGGTCAGCCCGTTCAGGGTCAGCACCAGTCCGAATGCCACCAGCATCAGTACCGCGAACAGCACCAGCGCGGCACGGCCACTGATCGCCCCCGTCGCCAGCGGACGGGCCTTGGTGCGCTCCACATGCGGGTCGAGCCAGCGATCGGCGTAGTCATTGATGACACACCCCGCCGAGCGGGTCAGCCAGACACCCGCGGTGAACACGAACAGGGTCCACAGCGGCGGCATGCCGCCTGCCGCCAGCCACAGCGCCCACCAGGTGGGCCACAGCAGCAGCAACGTGCCGATCGGACGATCCGCGCGCATCAGACTCCAGTAATGCCGCCAGCGCGGCGTCGCCGGCGAATGCGGCGAAGTAAGGGGGGTATCGGCCATGGCGATAGGATACTCCTGGACGACGACGCGGCGTGGGGGAAGGTTGCGAACCCCGGCCGTCAGGCCCCGGCCATCATCCATGTAGTAGCATTGCGACCCCCATGTCACGTCATCTGCGCGCAAGGCCACACCTGCCCGCTGATGCAGGAAAGGAAACCCACATGAAAATTGCCGTGGTCGGTACCGGTTACGTTGGCCTGTCTAACGCTGTTCTGCTGGCACAGAACCATGAGGTCATCGCGCTGGATATCGACGCAGATCGCGTTGCGCGCATCAACGCTGGCAAGTCGCCAATCGAAGACGCGGAGATCGAGGCATTTCTTGCGCGGGGCGGCCTGAATCTGAAGGCCACGTTGGATCGCAAGGAGGCCTATGAGGACGCACGGTTCGTCATCATCGCGACGCCCACCGACTATGACCCCCTCACCAATTACTTCAATACCCGCTCCGTTGAATCGGTACTGCGGGATGTGCAGCAGATCAATCCGGATGCACTTGTCGTGGTCAAGTCCACCGTCCCGGTAGGCTGCACTGAACAGCTGAGGGAACGTTTCGGTACACAGAATGTCATTTTCTCTCCGGAGTTTCTGCGCGAGGGAAAGGCCCTGTACGACAACCTTCATCCCAGCCGCATCATTGTGGGTGAACGTTCAGAGCGTGCGTTGGAGTTCGCTGAGCTTCTCAGGGAGGGAGCCATCCGCAAGGACGTGCCCACAGTGTTCACAGGTTCCACGGAAGCCGAAGCGATCAAGCTGTTCGCCAACACCTACCTGGCCATGCGCGTTGCCTACTTCAACGAGCTGGACACATATGCGGCGGTGCATGGACTCGATACCCGACAGATCATCGACGGCGTCAGCCTCGATCCGCGTATCGGCAACCATTACAACAACCCGTCCTTCGGCTACGGCGGCTACTGTCTTCCGAAAGACACGAAACAGCTGCTGGCAAACTACAGCAACGTGCCGCAGAACCTGATCCACGCCATCGTGGAAGCGAACCGTACCCGCAAGGACTTCATTGCCGACGACGTGATCGCGCGCTCACCGAAGGTGGTGGGCATCTATCGCCTCGTCATGAAATCCGGATCGGATAATTTCCGTGCCTCCGCCATCCAGGGCGTGATGAAGCGCATCAAGGCCAAGGGTATAGAGGTCATCGTCCACGAGCCCGTACTACAGACCCCGCACTTCTATAACTCCCGGGTCATCAACGACTTGGAGCGATTCAAGTCGGAAGCTGACCTGATTCTGGCCAACCGGCTGTCCGCCGAGCTTGAGGATGTCTCCGACAAGGTCTACACCCGGGATCTGTTCGGAAACGACTGATCCGGCGTGATGCCGGAACAGCCAATAAAAAGGCCCGGTACGCCAACGCGTACCGGGCCTTCTTGCTTCAACCCGAATGGAAAGGATCAGGCCTTCCCATCCGACTTGTATTCGTAATAGCCGTAACTGTAGTACCCGGTCGCGCGCTTCTCCACTGCGTTGAAGATCGCGCCCTTGATCTGCACGCCGTTCTGTTCAAAGCGCTGCAGGGTCAGCTCGATCTCCTTCGCCTGGTTGACGCCGAACCGGGTCACCAGCAGGCTCGAACCGGCATGGGTGGCTACCAGCGCCGGATCGGTTACGGCGAGAATCGGCGGCGTATCGACGATCACCAGATCGTACCTGCCCGCCAGATCGTTCAGCATCTGCGCGAATCGCGGATGCATAAGCAGTTCAGCCGGATTCGGCGGGATATCACCGCGCACCATGTAGTGCATGGAATCCACGCCCGGAACTGGCTGAATTGCCTCGTCCACTGCCAGCTTGCCACCCAGGATGTCCGACAGACCCTTCTGATGGGAAACGCCGAGAATCTTGTGGAGCGTACCCTTTCGCATGTCGGCGTCGATCACGAGCACGCGTTGCCCGGCCTGAGCGATGACCGCTGCCAGATTGGCTGACACAAAGGTCTTGCCTACGCCAGGACGAGGACCAGAGATGGCAAGAATGTTGTTCTTCGCCTCCAGCATTGCAAAGTGCAGGCTGGTACGCAGGCTGCGCAGGGCTTCGACCGTGGGGTCGGCCGGTGCGGTCACCGCAAGCAGGTGCTGACGGCCATCCGCGATCATGCGGGTGCCATGCTTGCCCTTGCGAAGCTTCGGCAGCGTACTGGATACGCTCAGCGGAATGGCTGCGTACACCGGCAGGCCGAGCGCTTCGATGTCGGAGGGATCCTCGATTCCCGGGTTCAGCATGCGCTGAAGAAACACGAACGCCGTCGCCAGGAAGGCGCCAAGAAGCGTGGCGATCGCAACGATGAGCGCCTTGCGCGGCTTCACGGGATTAGCGATGTCCACCGCGGCCGGATCCACGATCCGGACATTACCGACGGCCCCCGCACGGGCAACGTCCAGCTGCTGCGCTTGGTTCAGCAGCGCCGTGTAAAGCTCGTTGCTGACCTGCAGATCACGCGTAAGCCGCAGCAGCTCCTGCTGCGTATCCGGCAACTGCCCGACCTGGCGCTGGAAGCCGGACTTGCGACCCTCGAGTTCTCCAAGCTGCTTCAACAGCGCGCGATATGCAGGATGCTCGCGCGTGAAGCTGCGGTCCATCTCGGCCTGCTTCAGACGAAGCTGCTGGATGCTGGCCTCCACCGCCACTTCCTGCTCCAGCAGGCCCTTGGTCTGCATGGTGATGTCGACCGCATTGGAGCGCGACTGATACTCGCTCATCGCCGACTGCGCCTGCTCCACCTGGCGGCGGATCGTCGGCAGCTGATCTTTCACGAATTGAAGCTGGGAGGCCGCTTCCGCCGAACTACGATCCACGTTCTGACGTACATAGGCGTCGGCGATCTGCTGAACCAGATTCTCAGCGACACGAGGATCTTCGGACTCATAGACCAGCTGGAGAATGCCGGAATCCTTGCCCTGCTCAGTGGCCCTGACATCCTCCTGCAATGCGGCGACGACATCGAATCTACGCTGCTTGGTGATCTCAAAGCGCATGCCGGGGTTGGCATGCAGCGCAGCTACTTCCAGCTCAATGCCCTTGCCGGAAGCGGGCTTGCCCACAACTCCCTTCAGCAGTTCCTCGCCGTCCTCGTCGTACAGTGCGTAACTGCCAGTCGACTCCCCAGCCTCCAGAAGCAGCGTGGTGTCCAGAAGAGCAGCGGGAACCTGCAGGCGATGAACGTCCAGGCTTTCCCCCCCCCATCCGTAGCGGGACATGCCCAGCCAAGGAGAGGCGACCTGCCCATCCGACTCCGGGGTGAAGCGCCTGGAGATGAAGCCACCGATCAACGGGAATCGAACCGGCTTGACCTGGATGTCCAGCTGCAGCTGATCGACAGCGGAACCAATCACGGTCCGGGAGGTGAGCAGCGCAACTTCGGTGGTCGCCGCAGTGCTGCCGCCACCGCCGAGGGAAGCCAGATCGGACAGTCCGGGAATGGTCGGCATCTTTGACTCGACCTGCACCAGCGCCTGTGCCTGATACACCGGCGCCATAAGCATTGCGCACGCCACGCCTATGGCCAGGAACAGCGCTGTAGGCCCCAGAATCCACCATTTGCGGTCGATGAGCAGACCCACGATCTCCCGAAGATCGATCTCGTCATCCTTGACCACTCGTGACTCTGATTGCTTTCTCATCGCTTCCATCGTGAAATTCGAAGAACAGGCTGTGGGCGTCAAGACGCCGGGCACCATCGCCCGGCCATCGCGCAAACCAGTGCAGCTTTTGCCGCACAAACTGAATTGGCGAAGTTGACAAACAGCGGATTAGCATACCAGAAACGGTCATCAAACTGCCGCATGGTGCCTCGACAGGGACGAAAGCGGCTCCTGTTCAGCTGCAAGCGCTCCGCAGGCCTTGGATCAGGTCACGAACTCCGGGTAGCATGCTGGGTTGCCCTGGTAAGGGGCCTTGGAAGGGCATCGCCCTCGACACTTGCAAGGATGCAGACATGAACCATTCCGCGACTCCGCTGAAGTCTGGCAGTGGGCTGATTCCAGCCGAGAACAAGCCTCACCCGCCTGCCCTGCATCGGGCGGGCCCCGGATCGATCGAACCTTCGCCCAAGGTTCAGGCCCCCTATGCGGGTCAAGTATGACGGAGCCGTTCAGTCACGGGGAGCCCGCCGCAGACCCAATCGACCACGGTCCTCTAAGATGCTGAAAGAGGCGATACCCGTGACCTGCCTGGTAACAACTGAAATAAACCTATGAAGCCTGACACCCCTGCGCCGCTGTTCTCGGTCGTCATTCCGGTCAAGAACCGGTCGGAACTGCTGACACGTGCTCTGATATCGCTTCGCAATCAGACCTTCGACAACTTCGAGGTCATTGTCGTCGACGATCATTCCGATGAGGACATTGCCGCCGTGGCAGCGCGCTTCACCGATGTTCGCCTGCAGCTTGTCAGGCAGACCAGCGACAGGAAGGGAGCATGTGCAGCCCGGAACCTTGGAGGCTCTCTCGCTCAAGGCAGTTACATCGCATATCTGGACAGCGATGACATCTTCCTTCCCGACAAGCTGCAGACGATCGCAGATCAAATAGCGGTCAGCCAGCCCGGCGTCATCGCCTCACGGCTGCTGGTATATCGTGGCGATGACCGCATGCAGCTGCGACCGAGCCGCGCTCCCGGCGATGACGAAGAGATCAGCGAGTTTTACTTCGTTCACGATGAGCGCATCCAGTCCTCCAGCATCGTCGTGCGACGCGATGTGGCGCTGGCGACGAAGTGGAATGATGCACTGCGCAAGGTGCAGGATCCGGATTTCTTCATTCGCGCGCGTCGCGCGTCCGGCACATTGCTGTTCATCGACCGCCCGCTCGCCGTGCTCTTCGATGACCAGGCAGATGCCCGGATCTCCAGTTCGAGCGCCGAAGAGAACATCCGAGCCTGGCTTGGCTCTCCAATGTGCCCGCTGACTCCCAGGGCCCGCTCAGGCTTCGTGCTCTATGCGCTGTCCCACGAAGTTGCCAAGCGGAGCAAGATACGTGCTCTTTCCATCATTCTCCGCAACTGCGGCGCGGTCCATCCGAAAACCGTACTCAAGAGTATCTACAGGACCGTAGCCCCGGAGTGGCTGTTCAAGAAAACTGCCCTGGCCGTCGCCGCGCGCGGCGATGGTGCTCGCCACGCACACAACTATGCGTACATCCATGCCCTGACTGAGCAGGCGACATCCCCGGCGGAGCAGCGATGATGCCCAGAACCTTGGGATTCATGAGCGTCAAGACGCAGTTCGACAACCTCGGAGATGCCTTGATCAACAAGGAACTGGCTGCGCTGGTCGCTGCACGGGTGCCCTTGACGATCGACCTCACACGTTCACCGAAGAGCTTCCACGCAACCATGGGCGTCGAGCAGCTTTCCAATACACGGCTGATCACTTCTGGTCGTGGCAGGATGCTGCTGGACATGGCGAAGCAGGCGATCGCAGGAAATCGGTGCTACTTTTTCCTCAACCCCGGCGGCCTTGGCGGCGGCGTTGGCGACAACACGAGGGCGTTCGTATCCTCTCTGGTCTACAACTGCATACTGTTGGCCCTGCGCTGTCTTGGCGTGCGCGTATGTCTGGTTGGCGTCTCGTTCGAGCCGATGACGTGGCGTGAGCGGCTGGTGACACGCATGAGGCGCAGGATCTGCCATGCGTTCGTGGTTCGGGATGAGGTCAGCGCACGCTACCTTGAGCGAATCGGAATTCCAGCTGACGACGTTGTTCCCGACCTCTCATTCAATCTTTACCAGCAGCCAGCGACGGAGGCGACCTCGAAGCAGATCGCCAGCGCCTTCAGCTTTCGCACTGATCGCGGCCTTTCCACTGCACGGCTTGCGGAGTGGGCAGAACGCATCATCGCCGAAGGCGCCTCGGACAGTCACCATGCGGTGATCTCACAGGTCGGGCGTGACTCGCGCGGCATGCGGGAGCTCCATTCCCGGCTGTGCAAGCGCTTCGGCGAAGAGCGTATTTCGCTGATCGAAACCGATTCCAGCCTGGAGACAGCCTGTCACTGGTATTCCATGACGGAGCGTGTCTATTCCAATCGCTTGCACGTCCTGCTTCTCGCCGCGAATGCCGGAGCCCGCCCGGTCGCGGTACTACCCGGCGGGAACCACGGCAAGGTGAGCGCGCTGTTTGCCGACCTTGGCCTTTCAACCAATGTGGTCGACATGCAGGGGGGCACGATCGAGTCCGCGCATGATCTTTCCTGGGCACAGGGCCTTGCGGAACGCGAACGACTTGATTCCTACTTTGATCGTCTTCTTCTGGAACGGGTGAGCCGGCCGACGGCTTCCCACGGAACCGCACTGCACGCATGAATAGCGCTCAGCATCAATTCCGGGCGACCGCAGACATACGGGTCCCCAACATCTCGGTGTTCTTTTTCGTCCTGGGCGCGTTGTGTCTTGACCTGAACCTTCCGCGTTTCGAGGGCATCAAAACCGGCAACCTGGCGATGATTGTTCTGATGGGGCTGTCGATCTTCGCAACGGCACTGGCCAACGGCTGGCGCATCCCCAGTCCGTCCATCAGATCATCCAACCGGCTGCTCCTTGTCTATCTCATACTCGTTGCCGCAAGTGCTGCATGGTCGCCCTCGGCTACCGATACGATCTTCCAGCTCACGCTGCTTTCGATCATCTTCCTCACGACTAGCATCATCGCTGCGGCGCCAGTTGAACTCGTTGTCCGTCACGTGGTTATGCTCGGTTCGATCACAGCCGTTCTATCGCTGCTGATAATCCCCGTCGATCGTAGCCTCGCCTTCCAGCCATTCACGTCAGGCGAGCGGCCAGAGCTCCGCGGAGTTTTCGAGCACCAACTCCGCCTGGGCCTGTTCATGGGGTGTGCGCTGGGACTGGCCGTACTGGCCTGGCTGAACGGCGATATGCGCAAGGTTCTCCCGCAGCGCTGGTTGCTGTTCCTCGCAGCACCACTGATGCTCGGCGTCTTCTACCTCGCGTACGCCCGCCTGTATTCCGTATTCGTCGTTGCGTCACTGCTGCTGACTGTGTCCTTCTCCATGCGCAAGCCGATGCGCTGGCTGGTGACCGCAACGGCGCTGGGCGCCATCGCGCTGGCACTCACGTTCCAGGCGAACATCGAATCCACACTGGCTGATGCCGGCGTTGACACCAGCCTGACCGGACGCACGACGATCTGGATGAAGAGCATCAACGAAGCGCTCCTATCCCCGTGGAAGGGTTACGGCTTCGGCTCGTTCGACAACGCAGCCTTTGACTACATGTGGCCTGGCTTCTATCGACCGCCGCACCCCCACAACAGCTTTCTGCAGGCGTTCTTTGAAACCGGATACATCGGCATGGCACTCGTGATCCTCCTGGCGCTGAGCCATCTGGTTGTCTCGGGTCGCCGGGATCCGGTACGTCCCTACTCCTACACTTTCTTCATGGTCGTCACCATGGTCCTGGGCAGTCTTACCGGCGCCAACTACGCGTCCAAGCCGGTCACGCTGTATTGCCTTGTCACGCTGATGATCTCGATGGCCATCAATTCGCGCGAGAGATCAGTTCTGAAGTGAATACCCAAATGAAGCCGCGGCGCGTGTTCAACATCCCGATAGACCTCATGACCCTGGAGCAGGCGGCTTCGACGATCGCGTCCGAATGCCTGTCAACAGATGAAATGAAGTACGTCGTAACCCCGAACATCGACCATGTCGTGATCCTGCGGACCGACCACGAGTTCGGCGACGCCTACGAAGGAGCAGCCCACGTGCTCGCTGACGGTTGGCCGGTGGTGATGGCCAGCCGTCTGCTCCGCCATCCTGTTCCCGAGCGGGTCGCCGGCAGCGATCTGGTTCCTGCAGTCCTGGCCCACGCAGATAGCGCGGCACTGCCGCTGTCCGTTTTCATTCTGGGCGGTATGAACGATGTACCCCAGCGGGCCGCCGAGCATATCCGCCACAACTACCCGACCTTGAGCGTGGTAGGTGCGTACAGCCCTCCGTTTGGATTCGAGAAGGATGCTGTGCAATCTGATCGGATCGTCGCCATGATCAATGAGTCCGGCGCCAACTTCGTCGTGCTTGGCCTTGGTTCACCAAAGCAGGAGAAGTGGATCCATCGGCATGCCAGCCTGCTGCGCCCGGGCATGGCAATCTGCGCCGGCGCTACGGTCGACTTCATGGCGGGCAATGTGAAACGGGCGCCAGCATGGATGTCGAAGTCGGGCCTGGAATGGCTTTACCGGCTGGCATCGGATCCGCGCCGGCTTTTCCGGCGCTACGCCAAGGATGCGGTCATCTTCCCACTCTCATTCATGCAGGAAGCCTGGCGCTTCTATCTTCGTGGCAATTGATAGGCGCGGACCGGCCTGGACCTCATTCGATGAACACTCAGATCTTCATTAACAACCTGAAGTACCTCAAGCGAAGGCTGAAGGAAGCGCCGGAGTTGGCGCGACAGGCTCTCGCGCACGCCCGCGGCCCGATGCGTGACTGGAGCAAGGCCCCCCTCAGGGTCGACAGCCCTTCCAGGCCCTACCGACCGCAGGAGAGTGCGGTACCGGTGTCGACGGTTAGTCCTGGCTCCGGTCACTACATGACCACCTTCTTTGACGTTGACCCGTTCTCTCCGAGCGGCCGCTTCCTTGCCGTCACACAGGTTCCGTTCATCGAGCGCATCCCCATTCCGGGCGATAAGGCACGTGTTTGCGTGATTGACCTGGTCGAAGGCGGGTGCGAGGTCGTGCACGAGACCTTGGGCTGGGGGGCGCAGCTCGGCGCGAACGTGCAGTGGGGCAGCAGCGATGACATCCTGTACTGCAACGACGTCGTCGAAGGACGGGCCACGGGCGTGCGCATCGAACGCGCCCAACGGAAGGTCGTCCCTCTGGATGGACCCGTCTATGGTCTCTCCCCAGACCGACGGTACTCCTATGCTCCCGACATCGAATATGTGAACGCGATCATCCCTGGCTATGGCGTAGCCGATCCGCTGACCGGAAAGAAGCGGCAGACAACGCCCCTGAGTTCGACGGAAGGCATCTGGCGGACCGACCTTGTGACCGGGGAACGGAAGCTTCTGGTGAGCTTGAGGGACATCGTTGAATGCCTGCCGGATCAATCAGAGCTGGCAGGCAGCACGTACTATGTGTTTAACGTCAAGGTCAATCCCACCAACACGAAACTCTTTGCCGTGCTCTTCTGCACCGGCGTACGCCTCCGCGGCGGAACGCCGGTTCAGCTGGTGACCATGAATCTGGATGGCTCCAACATCAAGCTCGCCATGCCGGATGCGCTATGGCGGGTCGGGGGCCATCACCCCAACTGGACTCCGGACGGCGAGCACATCCTGATGAACCTTCGCCCGAAAGGTAAGCCGATGGCGTTCGTGCGCTTCAAGGCCGATGGCACCTGCCTGGAAACCGTCGCACCGGGCCACAAGGGCAGCGGGCACCCAAGCCTGGACCCTTCCGGGCGGTTCCTGGTGACCGACTCTTACGTGTCGGAGGGATTCAGAAACTCCCAGAACGATATACCGCTGCGCCTCATTGACCTTGAAACAAACAAGGAACAGGCGCTCTGCTGGATTCATACCAAGAACCTCAACGGTCCTCGGCGTATAGATCCGCATCCGGTGTGGTCCAGCGATGGCACCCGCATTGCCTTCAACGGGATCGTGGACGGATTCCGACAGGTCCTGATTGCCGACACCCGACAGATTACCCGCGCTCATGGCTAAGCGAGCGCTCGATACACTTGCGACGATCGTCACGCGTTTTGGAGCGAAATCGGTCAATCTTCTGGTTTTTCTGATCGTCGCCAGGCAGCTCTCCCTGGCGGAGATGGCTGCCTACGGATTCATTTTCTCGACGACGCTCATATACTCGACCATTCTCGACCTGGGCACCCGCAATTCTCTTGCCGTGTTCATCGGCAAGGAACCTGCGCTCACGCACGACTATACCCGCAGCGGATTCTTCCTGTGGCTGGTCCTTTCAGTGCTGGGTGTACCGGCGGCGTATCTGACCCTGCGCGCATCCGATCTGGGGATGGCCCCGGCCCAACTTGCCGCTCCGTTCTCGATCCTTCTGGCGGCCATGCTCTATTTGCGCATGATGCAGGGAACCCCCCTCGGAACCGGCGACATCAAGTTGTTCAATCGGTCGGAGCTGGCATCCAGAATAGCGTTGCTGATCGGCACTGTCCTGCTCCTCGTCATCCCCGGTGCATTCACGCTCCTTGGCGCAGTATGGGCCCTGGCAATATCCCAGGTTGCCGCTGCACTCTATCTCTTCGCAAAGCAGCTGCCAGCAATCCGCGTTCCATCCGGCAAGAGCACTGCGACCGCGCTGGCTTGGAAACTGGTCAGCCGGGGCTTCCTGTTCATGCTCTCAGTGCTGCTGATGAACGCGGCCAAGCGGGTCTCGTTCCTGGTTGTCAGCCACACCTCCGCAAGTGATGATGCAGGTACGTTCTTCGCCCTGCAGCGGTTGACCGAGATCATCACCGAAGTGGGCATGGCCATTGCGGTAGTGGCATTCTCATACAGCGTCCGCTCATCCAGCACCAAGGAGGCCGTCGACAGCAGCGCAGCCATGCTTCGCACCTCCATGCTGCTGTTCACCGTAGTATCCGTGGCCATGATCGCAACGGCGGATGTGTCGGTCCCGCTGCTGCTGGGTTCACAGTTCTCCGCAGATGGCTGGCTGTTCGTGCTCCTGGTCGCTGCAACGCTCAGTGGTGCACCCTGGACCATCCTGTTCCCCAGTCTCTCGGTGGTTCTGTCCCCATTCCGTGTTTTCCTGCTGATGCTTCCGGGAGTTATGCTCAACATCGTTACCGCCAAGCCGCTGACGGAGGCCTATGGCCTGAACGGTGCGGCGATTTCCATGTTGATCTCGAACGTTGTACTAACGCTCTCCTTCCTTCTCGTATACCGGGTCGCTTTCTCCGTTCCCATTCACCGCTTCCTGATCATCAACCGTGATGACCTGGCCGGAATGCGCGCTCTGCTGGAGAAACTCAGAATGAGGTTACGTCGATGATGATTTCCGCCAACATTCCTGCCCTTGCCAAGGCACGCAGGTCGAACACCCTCTGGACCCGGCTCTGTTCAATGCTGTTTGCACTGCTGCTGCTCGCCAGCGTGGGCGAGGGACATGCCGCAGGATCCGCGTGTCCGAAGATGCCCCAGATGTCCCCGGAGATGGGAATCATCTCGCGCTACTACGGCCCGTCGGTTGACGCGACGTTCTCCACGATGAACCCCAAAGCGGTGGCGGAGCAGAAGCCGGTCCGTACGCGAATCGGCGGGCCCGTGGTGGCGCTGAACCGATTGGCGGCCCAGTATGCGGAGGCTGAGTCTGCGGGTCGTGCCCAGGTCGGAGAGTGCATCGCAAACCTGGTCCATGAAATGGCTCGCACAGACTATCTGGGAGAACCGCGCAGCCGGGAAGACAGATACTTCCGTGACTGGCTGATGGTCGCCGTGCTGGCCAACCTGCTGGGCCTTGATGAAGCACAGCTGGAGGGTGTCCTCGATTCACCGACCAGGGCGTGGATCAAACAAGCGGCGGATGCATCAAACGCATTCTTTCAATCCCAGCCAGTCGATAACCACTATTACTGGAGCGGTCTCTCCCTTGTACTTTCAGCGGCCGTGCTGAAGGATCGATCCATTGAAGAAGCCGGCCAGCGGGTGCTCTCACGTGGGCTTGCACAGGTGACCCAGCAGGGCCTGCTCCCTGCCGAGGTTGCCCGGGGCAAGCGCGCAACCCATTACCATCTCTTTGCGGCCATCCCGCTCGCAGCCATGCAGCAGGTCGCGGGGAACAGTGAACAGGTCGCGCCGCTCTCGCGCCTGACCCGTACGCTCCTTCTCGATCTCCGCGATGGCACTGGCGGGCCCATAGCGAAGGTCGCAGGCCCGCAGCTTCCGAGCGAATCGCTGCCTGGCCTTCCTCTGTTGGCGAACTACCTGTCGAACGACCCGGAACTGAGGAACGCCTATCAGGCAATCATCGCGAAGCAGTCCGACCACTTCTTCTTCCTGGGCGGAAGCGTGAAGCGCTTCGAGTCGGCGCTTGAGAAGAGCAGGCAGCGTTTGCGGGCAAGGGAAGCCGGGTAGTGCCGCCCTCGCAGCCCTGGCGGGTCGGCCCCTGCTTTGCTGGACTTCCGAAAACGCAAAAGTAGGCATACACTATGCGGCCAACGCGCCCGTAGCTCAGCCGGATAGAGTAGTGGCTTCCGAAGCCATTGGTCGGGGGTTCGAATCCCTCCGGGCGCGCCATCTTTCCCTGCTCAGGCCATCGATTGTTGGCCCACCGGCACGGCCCCGGAATCAGCAGGCCGCTGATCTTCCACGCTAAGAACTGGAAGCCGGCAGCCGCCGAGCGCAGGCCCAGCGCCACAGGGGCGAGCACACCGGTCCACACAGCAACGCCGGGCATGGCCCGGCGCTACCGTGGGTGTACGGATCAGTACGTGCCGTCGAAGGCGAAGATCGGCTGGCGCTGCTTCCACGCGCCAGCGGTGAAGTCAGGGAACTCCAGCGTCTGGAAGCCATTGGCAATGGACTGCTCGGACAGCGGGGTGATCGCGCTCCAGGTCACCGCATCGTAGATGTCGATCGGCATCGGCGCCTTGGCCTTCAGTGCCTCGACGAACGCATGGATGACGAACCAGTCCATGCCGCCGTGACCGGCGCTGGCCGCGGTGTCGGCATGCTGCTTCCACAGCGGGTGCTCGTACTGATCCTGGTAGGTCTTGAACTCTTCCCACTGGTGCGGCGGGCTGCGGCCTTCAATGTGGATCGAGTGGTTGACGTCCATCCACAGACCCTTGGTGCCCTGCACGCGGAAGCCCATCGAGTACGGTCGAGGCAGCGAGGTGTCGTGCTGCAGCAGGATGGTCTCACCGTTCTCGCAGGCAAGCGTGGTGGTCACGATGTCACCCAGCTTGAACTTCACTTGGGTGCTGGGGTGGGTGGTGCCACCGCTCTTGGCCACGGTGTACTCGTGCAGGCCGCGTGCCTTGGTCGCGAAAGCGTTGATATGGGTGAAGCGGTTGCCGCGGTTGATGCCGGTGTACATCGCGCACGGGCCGATGCTGTGGCTGGGGTAGAGCTCGCCGTTGCGCTCCACCGAATGCTCGGTGCGCCAACGTGCCTCGCTCCAGCCTTTGGGACCGAACTCCACGCCGCTGTCGTAAGGCTGGCTGGGATCACCGGAGTTGAACTTCACCCCGCGCAGGTCGTGCTGGTAGCCGGCCTGCAGATGCACCAGCTCGCCGAACAGGCCCTGTCGCACCATCTGCAGGGCGGCCATCACATCGCGGCGGTAGCAGACGTTCTCCAGCAGCATGTACGGCGTGCCGGTCGTGAGCTGGGTCTTCAGCACATCCCAGTGGTCCTGCAGGGTGATGCCGGCCACCACCTCGCAGCCTACGGCCACGCCCGCCTGCATGGCGGCGATCGCCATCGGCGCGTGGTATTCCCACGGCGTAGCGATGATCACGCCATCGATGCCCTTCTGTTCCAGAAGGCGCTTCCAGGCGTTGCTGTCGCGATCCTGGCCATAGGTTTTCGGCGCAGGCTTGCCGGCCTTGGTCACCATGTCCACGGCACGACCCAGCATGATCGGCTCGATGTCGCACAGTGCAATGACCTCGACATCGTCGCGGCGCACCAGCTCCTTCAACAGCACCTGGCCGCGCATGCCGGTACCGATCATGGCCAGGCGGAGCGTGCGCCCGCGCGCCCAGGCCGGGGTCTGTGGCAACAGGCTGCTGGCGGCGACGGCGGCACTGGCCGCGATGAACTCCCTGCGTTTCATGGCAAACATCTCTCCTCTTGGAAGCGCGCCGGCCGCAACCGGCGCGCTGGATCACTCGAACCTGCTTACTTGAATCGATAACCGACGGTCACACTGTAACCACGGCCGAAGATCGTCGCGTAGTCGCTGGAGTCACCCAGGAAGCTGTTCGGATCGTAGAACGGCAGCCGGTCGAACAGGTTCTTGACGGTGAAGCTCAGGTTCCAGGCGTCATCGGGGCGCCAGGTGACGCTCAGGTTGGCGGTCCACCAGGACGGCGCGCCGTCGCACTTGCTGGCCTGCAGCGCCAGGTAGCCGGCGGTGCAGGTCTCCTTGTTGTTATCCACTTCATCCACGCGGTCACGGGCCCACTTGGTACCGCCCACATAGTTGACGAACATGCTGGTGGTCACCTGCTTGTAGGTCCAGTCGGCGTTGAGCGTGGCGCGCAGGCGCGGGTTGTTGTAGTAGCCCACCACGTCGCCGTAGTACCAGCCGCTTTCCTCATCCATGTAGTAGCGGTTGCGATTGGCGATGGTGGCGGCCAGGCCCACGTTCAGCCCGCCCCACTCGCCCAGCGAGAAGCGGCTGCGTGCGTCCACGTCGAAGCCGTCGACCAGGGTCTTGCCGCGGTTCTTGTACTGGCCGACCACGCTGGCCACGTTGCCCACGCTGTAGCCGGGCAGGACCGAGGGGCAGCTCACACCGCTGGCCGGGTCGGCGCACATCGCCGCCAGCTGGGCCAGGTTTGCGCGATCGGCATCAGTGATCGGCGAACGGGTGGAGGAGATGATGTCGGTATCACGGCTGAAATCCGGGGCGACGATCTCGTTGTTGCGGTAGATGAACCAGTAGTCGGCCGACACCGACAGCCAGCTGGCCGGCTCGTAGACGAAGCCCAGGGTGGCGATCTTGGCCTTCTCCGGCTTCAGGTCCTGGTTGGGCTGGGTCATGCGGGCCACGGTGCGGCTGCAATCGACGTTGGCCAGGCTCTTGCCCAGGTCCACGTCACCGGCGCGCTGCGACTGCCGCAACAGGTCGGCGATCGCGTTGGTCTCGGCGCAGCGCACCTCATCGCGGTAGCCACCGAGCTGGGCGAACACGCCACCGCTGCCGGACTCGGCCAGGCTCGGCGCACGGAAGCCGGTCGAATAGGTGCCGCGCAGCATCAGTTGATCGAATGCCTGGTACTTGAAGCCGATCTTCGGTGCGACGTTGGCGCTGAAGTTCGGGTATTTGTCCACGCGGACCGCGGCATCCAGTTCCAGCTTGTCGGTGATCGGCGCCACCGTTTCGGCGAACAGTGCATAGGTGTTGCGCGCACCGTCGAACCACGAGCCGCCCTGCTGGGTGATCAGGCCGGCGGCTGCGTCGGCATTGCCCGGCGTGTAGAAGGTTTCGCGGCTGGCATTGAAGCCGAACGCGGCGCGCATCTCACCGGCCGGCAGCTGGAACAGCGGGCCTTCGATCTTGCCGTCCAGGGTGTGCAGGCGCGTCCAGGACTGGATGTCGAAGGTCGGGAACGCCTCGCGGATCAGCGCTGCGTTGGCTTCGCTGATCTCACCGAACTTGTATGCCGGATGGTCGGAAATGATCACCCGCCCGGTACCCGGATCCACCGAGTAGGGGCCGAAGGCCTTCTCGAAGCCCTTCAGGTTGACGTTGATGGTCTGGTAGGTGGTGGAGTGCGTGCCGGCGGTGGCGAAAGCAGTTTCCCAGTTCCAGTCACCCATGTTGCCACGTGCACCGGTCAGCACGCGGTAGCTCTTGTCGGTGTTGCGCTGGCCGAAGTAGTTGGCGCCGGCATCCTGCAGCAGGTACTGCAGGCCGACTACGCCGCCCATCATCGCCTTCAGTTCAGGGCTGGCGTGGTTGTACTCGTTGTTCGGCCCCAGGTAGGGATACAGGAACTGGTTGACCGTAGTGCCGGTATCGCGGGAGAACCAGCTGGTCGGATTACCGGTGGTGGTGCCATAGCTGCGGGGTGTACCGCCATTGGCACGCAGATCGATGTCGGTGTAGGTCGCCTCGGCGAAGATTTCGGTCGAGTCGCCCACCAGGAAGGTGCCATTGAGGTAGGCGGTGTTGCGCTCGGACTTGGCGCCGGCGTCGATCTCGTTGTTCATCCAGGTCTCCCAGACACAACGCGGACCGGCGGCCTCGCCCTGCAGCACGTTCTTGCACCCGGGTGCGGCCTCCTGCACGCGGCGGCCGGTGACCGGATCGAAGGCGAAGTAACTGCCCGGGTTGAACTCACCCGGCTTGCTGCCCACGCCCAGGCGCAGGTTCGTCAGGTAATTGGGATTGTTGACGTAGTACTGCTCGGGACGCTTGTCGTAGAAATCACGCAACGGGATCGCGTCACGGCGGTACATGTTGACCGCACCGTAGATGTTGAAGCGGTTCTCGGCCAGGTCGCCGAAGCCGGCGGTGATGCTGGCCTGGCGCTCACCGTAGGAGTCGATGCGCGATGACGTATCGTTGGTGAAGTTGATCTCCGCGCCCTGGAAGTTGCGTTTGGTGATCACGTTGATCACACCGGCCACGGCGTCGGTGCCGTACACCGCCGAAGCACCATCGGTGAGCACTTCCATGCGTTCGATGGCGGCAGCCGGGATCGCATCGATGTTGACGAACTGGGTCTGGAAGCCGGCGGGCGCGCCGTAGTACGACAGGCGACGACCGTTCAGCAGCACCAGCGTGCCCTGTGCGCCCAACCCACGCAGATTGGCCTGCGAGGCACCGTCGGAGCCGGTGAACAGCGAGCGCGAATCCTGCTGCGCCGGGCGGGCAGCCGGCAGGTTGTCGAGCACCTGCAGCAGCGTACGCGCACCCATGTTCTGGATGTCCTGCTTGCTGATGACCTGGACCGGCGAGGCGGTTTCCACATCGGTACGGCGGATGTTGGAGCCGGTGACCTCGATGCGGGCCAGGTCGGTGGCGTTGTCCTTGCTGTCCTGCGCAGCGGCAGGCAGGGCGACCGACAGCAGCGCGCCGGCAATGGCCAGCGTCAGCGGAGCGATCGTGCGACAGGGGGGGCGGCGGTAGCGTGCGGGCAACATCGGGGTTCTCTCCTGGCAGGGGTGCGGCGCGAATGTGGATCAGCGGGCAAAACGCTCCCGGGCCACGGCCAGCAGGCCGCAGTCGGTATGGGCGGGGGAGGAGCGGTGTTACGAAGGGGTCATGGGGCGACGATGCTGGCGGAGTCGCCCTCCTGGCCGATCAGCACGGCGTTGGCCCAGTTGGCACAGACCTGGGCGGGTTGACTGCCCTGCGCACCCAGCGTGCGCAGGCTCAGGGTGGTAAGGCCACGGATGTCCAGCTCCGGCTTGACCACGCCGGGCGCCTTCACCAGGCCGCTGTCGTAGAGCAGGCGGTTGTCGCCCCAGACCTGGAACTGCAGGCCGCCTGCGCTGCGGCAGGCATCATCAATGCCCAGATCCGCACGCAGCAGGCGCCAGCCGCCCTGCAGACGCAGGTCGATGCGGCTGTTCGCGCCCACTCCCAGGCCACGGCGGAACTGCAGGCCGTTCATGCGCATGCCGGCCTCGCCACGGAACGCCTGGTCGGCGCGCACCTGGCTGGCCAGCGCGGCCGGCACCGGCAGCTCGGAGAGATAGCGCTGCCGGGCCGGTCGCTCCGGTTCCTGGTGCTCGAGGATGTGGAAGGTGGACAGCGCGATCGGGCCGACATCGCGTGGCTGCAACGCGTCGAACGCGCGGGCGCTGCCCTGTGCCGCAGTGACCATCGGGTCGGTGCTGCTGGCGCCGTCACCTTCGGGGTTCTGCACGCTCAGCACCCGGAAACGCAGCAGGCGACCGGCGTGTGCGGGGAAGTCGATGCGCTGCATCCCTTCCTTCAACTGCAGCCGGCCCCGGGCGATCGGCTCGCCCCATTCGCCATTGCTGTCGCCCAGGTACACCTCGTAGTCGCGGACCTGGCCATGCTTCCAGTTCTTGTCGTTGCGTGGCGCCAACTCGATGCCGTCGATCATCCGGCGCTCACCGAAGCCGACCACCCATTCGTGGGCGCCGGTGCGCACGGCCTGGTTGCGCACGCTGCGGAACCAGGTGGCCGGGTCATCGTCGAACGCGTTCTCCAGCGGATGGCCAGGCTCTTCCGCCGGGCGGTTGACCACCAGCAGGCTGTCGGCCGGCAGCTCGCGGCCGAGCACCGGCGCGGCCGGATAAGCATCGTCCGCAGCGGCGGCGGTCACGGCGAAGTCCAGCTGCACCTGCAGCGGCTGGCGGATATCCTGCGTGGCGGTACGCACATGGACGGTGCCGCCACGCTCACGGGCATCGAAATACCAGCCTTCGTCGGCACCGTTGAAGGCTGCCGCGTCGGCCAGCGCGGGCAGCACACGGGCGCCGGCCTGCACTGCGCGCGGGGCCTGCCGGCTCAACACGCGCAGGCCGTAGCGACGCTGCGCCAGCTGGCCCTGGTAGGTGCCCTGCACGGCCGCGATCTGCACCTGGACCGGGCCACTGCCCTGTGCCGGCGCCTGCACGCGGATCTGCTGCGTGCTCGATTCGCCCTGCTGGTAGCGGCGGGTGTTGCCGTCGTCTTCGTACAGGGTGTACTGCGAATCGCCCTGCGGATAGAGATCGAAGGTGACCTCGTCCAGTGGCTTCTCGCCATCGAACAGCATCGACGGATACATCGGCAGGATGGCCCCGGCGCGCACGAACACCGGCAGCGTGGCAAGGTCGACCTGGCGGTCGAGCTGACGGCCCTCGGCGCCGGCCTGCACGCGGCGGCCATCCCAGTAGTCGATCCATCCACCGGCCGGCAGATGGATGTCACGCCGCCAGCCGCGGCTGGCCGCCTGGCTGCGGTAGACCGGTGCGATCAGCAGATCGCGGCCCAGCAGGAACTGATACTTGTAGGTTTCGTCCTGCGCATGCGGATCGCGCGGGTAATCCCACATCAACCCACGCACCGGCGGCGCGCCGGTCTGCGCGGCGTCGTGCACCAGCCCGTACATGTACGGCGTCAGCCGCATCTTCAGTTTCAGATAGTCGCGGTTGATGCTGCGGTAGGGTTCGTCGTACCACCACGGGTGCTTGCGCGCGTTCGACGACCAGCCACTCATGCCCATCAGTACCGGAGTGAAGGCCTTCCACTGCAGGTCGCGGGTGTAGGTCTCGGCGCTGCCGCCGAAGATCGCATCGACATCGCCACTGGCATAGGCCATGCCGGACAATCCCGAGCCGACCAGGGTCGGCACGTGCCAGCGGATGTAATCCCAACTGCTGCTCTGGTCACCGGTCCAGGCAACCGCGTAGCGCTGGATGCCGGCCCAGCCCATCACCGTCCACAGGAAGGGACGCGAATCGGAATTGTCGACGATGCCATTGAACGCCTGGCGGTTGGCGTCCATCGCGAACTGATAGCCCTTGCCGGTCCAGGCCACATCCAGCTTCTGTACACGGCTGCCGGCCTTGCCGACTTCCCAGGCGATCTTGTCGACACCGTTCTCCGTCCACAGGCCGGTGCGGAAGCCGTATCCGGCCAGACCCTTCACCGTCTCGGGCAACTGCTTGTAGCCGCAGCCATAGCCGTCGTTGGGCAGGATCCAGCCACCGGGCATGTCGTGTGCCCGGTACTGCTTGGCCACGCTGTCGACCACGTCAGGCGTGGTGCCGGTCGGGCCATCGCTCCAGCCTTCGGGCACGGTGCCCGGCTTCTTCGCGTTGTCGCCGTCGTTGTAGCAATCGGCATCGCCATAGGACAGCGCCCAGCGCGCGACCATGTTGGGGCGGCCGGTCAGCTGCGTGTAGCGCTCGATCAATGCCGGCAGATCGGCACCGACGAAGTAGTAGGCGTCGAAACGATCTTCGCGATGCAGCAGGGTGGACTGATCGGGCTGGCGCAGGTCGTAGCTGCCGTCGCTCCACGTATTGCGCAGCATGCCCCAGCCGCGGCTGCTCAGCAGCATCGGCGCCGGGCTCGGTCGATCACCCTCTTCCCAGCCGCCGGAGTAGGACACCTCAAGCTCGCGTCCCTTGAACTGGTAACGGCCATTCTGCTGGCCGCCGCCGAAGAATCCTTCGTCGGGCTGCGACGAGAGTACCTGCACGCTCTGTGCAGCATCCAGGTCCAGCGGCTGCAGCTCCTGCCACAACGCAGTGGGCTGGCCATTGTCCAGACGCTCCAACCGCAGGCGCAGCGGCTGGCGCTGTACGTGCAGCACGAGTGCGCCGGTGCGCAGACGGATCTCCTGCGCATCTTCTTCCAGCTGTGCCTGCACGTCGGCACTGGGCTGGGGCAGCACGATCGGCGCGGCCTTGTCGCCGGCTCCGGTCAGTACCCCCTTGCGCCCCGCCTGTACACGGACAATGTCGGCAGCCGGCAGTTCGATGCGCACACGCGCGCCGGTGTCGGTCTGCAGGTCCCAGGCGGGCGTGCCCGCCTTGCTGGCGGTGACCGAGCGCAGGTTGCCGATGGGTTCGGCGTGGGCCGACATGGACGCCAGCAGCAGCACCGGCAACAGGGCCAGCATCAGCGGCGAGCGACGAATGCAGATTTCCACGCGGACTCCCAACCCGTTCACCGGGCGTTTCGAAAGCGGTTGGGCCGACTCTAGGGCAGGGATTCGAAAGATGTCAACAAATGGAAAGCAAAAAGTAAGATAAGTTCGACTGAAACGAAAGGTGATGCGGCGCAGTACTTTGTGTAATCGCTTGCACTCCCCTGTTAAGCTTGGTGCGATACGGCATTTTTCGATTCCTTTCGTTTGGGACGATTGCGGTCTGTCAGAAACGCCAAGCGCTCTTTATCTTTCTTTTTGCTTTCGGTATTTGACATTTCGAAAGAAAACACAGATCGTGCGATGGCCCAACTGGAACCTCCGAATGGACGTCACCCTGCTTTCCGATGTGTCCGCCTGGCAGCGCCGGGGCGGAGCCGATACCGCTACTGAAATCGCCCAGCAGCCAGCACTGTGGGACGCGCTTGCACAGGATCTGCTGCAGGCCCGCGAACGCCTGCAGGCCTTCCTGGGCGACCGCCTCGACAATCCCGATCAGCGCGTGTTGTTCACTGGCGCCGGTAGTTCCGGCTTCATCGCCGAGATGGTGGCCGATGCGATCAACGCGCAGTGGGCCGCTGACGTCCGTGTGGTGCATACCACCAGCCTGCTGACCCATCCGGCGCTGTATCTGCAACGCGACCGCCCCACCCTGCTGGTTTCGTTCGGCCGCAGTGGCTCCAGCCCGGAAAGCGTGGCAGCGGTGGACCGTGTGCGCAGCGACGTGGATGACGCACGCTTCCTCGACATCACCTGCAACGCTGATGGCGAACTGGCCCGGCGCGGTGCCGGCCGTGCCGATACCTGCACCCTGTTGATGCCGTCGGCCAGCTGCGACCGTGCCTTTGCGATGACCAGCAGCCTGACCTGCATGCTGCTGGCCGCGCTGACCGTGTTCGACCGTTCACCGTGGCAGACGCGGGTGGCGCGCCTGACGCAGCTCGCTGCGCTGGCCCGCGAAGGCCAGGCGCAGTGGGATGCACCGGTGGCCGCGCTGGCACAGCGCCCCTTCAACCGCGTCATCTACCTGGGCAGCGGTCCGCTGGAAGCGCTGGCGCGCGAGTGCGCGCTGAAGGTGCTGGAGCTGACCGCCGGCCGCGTGCTGGCGCTGGCCAACACGCCGCTCGGTTTCCGCCACGGCCCGAAATCCACGCTGGATGGCAGCACCCTGGTGATCGTGCTGCGCAGCGTGCAGCCGCTTGCACGCCGCTACGAGCAGGATCTGCTGGACGAGCTGCGCCGCGACGGTGTGGCAGGCCAGGTGCTGGCCATCGGCCCGCATTCGGACATCGGTGCCGACGATGACTACACCCTCGCCGTACCCGTCCTGGAGCCGGTTCTGGATGATCCCTGGCTGGCGCCGGTGTGGCTGGCCTTCGGCCAGCTGTTCGCACTGCAGCGATCGGCCGCGCTGGGGCTGACCCCGGACAATCCGTTCCCCGACGGCACGGTGAACCGCGTGGTCAAGGGTGTCACCATCCACCATGGCTGAGTTGATCGCCCATGCCTGCTACGGCATCGATATCGGCGGCACCAAGATCGAGCTGGTGGCGTGCGATGCGGCGATGCAGGTCACCTGGCGCCGCCGGGTGGCCACTCCGCAGGGTGACTACGATGGCTTTCTGCGGTCGGTGGTGGCGCTGGTCGCCGACGCCGACGCCGCACTGGGCCGCAACGATGCGGCCATCGGCATCGCGCTGCCCGGCGTGCGTGACCGCCGCACGGGCCGCCAGCTGAGTGCCAACGTGCCGGCGCTGACCGGCCACAGTGTGGCGGCCGACCTGCAGGCACGCCTGCAGCGTCCGCTCCATTTCGGCAACGACCTGCAGTGCTTCGCCTTGTCCGAAGCCCATGGCGGCGCAGCCGACGGCTACCCCAGCATGTTCGGCGCGATCCTCGGCACCGGCGCCGGTGGCGGCTTCTGCCTGCAGGGCCGCCTGCTGTCCGGCTTCAACGGCCTGGCCGGGGAGTGGGGCCACTGGAGCGTGCCGGGCCACCTGCTGCAGCGTCACGGCCTGCCGTTGATCGACTGCGCGTGCGGCCTGCAGGGCTGCGTTGAGCGCTATGTATCCGGCAGCGGCCTGGCGATGATCGAACGCCACCTGGGCGGCGCGGCCGTCGATGCCAGTGCGGTGATCGCACTGGCCGAAGGCGGCGATGCGCGTGCACGCAGCGCGCTGGACATCCACCGCGACCTGCTCGGCCACAGCCTCGCTGCGCTGGTGCTGGCCCTGGACCCGCATGTGATCGTGCTCGGTGGCGGCCTCTCGCAGTACACCCCGCTGTACCAGCAGCTGCCGGCGGCAATCGCTGCCCATCTGTTCAACGGCGTGCAGGTGCCGCCGATCGTGCCCCCGCGCTTCGGCGATGCCGGTGGCGCGCGCGGTGCCGCGCTGCTTGCCTGCCAACCCTCGTTTTCCTGATTGTCCGGAGCATGACCATGTCCCCGTTGCAGACCCTGCTTGCCTCCCACCGCGCCGGCCACAATGTGGGCCTGTACAGCGTCTGCTGCAGCAACGAACAGGTGCTGCGCGCGGCCATGCATGTGGCACTGGCACACGACACGGTGCTGCTGGTCGAAGCCACCTCCAACCAGGTCGACCAGTTCGGCGGCTACACCGGCATGACCCCGCCGCAGTACCGCGACTATGTCGGCACGCTTGCGGATGAGGAAGGCTTTCCGCGCACGCGGCTGATCCTGGGCGGCGATCATCTCGGTCCGAACGCCTGGCAGAAGCGCCCCGCCGCCGAGGCGATGGCCCACGCGCGCGTGCTGATCGAAGCCTACGTGGCCGCCGGCTTCCACAAGATCCATCTGGACTGCAGCATGTCCTGCGCCGACGATCCGGTGCCGCTGCCTGATGCCACCGTGGCCGCGCGTTCGTCGGAACTGGCGACGATCGCCGAGCGCACGGCTGCCCGGCTCGGCCTGCCGGCGCCGGTGTACGTGATCGGCACCGAAGTGCCCGTTCCCGGCGGCGAAGCCTCGCTGGCCGGCGGCCTGCAGGTGACCACACCGGCAGCCGCCGCGCAGACCCTGGCCATCCACCAGCAGGCATTCGATACCCCCGAACTGCGCGATGCCTGGCAGCGCGTCATCGCGATGGTGGTGCAGCCGGGCGTGGATTTCGATCACAGCAGCGTGCACGAGTACGACCCGGTCGCCGCCAACGCGCTGGCCGACTTCCTCGAGCAGCAGCCGCGCATCGTGTTCGAGGCGCACTCCACCGACTACCAGCGCGAAAGCGGACTGCATGCGCTGGTCCGCGATCATTTCGCGATCCTCAAGGTCGGCCCCGCCGCCACCTTCGCCTATCGTGAGGCGCTGTTCGCGTTGGCAGCGATCGAACAGGCGCTGCTGCCGGCTGCGCAGTGCTCGCGCCTGCCACAGGTGCTGGAGGAGGTGATGGTGGCGCAGCCGAAGTACTGGCAACCCTACTACCAGGGTGACCAGGCGACACTGCGCCTGTTGCGCAGTTATTCCTTCAGTGACCGCTGCCGCTACTACTGGGGCGAACCGGCACTGCTGCGCGCCGTGCAGACGCTGTTCTCCAACCTGGAGCAGCACACGCCACCGTTGGTGCTGCTGAGCCAGTACCTGCCGGAGCAGTACCGCGCCGTGCGTGACGGCCGCCTGGCCAACACGCCGACGGCCCTGGTGCAGCACCGCATCGGCCAGTGCCTGGGCGAGTATGCCCGCGCCTGCAGCGCCAACCAGGCAGGCAAACGCGGTCAGGACACACGATCCGCTGCCGGCATTGCTGCGAACGGCTAATCTCTACCCCTCACAGCAGACCCGAGACTCCGCCATGCGCAACACCCGCTCCCGCCGGCAACAGATCCTGCAGCTGCTGATCGAGCACGGCTCGGTGCAGGTGGCCGATCTGGTCGAGCGCTTCGGCGTGTCCGCGGTGACGATCCGCGCCGACCTGACCCACTTCGAGTCGCAGGGCCTGGCCAACCGCACCCACGGTGGCGCCAATCTGGTGCGCACGCCTCCGCAGGAGCAGGACATCCATGAAAAGGATGCGCTGAATCTGCCCCTGAAGGAGTCCATCGGCGCCTGCGCGGCGAACCTGGTGCAGGCCGGTGACAACATCATCATCGACTCCGGTTCGACCACCATGACGCTGGCCCGCCATCTGCGTGGCCGCCGCGATGTGACGGTGATGACCAATGGCCTGAACATCGCGTGGGAACTGGCCAATGCTGCCGGCATCAATGTGCTGCTGACGGGCGGGCTGCTGCGTCAGCAGTCGCTGTCGCTGCAGGGCAGCCAGGCCGAGGCCAGCCTCAATTCCTACAGCTTCGACACCCTGTTCCTGGGCGTGGACGGATTGGACCTGCAGTTCGGCCTGACCACCCACGATGAGGCGGAAGCGCGCCTCAACCACCGCATGGTCGAGCGCGCGCGGCGCATCGTCGTGCTGACCGACGCCTCCAAGTTCGGCCGTGTCAGCCTGCATCGCATCGCCCGCCTGGATCAGATCCATACCGTCATCACCGACGCCGGCATCGACGACGCAACCCGCGAGGGCCTGCAGCGGCTGGGCATCGAAGTGATCATCGCCGAGCCGCCCGCATGACCGACACCCGTTCCCTGCATGGCCGCATCCTCACCCCGCTGGGGTGGCGACGTGGCCATGTCCACTTCGACTCGCATGTGCGCCTGCTGCAGGTGGACGACCACAGCGGCGGTGATGACCCGCAGCTGCAGGTGATCCTTCCCGGTTTCATCGATCTGCATGTGCACGGCGCTGCCGGTGTGGACCTGATGCAGGGCGGCGACGTCGCCCGCACCATCGCCCGCACCCACCTGCGCTTTGGTACCACCACCCTGCTGGCGACCACCATGACCGCCGGCCTGGACGAGATCGAGTACGCCCTGCAGGGCGTGGCCGCCACCATGGCAGCACCGGACGACGAGGCCGCATGCATCGCCGGCGTGCATCTGGAAGGGCCGTTCATCAGCCCTCAGCGCCTGGGCGCACAGCCCAACCGTACGATCGAGGCGACGCTGGCGCTGGTGCAGCAGCTGCATGCGCTGGCACCGATCCGGGTGATGACGCTGGCGCCGGAGATCGGCGAACACACGGCGCTGATTCCTGCGCTTTCGGCGATGGGCATCCGTGTGCAGCTCGGCCACAGCGCGGGTACTTACGAAGAAGGTGTAGCCGCTCTGCAGGCGGGTGCATCCGGCTTCACCCATCTGTTCAACGGCATGACCGGCGTCGATCACTATCGCCCGGGCATCGCGGCGGCGGCGCTCGCCCATGCACGTTACGCCGAGATCATTCCCGACCTGCAGCACATCCATCCCGGCGTGATCCGCCTGGCCGCGCGCGCGATTCCCCGCCTGTACGCGGTGACCGACGCTACGGCCGCCACCGGCATGCCGGATGGCGAGTACGCGCTGGGCGAACAGCGCGTGCACAAGTGTGGCGGTTGCGTGCGGCTGGCGACCGGTTCGCTGGCCGGCAGCGCGCTGACCATGGACCAGGCACTGCGCAACCTGGTGCGTGTCGGCCTGGATCTGGCCGACGCCTCGCAGCGCGTTTCCACGTTCCCGGCCGACTACCTGGGCCTGGGCGATCGCGGTCGCATCGCGCCCGACGCCCGCGCCGATCTGGTGGTGCTGGACGCTGGACTGCGCCTGCAGCAGGTGGTGGTGGGTGGCCGGGTGGTCGAGCTGCACTGAGCAACGTCCCTGCCGTAGAGCCACGCATGGCGCGGCGCCACAGAACGCAATCTGCGAAGAACCGCCGCCGGGCAGGGTCCGGCGCTACCACAGGAACTGCCGATGACTGCAAGCACCGCTCCGCGCTGGCCCGTACGCTATCTGCTCTTCATCGGAGGCCTCGGCGGCCTGCTGTACGGCATCGATATCGGCATCATTGCCGGTGCCCTGCCCTATCTGGAAGCGACCGCCAGCCAGGCCTGGCAGCTCAGCAGCCAGCAGCTGGGATTCGTCGTTGCAGCCGTTCTGCTGGGCAGTGTGCTGTCCTCACTGTTTGCCGGCATGGTGGCCGACCTGATCGGACGCCGCGGCGCGATGCTGCTGGCTGGCGTTCTGTTCACCGCCTCCATTCCCATCATGGCGCTCGCTTCGGGCTACACGCCGCTGCTGCTGGGCCGACTGCTGCAGGGCATCAGCGGCGGCCTGATCGGAGTGGTGGTACCCCTGTACCTGGCCGAGGTGCTCAGTCCGGAGCGGCGTGGCCGGGGTGCAGCGATGTTCCAGCTGCTGCTGACCATCGGACTCGTGCTGGCGGCGCTGATCGGCCTGTACCACGCCCAGACCGTGGATGCCGCTGCCGAAACCGTGCGCTCGCTGCCGCTGGCACAGCAGGCGCAGGAACTGTTCGCCGTGAAGGACCATGCGTGGCGGACCATCTTCTGGAGCTGCCTGACGCCGGGCCTGGTGTTCTGTGCCGGCATTTTCTGGCTGTCGGAGTCGCCGCGCTGGCTGGTCCGCCGTGGTCGGGTGGACGACGCCCGTCGCAGCCTGCTGCGGGTGCTGCCGGCCGCCGAGGTCGAGCCCACGCTCGCGCGCATCCAGGCACCGGAATCCAGTGGCACGAACGGCAGGCGTGATCCGCTGCTCAGCCGCCGCTACGTGGTGCCGTTCGTGCTGGCCTGCGTGGTCCTGGCCTGCACCCAGGCCACCGGCATCAACTCGGTGCTCGCCTATGCGGTGAACATCCTCAACCAGGCGGGCCTGTCCGGTTCGGTGGCCAATGGCGCCGACGTGGCGATCAAGCTGCTCAATGCGGTGATGACCGTGGTCGCGCTGCTGCTGGTCGATCGCAAGGGCCGCAAGTTCCTGCTGATGCTCGGCAGCGGCGGTATCTGCGTGGCGCTGCTGGCCGCCGCCACCCTGTTTTTCCAGGCCGAACGCGGCCGCGCCGATGTGCAGCCGCAGCTGCAGGCCGCAGCCAGCGGCGATGGCCTGCATCTGGTACTGGACGAGGCGCAGTGGCAACGCCTCACTGACGGCATCGACAGCGAAGGCCGTCCGATGCAGTTGACCGTCTCCTATGCCTATGGCGACTTCACCAACGTGCGCGCACTGCGCAGTGACAACCTGATCGATCGCGAGCTGCGCATCGACCGTGCCGGCACCGTGCAGCCGGACAGCGTCATCGGCGCCTTCTTCCGCACCCTGCACCTGAATCCATTCGCAGACCCGGCCGGCGCCGCGCACGCACCACTGCGCATCGAGCAGGCGCGGATCGGACCGGTGCCAACGCCGGCCCACGGCTGGGCGGTGGCCGCCTGCATCCTCGTGTTCGTTGCCTTCTTCGCGGTGGGCCCTGGCGTCTGCGTATGGCTGGCACTGTCCGAGCTGATGCCCAACCGGATCCGCTCCAATGGCATGAGCATCGCGCTGCTGATCAACCAGTTCGTGTCCACCACCATCGCCGCGATCTTCCTGCCGACCGTGGGCCACTATGGCTACGCCAGCATGTTCCTGTTCTGGGCGGCATGCACATTCGTGTTCTTCCTGGTGGCTGCGTTCTGGCTGCCGGAAACCAAGGGCAGGTCGCTGGAGGAAATCGAGGCCCGGTTCGCCCGGTAGCGGTCGCCTTGGTCGACCTCCGCGCGCAGCGCGGGTTCATGGCGCGCCCGTCATTCGCCAGTGATGTGCTTCGCCAACGCCTGCGCCTCGGCCACGCTGGGTAGGCCACTCAACATCATCGATTCGCCGAACGGGCCACTCACCGTCGCCACCGTCAGCACGCGGCCATCCACGCTGATCGCCACCCGCTTTCCCACCAGTGCGGCCGTGCCATCGTGGATGCGCTGCTGTGCCTCCTTGCGATAGCGGATCTGCAGGCCGGGCTGCTGGCTCTGGTCCAGCACGTAACGCACATCGGCAATGTCGGCACTGCCGGCGATCGGCGGCTCGCGCAGCGCGAGTGTTTCACCCTGCCACTGCACCGGTGTGCCATTGCCGGCAGCATCGACTGCGCTCAGACGCACATCCACGCCCGGACGCGGCGCATGATCCCTGCCAGCCTCCGCATCCGCTGTTGCGCCGGGCATGCAACCGGCCAGGCCCAGCACCGCGACCAGCAGAAACGAACCCGCCCGCCTCACTTCAGCTTCCTCAGCTTGAATGCCACCAGCACCTGCAGCAGCCCATACAGCAGGCTGCCGATGCCGATCCACAGCGTGGTCACGGCCACGCCCGCGTAGGGATTGGCCGCAAACAGCAGGCCCAGCACCACCGCCAGCACACCACTGAGTATCAGCAACCACTCGCCCTGGATCTGCCTGCGCACGCGGATTGCGTACACGATGCGGTAGATGCCGGCCACCAGCAGCCACGCTGCCAGGAACAGCACCAGCACGCTGGCGGTGGCCAGCGGATTGATCACCGCCAGAATGCCGAAGCCGAGCGAGGCGATGGCGTACAGCGCCAGCCAGCCACGCGAGACACCGCTGCCACCGCTGATCAGCGCGAACAGGCTGATGACACCTTCGATGATGGCCATCACGCCCAGCGTCCAGGCCAGGGCCGTCGCCGCCGACAGCGGCCAGCCGATCGCGATGATGCCGAAGCCGAGTGCGACCAGGCCATACAGCAGCAGGATCCACCAGCTGCGACCGACCGCCGACAACAGGGGAGACAAGGGGGAATTCATGACCACTCCTTCGATCCGGAATCGGCTTCATCCTAGCCCCTGGCGATGAAGAGGGCGATCACGGAACCCGTGCGCAGACCCACACGCGCACCTCTGCGGCACCCACGCAGCGCAGTGTCTCAGCGATTTCCATCACGGTGCTGCCGGTGGTCATCACATCATCGACCACGGTCAGCCGCGGCGGCACCGGCGCATGTGCATCGAAGGCGTCGAACAGGTTGTCCCTGCGCTGTTCGGCCGTGCGTTCGGATTGTGGTGCCGTATGCCGGCGACGGTACAGGCCCTGCCAGACCGGCATCGGCAGCAACCGGCATAGTTCGGCGGCCTGGTTGTAGCCACGCTGGCGCAGGCGCCGATCATGCAATGGCACCGGCACCAGCGGCGCGCACGACCAGGGCGGCGGCGCGCGTTGCATCAGCTGCGCGAGCAGGCGTCCGGCCGCCAGGTCCTGATGGAACTTGTAGCGCACCAGCAGCTGGTCCACTGGCGGCAGGTACAGCAGGCTCGCGTGCGTGGCCAGCTGCGGTGGTGCCTCCTCGCGGCAGCTGCCGCAGACGATCAGGGCCGCATCCGGCAGCGGCAGCGCGCAGCGCAGGCAGGCGCGACCCGACCACGGCAGTCCGGCGTAGCAGGCCGCACAGAGATCCAGCTCGTCGTGACCCGGGTCGTTGCAGACCAGGCAGCGCAGCGGAATCAGCAGGCGCAGCAGCCGCTGCAACGGGGCCCCGGCGACAATGCGGTGGACGATGCGCATGCCGCAGGCTCGCGCATGGCAGGCAGCGACGCCATCGGCGGACGGACCAGACATGGGTCGGTGAAATGCCCGTCATCGTGTGCCGACGGGCATGACCCACCATGCCCCCTACTGCATGGCCTGCCAGGGTGGCTGCCGGTCGCCTCTCCCTGGCAGCATCTGCCGGGCACGTACGCGGATCACCTACTTTCGACCGGGATCGACGGACGTGGCATCGGCCGATGGGCCAGGCACCATCAGCAGCTCGGCCAGGCCACGATAGATCGGCACCCGGCACACCAGACCGGATACCCCGCGGGCAATCAGTACCGTGGCCAGAATCGGCAGCAGCAGGTCACCGCTGTCCGTCAGTTCCAGCGAGATGACGGCAGAGGTCAGCGGCGCCTGGGTGACGCCGGTCAGATACGCACACATGCCGAGCAGCACGAACGCGCGTGGATCCACGCCGGGCATCAGTACCGCCAGGTTGTGGCCCAACCCGGCACCGACCGCCAGCGCGGGCGAGAACAGGCCCCCGGGGATACCGGCCACATAGGAGGCCAGATTGGCCAGCAGCTTCATCAGCCCGAACTCATGACCCACCAGCGCGTGACCCTGCACCAGGCTGCGCGCCTGTTCGTAGCCGGTGCCGAACGCACCTTCACCAAACAGCATCGCCAGCGCCACCACCACCAGGCCGCAGCCGGCGGCCAACAGCACGGGATGGCGCTGGCGCAGTTGCCCCAGCCAGCGCGGACGGCCTGCCGCGCTCGCCAGTACGGCGCGCGCGAACAGTCCTCCCAGCAATCCCGCCACCACACCGCACAGCAGGATCGCCAGCCAGCCCTGGCCCAGCGGAAGCCGCGCCGAAACATGGCCGAAGTAGGTGTAGTTGCCCAGCAGACCCAGCGATACCACACCACCGACGATCACCGCCGTCAGCAGCGTGCCCGAGAAGCGGTGCTCGAAGCGGCCGCTGAGTTCCTCGATGGCGAACACGATGCCTGCCAACGGGGTATTGAATGCTGCCGCGATGCCTGCGGCGCCGCCCGCCAGCAGGAAGTGCGACAGCTCACGCGGGTCCTTGAAACCAAACCAACGACCGAACAGGTACATCAGGCTTGCACCCACGTGCACGGTCGGACCTTCGCGGCCGACCGAAGCACCGCCCAACAACGACAGTGACGTCAGCAGCAGCTTGCCGGCCGATACCGCCGGTGAAAGATTCGTCGCGCGGAACGAGGCATCCGGCTTGTCCAGCGCAGCGATGACCTGGGGAATGCCGCTGCCGCGGGTAGGCTTCAGTACACCGCTGGTCAGCCATGCCAGCAGCGCGAAGATGCCTGGCGTGAGCAGCAGCGCCCACCACGGCGAATGGGTGGTGATGCGCTGGAACAGATGGAACGCCGCGTCGCTGGCCTTGGCGAACAGAATGGCCACCAGCGCCACGGCCACGGCACCGCCCCAGAGTGCGGCGCGGCGGCGCCAGGCCTCGCTGAGGACCAGCGCGGCGATGCGTCCGCGAAGACGATGGAGATCGGTCATGGGACAGAGTCTGCGCGCAAGCGCTTCCGTTGGGCAGTAGTCACTGTGGCCGCAAGCCTTGCAGGAAGCGGTGAAACGCGGCCATCCGCGTCGGGCCTGATCAACCGATGCACTGTAAACCACTAAAAACACTCACGGGTTGACAGCCTTTCCACCCCCCTCCACACTGCCGCCCTCGCTCCACTCGTACCCGGGTCCCGCCATGGCCACTGCCGTCCGCCACGACTGGCAACACGATGAACTGCAGGCGCTGTTCGAACTCTCCCTCCCCGACCTGTTGTTCCGCGCCGCTGCAGTCCATCGCGAGCACTTCGACCCCGCCCGGGTGCAGGTCTCCACGCTGCTGTCGGTGAAGACCGGCGGCTGCCCGGAGGACTGCGCGTACTGTCCGCAGGCCCAGCGCTACAGCACCGGTGTCAACGCACAGAAGCTGATGGACACCGAAGCGGTGCTGGCCAAGGCGCGCCAGGCCAAGGCTGCCGGTGCGTCGCGCTTCTGCATGGGCGCGGCCTGGCGGTCGCCGAAGGATCGCGACATCCCGAAAGTGACCGCGATGATCGCCGGGGTGAAGGCACTGGGCCTGGAGACCTGCGCCACGCTGGGCATGCTCAGTGGCGACCAGGCACGGGCACTGAAGGACGCCGGCCTGGACTACTACAACCATAACCTCGACACCGCGCCGGACTACTACGACTCGGTCATCCATACCCGCCAGTACCAGGACCGCCTGGACACGCTGGAACACGTGCGGGATGCAGGCCTGAAGACCTGCTGCGGCGGCATCGTCGGCATGGGCGAGACGCGGGCGCAGCGCGTGGGCCTGCTGCTGGCCCTGGCCACGCTGCCGGCCCATCCGGATTCGGTGCCGATCAACAGACTGGTGCAGGTGGCCGGTACGCCGCTGCACGGCAGTGCCGAACTGGACCCGTTCGAGTTCGTGCGCATGATCGCGGTGGCACGCATTGCCATGCCGCGTTCGATGGTGCGCCTGTCGGCCGGCCGCGAGGCGATGAGCGACGAACTGCAGGCGCTGTGCTTCCTGGCCGGCGCCAACTCCATCTTCTATGGCGACAGGCTGCTGACCACCGGCAACCCGGAAAGCGAGCGCGATCTGGCATTGTTCGCGCGGCTGGGCCTGCAGCCGATGGCGGTGCAGGTGGACGCCCAGGGCCACGACCACGGCGGTACCGCACATGCCGATATCGGCAGCGCTGCACCCGGCTGCGGCTGCGCTCACGCAGCCTGAGACGGGGCCCGAGCAGGCGTCGCGGCAACGCGCTACCCTAGCCGCCCCGTCGCCGCCTCCCGCCGCCATGGCCCGCCCCGACCTCACCGCCCGCATCCAGGACCAGCGCGCGCTGCGCGATGCCCAAGGTCGTCGCCGCCCACGGCGCACGGTCACCCGCCGCGATGGCGTCTGCCTGGAAGTGGAAGGCCGCTGGCTGACCGGCTTCTGCAGCAACGACTATCTGGGCCTGGCCCAGCAGTTCAGCGTGGTCAATGCATTGCAGGACGCGGCCGCCCGCGAAGGCGCCGGGGCCGGCGCATCGCACCTGGTCTGCGGCCACCACGCGATGCACGATGCTCTGGAACGCGAAATGGCCGAGTGGCTGGGCTACCCGCGCGCACTGCTGTTCGGCAGCGGTTTTTCCGCCAACCTGGCGGTGCAGCAGGCGCTGCTGAGCGAAGAGAACGACGTCTGCGTGCAGGACAAGCTCAATCACGCCAGTCTGCTCGATGCCACGCGGCTGGCGGGCGCACGCCTGCGCCGCTATCCGCACCTGGATGCGGAAGGGGCCATGCGCCAGCTCAGGCACGCAGCCGATGGCGCAGCGATGCTGGCCACCGATGGTGTCTTCAGCATGGACGGCGACGTCGCGCCGCTGCGCGCACTGTCACTGGTCGCGCGCCTGCAGCAGGCACTGTTCTATGTGGACGATGCACATGGCGTTGGCGTGGTCGGCGATGGCCGGGGCACGGTGGCGGCCGCCGGTCTGGGCGTGGACGACGTGCCGTTGCAACTGGTCACCCTGGGCAAGGCGCTGGGCAGCGCCGGCGCGGTGGTGCTGGGCCGCGAAGACCTGATCGAGCATCTGGCCGAAACCGCCCGCCCCTACATCTACACCACCGCGATGCCGCCGGCGCTGGCGGCGGCGGCACTGGAAGCAGTGCGCCTGGCACGCCGCGACAACTGGCGCCGCACCAAGCTGGTCGACCTGATCGCACTGTTCCGCGGCGAAGCGCGCCGCCACGGGCTGGACCTGATGGCATCGGAGACACCGATCCAGCCCCTGCTGTGCGGCGATGACCACACCGCACTGGCGCTGTCCAAGGCGCTGGAGCAGGCGGGATGGCTGGTCGGAGCGATTCGCCCGCCGACCGTTCCAGAGGGCAAGGCACGCCTGCGCGTCACCCTCTCTGCCCTGCACACGGCAGACCAGGTGCGGGGGCTGGTCGAGGCCATCGCCAGCGCGCGTGATCGCCTCTCGATCACGCCGCGCGAGGCCACGCCACCGCCGTTGCCGGCCCTGGCTTGAGGTTCGGCTGGTTTCCGCATGCATATCGAAGTCGCCGGCCAGGGGCCGGACCTGGTACTGATCCACGGCTGGGCCCTGCAGGGCGGTGTGTTCGCGCCGCTGGTCCAGCGCCTGGCGCAGCAGTTCACCCTGCACCTGGTCGATCTTCCCGGACACGGCCACAGCCGCGGGGACACCACGCCGTTGCGCCTGCCCTTCGTGGTCAACGCGATCGCCGCCGCCACGCCACCGGCGGTGTGGTGCGGGTGGTCGCTGGGCGGGCTGTTCGCACTGCATGCCGCGGCGACCCTGCCGAAAGTGCGGGGACTGGCGATGATCGCTGCCACGCCCCGCTTCGTGCGCGGCGACGACTGGCCGCATGCGGTGGAGCCGGCCGTGTTCGAGCAGTTCGGCCGTGAGCTGGCCGGCGATTTCGGTGGCACGCTGGAACGATTCCTGGCCCTGGATGTAATGGGTTCGGCGCACGCCCGCGAGGAACTGCGCACCCTGCGCCAGCGCCTGGTGGAACGCGGTGCACCGACCGCACGCGCCCTGCGGGAGGGTCTGCAGCTGCTGGAAAGCACCGACCTGCGCGGCGCCCTGCCGGCACTGGGCAAGCCCAGCCTGTGGATCGCCGGTCAACGCGACAGGCTGGTGCCACCGGCCGCCATACAGGCTGCAGCGGCGCTCGCGCCCGGCGGACAGGCGCTGACCATCGCTCACGGCGGCCACGCCCCCTTCCTCGGCCACGCCGACGAAGTGGCCGCCGTCCTGCAACGCTTCGTTGCCGGCCTGACACCGGCGGATGACGGACAATGACGTTCCTTCGAACTGCGCAGGGCTGACGCATGGATCTGGGTATCAAGGGCCGCTGGGCCCTGGTCTGCGGTGCAAGCAAGGGGCTGGGCCTGGGATGCGCGCGCGCACTGGTGCGCGAAGGCGTGAACGTGGTGATCGTTGCGCGCGGCGAAGCAGCGCTGCAGGCCGCCGCCGAGCATCTGCGCGCACTGCCCGGCGCCGGCGAGGTGCACGCGGTCGCTGCCGACGTCAGCACAGAAGCCGGACGTGCCGCTGCGTTGGCCGCCTGCCCGCAGGTGGACATCCTGGTCAACAACGCGGGCGGGCCGCCGCCGGGCGATTTCCGCAGCTTCGAGCGTGACGACTGGATCGCTGCACTGGACGCCAACATGCTGGCCCCGATCGCGCTGATCCACGCCACCGTGGACGCGATGATCGAACGCGGCTTCGGCCGTATCGTCAACATCACCTCGTCGGCGGTGAAGGCGCCGATCGATACCCTGGCGTTGTCCAACGGCGCGCGCAGTGGCTTGACCGGCTTCGTCGCCGGTCTGTCGCGGCGCACGGTCGCCCACAACGTCACCCTCAACAATCTGCTGCCTGGCCAGTTCGACACTGATCGCCTGCGCGCCAACTTCGCCCACAGCGCGGGCAAGGATGGCGATGCCGGAGAGATCGCCGAGCGCCGCCGCCAGCAGATCCCCGCCGGCCGCTTCGGCACCGCCGACGAATTCGGCGCGTCCTGCGCTTTCCTGTGCAGCGCACAGGCCGGCTACATCACCGGGCAGAACCTGCTGATCGATGGCGGCGCCTACCCCGGTACGTTCTGAGAGATCCTGCAATGCCGTCCCACTTCGATCCCCGCCATGTGCGCCGTGCGTTCTCCCGCGCCGCCAGCAGCTATGACGCCGCCGCTGCCCTGCAGCGCGAAGTGCAGTCACGGCTGGTGGAATCGCTGGACTACCTGGAGGCACGCAGGCCCGAGGTGGTGCTGGACATCGGTGCCGGTACCGGCCATGCCAGCGCACTGATGAAGAAGCGCTGGCCGAAGGCACAGGTGATCGCGCTGGATATCGCCCTGCCGATGCTCGATCAGGCCAGGCGCCAGGCCGGGTGGTGGAAGCCCTTCCAGCGCCTGTGTGCCGATGCGGCGGCATTGCCGCTGGCCGACAACAGTGTGGATGTGATCTTCAGCAATCTCTGCCTGCAATGGGTGGACGATCTGCCTGCAGTGTTCGCCGGCTTCCGCCGCGTGCTCAAGCCCGGCGGCCTGCTGTTGTGCTCGACTTTCGGGCCGGAAACCCTGATCGAGCTCAACGAAGCGTTCGCTGCTGCCGATGATCGCCCGCACGTCAGCCGTTTCGCGCAGATCGCACAGTTCGGCGACGCGCTGATGATGGCCGGCTTCCGCGACCCCGTGCTGGACCGCGACCTGTTCACCCTGACCTACGAGGATCTGCCCGCCTTGATGCGCGAACTGCGGGCGATGGGCGCGACCAATGCGCGGGTGGACCGTCGGCATACGCTGACCGGCCGCGGGCGCTTCGCCGCTGCGGCGGCCGCCTACGAGCCGATGCGCCGTGCCGATGGCACGCTGCCCAGCAGTTGGGAAGTGATCTATGCCCATGCCTGGGCACCGGACCCGGGCGCGCCGATCCGCGAAGGCGGCCACGACGTGGCCTCGGTACCGGTGTCGGCCATTCCGATCCGCCGCAAGCAGACCTGATCGATCGATCACGGGTGATGCGCCGACCAAGGTCGGCACCCACCCAAGGCAGGCGGCAGCCGCTCAGGTATTGGCCGGCGAACTCAGCGGTGGCCGCACCAGATCGCGATGGAAGAAATAGATTTCCTGCAGCAGGAAACGCCAGCTGGTGTGGAAGCTGCGGAAGCGGGTGCTCGGCGTCGATGACGCCAGCGCATCGATGCCCAGCGCCCGGCTCAGGCGCAGCGCGCGTGCCATGTGCAGCGGATCGCTGACGATGATCACCCGGTGCAGGTTGCGCTGATCCATCAGCCGCTTGGCCTCGATCAGATTCTGCACGGTGTTGCGCGAGGCGGTTTCAATCAGGATCGCGTCGTCCGGAACGCCGTGCTTGAGCGCATAGCGCCGCGCCACCTGCGATTCGGAGAAGCGGGCACCGCTGCCGCCATATCCTCCGGTGAAAATCAGCAGCGGTGCATACCGGGCCTCGTACAGGTCCAGGCCATGACGGATGCGCTCCTCGAAGACCGGCGACGGCTTGGCGTCATAGGCGGCCGCACCGAGCACGATGATCGCATCGGCCTGCGCGGCCTGATCGCGCTCTCCCACCCAGACGATCCATGCGGTCACGCCCAGCAGCCAGATCACCAGCAGCACGAACAGCCGCCACGCCCAACCGAACAGGCCGGTACGCTCGCGGTGCCGGCCGCGGCTCAAGGCATGCCCCAGCGCAGGGCGGGAAGATCGACGTTGCCACCGGACAGCACCAGGCCCACCCGCTGCCCGGCAAACCGTTCCGGCTGGGACAGCACCGCCGCCAGCACCGTCGCCGAAGACGGTTCAACCACCTGCTTGAGCACCTCCCACAGCAGGCGCATCGCAGCCAGGGTGGCGGCGTCGTCGACCACGATGACCTCCGCACCGGCAGCACGCAGCAGCGCGAAGTTGGGCGCACCGATCAGGGTGCGCAGGCCATCGCAGACGGTATCGGGGGTGAACGCGCCCTGCCGCTCGCCGGCGGCCAGTGAGCGGGCGGTATCGTCGGCACCAGCCGGTTCGGCCAGCACCAGCCGGGTCTGCGGGCCGGCCAGCTGCAGCGCCAGCGCAGTACCGCTGGCCAGGCCACCACCGCCCACTGGCACCACCAGCACGTCGAACGGCCCGTCGCTGTGCAGCAGTTCCAGCGCCGCGGTGCCCTGCCCTGCCATCACCGCCGGATCGGCATACGGGTGCACCAGGGTTGCACCGGTGTCGGCCTGCACCCTGGCGCAGGTGGCCTCACGCTCGGCAATGGTCGGCGCGCAACGCCAGAGCGTGGCGCCATGGCGCGCGATGTTGGCCAGCTTGGCGGCAACGGCGCCCTCGGGCACCACCACATGGCAGGGAATGCCCCGCGTCCGTGCCGCCAGCGCCAGGGCCGCGCCATGATTTCCCGATGAATGGGTGACCACACCTCGTGCGGCGCGCTCGTCCGACAGCGACCAGACGGCGTTGCAGGCGCCCCGGAACTTGAACGCGCCGCCCCGCTGCAGGTGCTCGGCCTTGAAGGCCAGGCGTGCGCCGGCAAGCGTGTCGAGGGTGCGCGAGCGCAGCACCGGCGTCACACTTGCGTGCGGCGCGATCCTCGCGGCGGCAGCCAGGACATCTTCGGCACGGGGCAACAGTGAATCGCTCATGACGCAAGATTAACGTATGCCCTCGTGCTGGCGACCCCGGCACAGGTCATGCCAGCATGCAGGCCTTCGCCGCCATTCATCCTGGGTGGTGGAATTAAGGGCCGATTCAATGCCCACGCCCGAAGCTGACTGCACACCCGTTCTGGGGGGACCCACATGAAAACGCGCCTGATGCTTGCCGGTGGCCTGTTGCTGGCCCTGACCGGCTGCACCACCTACGACTATGTCGGCGGTGGCCGCAGCGGCAGCTACTACCACGGTGCGCCGTCGGTGGAGTACCGCTACCCCGCCGGCTATCCCTACAACTACGGCCCGTACTACGGAGGCTATGGCGGCTATTACGGCGGCTATGGCTACCCGTATTACTCGCGTCCGATCTATCGTCCACCGCACAATCACCGCCCGCCACCGCGCCCGCCGGGCAATGGCGAGAACCGTCCGCCGCGTCCGCCTCGCGAGAACAATGGTGGTTCACCGTGGCGGAACATGGACTCGATGCGACGCCCGCCGCAGCCGAGCGTGCAGCGCCCGGCACCGCCGGCCCGCCCGGCGCCGGCACCGAGTGCGCCCAGGATGAACGGTTCCCCCTGGCGCAACATGGATCGTGCGACGCAGCGCACACTTGAGCGCTGAACCGTCTTGCATTTCACATGGTCCAAGCGGCAATCTAAAGCGGTTGTGACGGCCCGCGTCACAAAGTGACAAGAAGCGGTATGGGCCGTCGCGGAAAGCTCTACGTCGATATCCGACAGGAACATCTGGATCCCCCCTGTTCCGGCCCTGTCGGATGTCGGCACCTCTGAAGGCAGACGGCCCCGCAATGCGGGGCCGTCTGTTTTTGCGGATGCCTTCCGCGAAGAAAAACAGGGCCGGACAGTCCCCCGACTGCCGGCCCTCTGCTCCCCCATCGTGCGCCTGTACCGGCCCCTGTTCCAATTCCGGTCACGGGCGCCTTCGGCGCCAGCCACGATGGGTGCTATTGGGTTATCTGCAAAAATCCTGCCAACTTTAGGGTCAATTTCGTCCGGCCCTGGCTTCTCCGGGCGTCGCCCTGCCGAATGGCGCTAAAATCGCCACCCCGGCACCGCCTCCGGCCGCGCCCGCCCCCATCGACTCCGCCCCCATGACCCACTCCTTCCATCGTTACGACGTCATCGTCATCGGCGGTGGCCACGCCGGCACCGAGGCCGCGCTGGCCGCGGCCCGCACCGGCGTGCGCACCCTCCTGCTGACCCACAACATCGAAACGGTGGGCGCGATGAGCTGCAATCCGGCCATCGGCGGTATCGGCAAGGGCCATCTGGTCAAGGAGATCGACGCCCTTGGCGGGGCGATGGCGCATGCCGCCGACCGCGCCGGCATCCAGTGGCGCACGCTCAATGCCTCCAAGGGTCCAGCGGTGCGCGCCACCCGCTGCCAGGCCGACCGCAACCTGTACCGCATGGCGATCCGCGCCCTCGTCGAGGGCCAGGCCAACCTGACCGTGTTCCAGGCGGCCGTCGATGATCTGGTCATCGAGGGCGACGCCGTGCGCGGCGTCATCACCCAGACCGGCCTGCGCTTCGATGCGGAGGCGGTGGTGCTGACCGCCGGCACCTTCCTGGCCGGCAAGATCCACGTCGGTCCGACCCAGTACGCCGCCGGCCGCATGGGCGATCCGCCGGCCACCACGCTGGCCGCACGCCTGCGCGAGCGCCCGTTCCAGGTCGACCGCCTGAAGACCGGCACGCCACCGCGCATCGACGGCCGCTCGCTGGATTACAGCGTGATGGACGAGCAGCCCGGTGATACGCCGCGGCCGGTGATGTCCTTCCTCGGCTCGGTGGACGAACATCCGCAGCAGGTCAGCTGCTGGATCACCCATACCACCGAGCAGACCCACCAGATCATCCGTGACGCCCTGCACCGCTCGCCGCTGTACAGCGGCCAGATCGAAGGCATCGGCCCGCGTTACTGCCCCTCCATCGAGGACAAGGTGGTGCGCTTCGCCGAAAAGGCCAGCCACCAGATCTTCGTCGAGCCTGAGGGGCTGGGCATCGTCGAGATCTATCCCAACGGCATCTCCACCTCGCTGCCGTTCGACGTGCAGCTGGAGATGGTGCGCAGCATCCGGGGCTTCCAGAACGCGCACATCACCCGCCCCGGCTACGCCATCGAGTACGACTTCTTCGATCCGCGCGGACTGAAGGCTTCGCTGGAAACCAAGCTGGTCAACGGCCTGTTCTTCGCTGGCCAGATCAACGGCACCACCGGTTATGAAGAGGCGGCCGCGCAGGGCCTGCTGGCCGGCCTCAATGCGGCCCGCCAGGTGCGCGGCCTGGATGGCTGGTGCCCGCGCCGCGACGAAGCGTATCTGGGCGTGCTGGTGGATGATCTGATCACCCACGGCACCAACGAGCCGTACCGCATGTTCACCAGCCGCGCCGAGTACCGGCTGCAGCTGCGCGAGGACAACGCCGACCAGCGCCTGACTCCGGTTGGCCGCGACATGGGACTGGTCGATGATCGGCGCTGGATGGCGTTCGAGGCCAAGCAGGCTGCCGTAGCCGCCGAACGTGCGCGGCTGGGGGCGCTGTGGGCGACCCCGGCCAATGCCCTGGGCCGCGAAGTGCAGGACACGCTGGGGGTGACTGTCAGCCGCGAAACCAATGTGCTCGACCTGATCAAGCGCCCCGAGCTGGATTACGCGCAGCTGATGCAGGTGCCCTCGCTCGGCCCGGCAGTGGCCGATGGCAAGGTGGCCGAGCAGGTCGAGATCGGCGTGAAATACGCCGGCTACCTGGACCGCCAGCGCGACGAGATCGCGCGCCAGCAGCGGCACGAAGCCACACCGATCGCTGAAGGCTTCGACTACGCCAGCGTGCGTGGCCTGTCGGCCGAAGTGCTGCAGAAGCTGGAACGTGTGCGTCCGCAGACCATTGGCCAGGCGCAGCGCATCCCCGGCATGACGCCGGCCGCGATCTCGCTGCTGCTGGTGCACCTGGAGCGTGCACGGCGCGGACGCGTGGCGTAACGCAGCATCGACGGTGGCGCCGGGCCATGCCCGGCGAGCGCAGCGGCCCGCGTATCATCGTCGCGATCGCCCTGATTTCCGGAGACACCGATGACCCCGCTGCGCCCTTTCCGCGACAAGATGCCGGTGCTCGGCGCACGCGTATACGTCGACCCGGCGTGTACCCTCATTGGTGACGTGGAGCTTGCCGACGATGTTTCGATCTGGCCGGGTACCGTCATCCGTGGCGACGTCAATTTCGTCCGCATCGGCGCCCGCACCAACGTGCAGGACGGCACCATCATCCACGTCAGCCATCACAGCCCGTACAACAAGGCCGGCTATCCGACCCTGATCGGCGAAGGCGTGACAGTCGGCCACGGCTGCATCATCCATGCCTGCAGCATCGGCGATTACAGCCTGATCGGAATGGGCGCCTGCATCCTCGATGGCGCGCGCGTGGAGCGCCATGGCTTCGTCGGTGCTGGTGCAGTGGTGGGCCCGGGCAAGGTGGTCGGCGAAGGCGAACTCTGGCTGGGCAATCCCGCCCGGCCGGCGCGCATGCTGAGCGACAGGGAGATCGAGTCGCTGCATTACTCGGCCGACCACTACGTCCGGCTGAAGGACGAATACCTGGGCTGAGGCCCTCGACTGCCGGCGCGCTCTGCTAAAGTCTGGGCCCGACCAGGAACTGTCGAGACCCCCATGCCTGTGGTTGCCAGCCGGAGAGGACTCCAGCGCCCACAACGAAGGCCGTCGCTCTGATGGCCGCACCGATGCTCGACACCTACCGCGAGGTGGTGACGCCGGAAGGCGTGCCGCTGCAGCTGCCGGCCGCCGGTCCGGTGCCACGTGCGCTGGCCTGGCTGGTCGATCTGGCCATTCGTTTCGCGATTCTTGCCGCGCTGTCGATCCCGCTGGCACTGTTGAAGGAATTCGGCACCGGCCTCTACCTGGCCCTGATGTTCCTGGTGTACTGGGCGTATCCGATCGTCTGCGAGGCGCTGTGGGGCCGCACCCCGGGCAAGCGCGCGCTGGGCCTGCGCGTGCTGGCCCGTGATGGCGCGCCGGTGGGCTGGATGGCGGCGATCACCCGCAACCTGCTGCGGACCGTCGACATGCTGCCGTTCGCTTACGCGCTGGGCCTGCTCAGCAGCCTGTTCGACGCGCACGGCCGCCGCCTGGGCGATCTGGTCGCCGGCACCGTGGTGGTGCACGCGCCGGCGCTGTACCTGCCGCCGCCGGCCACCATCGACAGCGTGCTGGCGCCGCCGCAGCCGCTGCGGCCGGAGGAACAGGCGGCGCTGCTGGCCTTCGCCGAGCGTGCCCCGCGGCTGGCACCGCTCCGCCAGCAGGAACTGGCCGCCATCGCCGAACCATTGACCGGCACCCATGGCCAGGTCGGCGTGCTGCGCCTGTATGCGATGGCCAACTGGTTGCTGGGACGGCGATGAAGCAGGAACAGTTCGTCGCCCGCCATCAGCAGGAATGGCTGGACCTGGAGCAGTGGCTGCTGCTGCGTGCCGGCGCCTCCCGCCGTCGCCGCCGCCAGCCCGCGGCCACCACGCTGGACGACACTGCGTTTCCACAGCGTTACCGGCGGCTGTGCCAGCAGCTGGCACTGGCCCGTGAGCGGGGCTACAGCCCGCAGTTGGTGCAGCGCCTGCAACAGCTGATGCAGCAGGGCCACAGCGTGCTGTACCGGACGCCTCCCACGCGCTGGCGGCGCGCGCTTGAATTCCTGGTGGCCGATTTCCCGCTGCTGGTGCGCAGCCAGGCACGCAGCATGTGGGCCGCCCTGGCGATGTTCGCGCTGCCGGCGGTGGGCTGCTTCGTGCTGGTGCAGCTGTACCCGGACCTGATCCACCAGGTGATGGACAACCGCCAGATCGCCGAAATGGAACGCATGTACGACCCGGCTGCCGAACGCCTGGGCCGCGACAGCGGTACCGACTGGATGATGTTCGGCCACTACATCATGAACAACATCAGCATCGCCCTGCGCACTTTCGCCAGCGGCCTGCTGGCCGGGCTGGGCACGCTGCTGGTGCTGTTGTTCAACGGCGTCATCATCGGCGTGGTGGCCGGCCACCTGCAGCACATCGGCCATGGTGATCCCTTCTGGCGCTTCGTGGTCGGCCACGGTGCATTCGAGCTCACCGCCATCGTCATCGCAGGCGGCGCCGGTCTTCAGCTGGGCATGAAGCTGCTGGCGCCCGGACGCCGCAGCCGCCTGGACGCACTGGTCGAAGGTGGCCGCATCGGTGCCCGGCTGTGCCTGGGCGTGGCCTTCATGTTGCTGGTCGCGGCGTTCGTGGAGGCGTTCTGGTCGTCCATTGCCGAAGTGCCGGCGTGGGGCAAGTTCAGTGTGGCCGGGGTGCTGTGGGCCGGCGTGCTGCTGTGGTTGTGGCGTGGCGGACGCGGAGGCGGCGATGCGCATTGATCGCCTGGACGTCGTGCTGCGCGCACGCAGCGGCTGGGAAGCGATGGAGCTGGGCAGCGCGCTGACCCGCCGGCATGCGCGTGCGGTGTGGGGCAGCTGGCTGCTGGCCAGCGCACCGCTGTTCGTGATCGCCAACGCACTGGGCTGGTGGCTGGACGCATTCGGCCTGGCCTGGCTGCTGATGTGGTGGTGCAAGCCCGTGTTCGAACGCGCGCCGCTGTATGTGCTGTCACGCGGTGTGTTCGGCGAGCCGGTCACCGCCCTGGCCGCCCTGCGGGCACAGCGGCAGTGGGGCAACCGTGGTTTCTGGGGCTACCTGGGCTGGCGTCGCTTCAGCGTGCTGCGCAGCCTGTGCCTGCCGGTCAACCTGCTGGAGGGCAACACCGCCGAACAGCGTGGCCCGCGCCGGCGCGCGGTCGCAGCCGGCGCGGCGGGTCCGGCGCTGGTGCTGACCGTAGCCTGCATGGTGTTCGAGGGCGTACTGGTCGCAGGCGCCATCGGCGCGGTGTTCATGTTCATCCCGTTCGAGCTGCTCTCCGATTCCTGGCGCGCGGCCTGGGACATGATCGGCAAGGACACGCCCGCCTGGGCGAAGCTGGGATTCAATCTGGCCTGCTGGCTGGCCTCCGTGCTGATCGGGCCGTTCTACGTCGGCGCCGGGTTCGGCCTGTACTTGAATCGACGTACGCAGATGGAAGCCTGGGACGTGGAGATCGCCCTGCGCCGGCTGCGCGAACGCCTGCTGCCGGTTGCCTCGTCGCTGGCGCTGCTGCTGTGCCTGGCGCTGCTGCTGTGCCTGGCACTGCCGCTCACCTCCATGCCGGTGCACGCGCAGGAGGGTGACGCATCGAGCAACCGCAAGAGCGACGCGCGCCGAGCACCGCAGATCAACCCCGGCGATACACCCGCCATGATCTTCGGCGACACCCCGGTGGATACCGCGGGCTTCCGCCAGGCCGTGAGCCGCGCCTACGAGGATCCGTTGCAGCGCCCGACCCGCCAGGTCACGCAGTGGAAAGCGATCGAAGAGGCGGAAGAGAAAAAGGACGCACGCAAGGAACTGGAACGCGACGGCAGCAGCCAGAGCCAACGCACGTCGCGCAGCAGCAGCATCGCCTGGCTGGCGCGATTGGCCGAATGGGGCCTGTGGGGCCTGCTCGGTGCCCTCCTTCTGGTGCTGGTGCTGACTGCACGGTTGTGGCTGCCGTGGCTGCGCGGCTCGGGCCGCCGCCGGGCCGCAGCGGCGCCGCACGTGGTCGAGGAACAGGTCGAGCTGCCGGTGGTGCTGCCGCCGGACGTGGCGACCCAAGCTGGTCTGCTGTGGGACCAGGGCCGGCCGCGCCAGGCGCTGGCCCTGTTGTACCGGGCCAGCGTGCGCACGGTCAGCGAGCGTGCCGGCATCGCACTGCCTCCGGGCGCCACCGAATCGCAGTGCCTGCGTGCCTCGCGACGCATGCCCGACAGCGTCGACCGTGAACTGTTCGCGCGCATGGTGCGGATGTGGCAATACGCCGCCTACGGTGGTCACCTGCCCAGCCGCGGCGATTTCGATGCGCTGGCCACGACCCTGCGCCAGCAGTACGGGTGGCAGGCATGAACCCGCGCCTGTTCTGGTCACTGTTGCTGGGGACGCTGCTGCTGCTCGGCGTGCCACTGGCGATCCTGTTCATGCGTACCCATGAGCGGGTCACCGAAACGGTCACGCTGCCACCGCAGGGCGAGGCCCGTTACAACCCGCTGTACGTGCTCGGGCAGGCGCTGCGCGCCGATGGCATCGAGGTGCATGCGCGGCCGCGGCTGGACCTGCAGCAGATGGCGCTGGGGCCGCAGGACACGGTGGTGCTGCTGCAGGACAGCAGCGAGCTGCCGGCGCCGGCCGCCAGGGCGCTGTTGGCGTGGGTCGACGGCGGTGGCCATCTGCTGCTGCGCACGCCGCCGCCGGCCGAGGACGATGCCGGCAGCACGCAGGGGCCGCTGCTGGATGCACTCGGCGTGGACAGCCTTTACCAGCGCAGCGACTGCCAGCCCTTCCATGTCCAGGACGATCCCGGCCACGTGGAATTCTGCCAGGGCCGCCGCTTCACGCTTGGCTTCGCCGCTGAAGCGCGGACCGAACGCCGGTGGGGCAGCGGGCACGACCTGGTGTTCGCGCGCCTGCGTCACGGCCAGGGCCGGGTGAGCGTGCTGGCGGACATGGATTTCATGCGCAGCGAAGTGGAGTCGCAGGCCGCGCGGATGGCCGCAGCCAAGGGCCAGGCCAGCGACGGCCTGCACGACCGTTCCCACCGCGATCTGACCCGCTACCTGCTCGATCCCAATTACGGCAAGGGCGCCATGTGGCTGGTCTATGCCAGTCGTCCGCCGTCACTGTGGGTGCGCCTGTTCTACCAGGGCTGGCCGCTGTGGGTACCGCTGCTGATGGCACTGCTGGCCTGGCTGTGGGCGCGCTCGCAGCGGTTCGGCAGCCTGTTGCCATCGCCCGTGATCGAGCGCCGCTCGCTGCTGGAACATGTGCGCGCCAGCGGCGAACTGCTGCTGCGCTTCGGCCAGGGCGTGCGCCTGTACCAGGCCGTGCATGCCCTGTTCGTGCATCGCCTGCGCCTGCGCGCGCCACTCGCTGCTGCGCTGGAAGGCGCGCCACGCGAACAGGCCATCGCCGAACTGCTGCAGTGGCCGCGCAGCCGCGTTGCCAGTGCCCTGACCCCCCCTCCGCCGCACGATTCCTCCGCCCTGCGCGAGCGCATCCGCTTGCTGCTCCAGATGAGATCCCTGCTATGACCGAAGTCCCCGAACATCCGGCGGCCGCCAATGCCCGCCTGATCGAACGCGTCGACGCCATCCGCCAGGCCGTCGGCCACGCCTTCATCGGCCAGGCTGACGTGCTTGACCAGATCCTGGTTGCCCTTCTGGCTGGCGGCCATGTCCTGATCGAAGGCGTGCCCGGACTGGGCAAGACACTGCTGGTGCGCGCACTGGCGCAGGCACTGGAACTGGACTATGGCCGCGTGCAGTTCACGCCGGACCTGATGCCCAGCGATGTCAGCGGCCACGCCGTCTACGATCCGAAGAGCGAGAGCTTCAAGATCCGTCGCGGGCCGGTGTTCACCAACCTGCTGCTGGCCGACGAGATCAACCGTGCACCGGCCAAGACCCAGTCCGCACTGCTGGAAGTGATGCAGGAGGGCCAGGTGACCATCGAAGGCAAAGCCTTCACCCTGGCGCCGCCGTTCATGGCCCTGGCCACGCAGAACCCGCTGGAACAGGAAGGCACCTACCCGCTGCCGGAAGCGCAGCTGGATCGCTTCCTGTTGAAGGTGCTGATCGACTATCCGCAGCTGGAGGACGAGAAACGCATGGTCACGGCCATCACCCGTGGCCGCGCCGCCAGCGATTTCGATCTGAGCCGGGTGCCGCGCGTACTGGGCGCCGGAGAACTGCTGCAGCTGCAGCAGGCCACGGCCGCGATCACCGTCGATGACGAAGTGATCGACTACGCCGTGCGCATCGTCGCTGCCACCCGGCAATGGCCCGGCATCGCCGTGGGCGCTGGACCGCGTGGCAGCATCGCGCTGGTGCGTGCTGCGCGCGCGCAGGCCGTGCTGGCCGGTCGTGACTTCGTCACCCCCGATGACGTGCGCGACATCGCGCGTCCGGCGCTGCGCCACCGCATCGCGCTGGCACCGGAACTGCAGATCGAAGGCCAGGACGCCGACGATGTGCTGGGTGCGCTGCTGGCCAAGGTGGAAGCACCGCGCCGATGAGGCCTGCGCCGCTGCTGCTGGTCCTGCTGCTGGCCTGGGCTGCGCTGGGAGGCGTGGTGCTGGCCGGCGCATTGCCGCGCTGGAGCTGGGCACTGGTTGCCACTGTGATCGGTACGCTGGCGTTGCTGGACCTGTGGCGGCAGGCCCGGCGACCGTCGCCACAGGTGCAGCGCGAGCTGCCCGAAGCGCTGGCCCTGGGCGTGCGCCGCGAGGTGGGCCTGCGCCTGCAGACCACAGAGCCGATGCGGGTGCAGGTATTCGATCTGGTGCCGGGTGGCTGGCCGCTGGAGTCGCTACCCCAGCGCGTGCAGCTGCGTCCCGGGCATGCCTGCGCGCTGCACTACACCCTGCAGCCGCAGCAGCGCGGACGCTTCCGCTTCGAGGGCGTGCAGCTGCGCATCCGCTCGCCATGGCGCCTGTGGTGGCAGCAGCGCACCCTGCCCCCTCTGCTGGACGTCCGCGTCTATCCGAACTTCGTGCCGCTGACCCGCTTCGCGCTGTTCAGCGCCGATCAGGCCTCACGCTTGGTGGGCGCCCACGTGAAGCGCCGGCGTGGTGAGGGCACTGACTTCCACCAGATGCGCGAGTACCGCGTCGGCGACAGCCTGCGCCAGCTCGACTGGAAGGCCACCGCCCGCGCACGCAAGCTGATCTCCCGCGAGTACCAGGACGAGAAGAACCAGCAGTTGCTGCTGATGCTCGACAGTGGCCGCCGCATGCTGGCCAGCGAAGGCGGACTCTCGCACTTCGACCATGCCTTGAACGCCTCGCTGGTGGTCGCCTATCTGGCGTTGCGGCAGGGCGATGCGGCTGGCCTGTTCGCCGTCGGCGGCGAGCGTCGGTGGGTGCAGCCACAGCGCGGCATGGGCACCGTCGAGCATCTGCTGCGGGCCAGCTACGACCTGCAGCCGCAGCCGGTAGCCACCGATTACCTGGCCGCCGCCACCGAGGTATCCCTGCGCCAGCGACGCCGTGCGCTGGTGATGCTGGTCAGCAACGTGCGCGACGAAGACATCGAGGACCTCCTGGCCGCGGTGCGCCTGCTGCAGCGCCGCCACCTGGTGTGCGTGGCCAGCCTACGCGAGCACGAGCTGGACGGCGCGCTCGAAGGCGAGGTGCATACGCTGGAGGACGCCGCGCAGGCCGGCGCCGCGGCGCTGTATCTGCAGCAGCGCGCGAAGGCGCACGAGGCACTGCGCAGCGAGAAGGTGATGGTTCTGGACGTGACCGCCGATGCCCTGCCGGCCGCGCTGGTGGAACGCTACCTGGCCGTCAAGCGCGAAGGCCTGCTCTGACCGGTAGCGCCGGGCCATGCCCGGCGGATCACCGCACACGCCGGGCATGGCCCGGCGCTAGCGTCCACTACGTGTGCGGGTGCGCACCGTGCTCAGACGTAGATCCGCGTCGGCGCCTCGTCAACGATCGCGTGCGGTACGAAGCGCGCGCTGTCGCGGGTGATCGCGCTGTCGTCCTCGCGGATGCCGATGCCGCAGGCGTGGTCACCGACCACCCAGCTGCCGATCAGCGGATAACCGCCTTCGAAGCGGGTCAGCGGATGCGCGCGCTGGATGATCGCCGGTCCATCGTAGGGGCCATCGCTGCGCTGGGTGCTGCCATCGGCCAAGTGCATTTCGATGTTGGCGCCCTCGCGCGAGAACAGGGGCTTGCGCACCCAGCCGGTGGCCAGCGCGCTGCCGTCGTCGAAGTGCGCCTCCAGCAGGTTCGGGTGGCCGACATTGCGCTGCCACAGCAATGGCAGGATGCCCTTGTTGCTCAGCACCGCCTTCCATGCCGGTTCCAGCAGCTGCAGGCCCGAGCCGGGCAGCGCGCGGCCAAACTCCTCGGCCATCAGGTCTTCCAGCGGGTACAGCTTGAACAGCGTGCCGATCACCGAATCGTCCAGCGCGGTGAAGCGGCCATCCGCGGACAGGCCGATGTCTTCAATGGCGATGCCCTGCCCGTGCAGGCCTGCCTGCGAAGCACAGTCGCGCAGGTATTCCACCGTGCCCCGGTCCTCTTCCGAACTGCCCACGGCGCTGAAGTACAGCGGTGGCGGCAGGCGGCCGGCGAGCTCGCCGAAACGTTCGACCAGTGCCTCATGGATGGCGTTGAACTGGTCGGCCTGCTGCGGCAGGCGGCCGGCGTTGCGCTGGTCCTCCAGCCACTGCCACTGGAAGAAACTGGCCTCGAACAGCGAGGTCGGCGTGTCGTAGTTCAGCTCGTACAGCTTGGCCGGACCGGTACCGTCATAGGCCAGATCGAGCCGGCCGTACAGATGCGGCTGGCGCTGGCGCCAGCTGTCGGCGATCCAGTCGCGGTAATGCGCGGGAATCGCCAGCTGATCCATCAGCCGCTCGCTGGCCACCACGTCGCCCACAAGGTCGAGCGCCATCTGGTGCAGCTCGGCGCTGGGATCTTCGATGTCCTGTTCGATCTGGCGCAGGGTGAAGGCGTAGTACGCGCTTTCATCCCAGTACGGCTGGCCGTCGATGGTGTGGAAGCGGAAACCGGCTTCCTCCGCGCGCGCCCGCCAGTGGGCGCGCTCGGCGATACGGATACGCTGCATGGGTCGATCAGCCGCCGTAGCTGCCGCTGGTGCTGCGACGCGCGCTGGTGTTGCCGAAGCCACCCCGGCTGGCGGTGACGGCACGGTTCGGCTCGCTGGTGACCGGTGCCAGGCCAGCCTTGCCGGCGCCGATGCCGCTGGCGGTGTTCAGGCCCCCCGTACCGCCCGGGGCCGAACGCGCCCAACCCGCATTCTTGTCCTGGTAGGCCGGTGCCGACGCCGGCGCCTGCGGGGCCAGGCCACCGCGGTTGCTCAGCATCTGGGACATGAAGAAGCCCATCATCATCGGGCCGATGAACGAGGTGCCTGCCGACGTGTGCTGCTGCACGCACTGCTCGGGCTTGTAGTCCTGCTCGCAGGCTTCCTTGGTGGCGTACTTCGGCGCAGCGTCGGCGGCCTGCTTCTGCGCCTCGGCGAACGCGTTGCGGCACGACGACGGATCACCGGTGGCCTCGGTGCAGGCCTCGACCGAAGTGAACAGGCCTTCCTGCACCTTCACCTCCGGCTCCTTCTGGCAGGCGGTGAACAGCAGCGGTGCGGCGCTCATCAGCAGCAGCGCGGTGGTGCGGGAACGTTTCATGGCCTCATGCCTCAAGCAGCGGATCAATACCCCAATGATGCCCGATCCGGGCCAACAACCGGAATCGGCAAAGTCCGAAAGATGAACGGCGTTTCATTTTCGTCAGGCCCGATCCGCCATCGCCGCATCACCCGGCGGCGCCGCGCAGACGAGCGGTGGTTGCAGCAGCAACCGAAAAAATTGGCGATGATCGTCCGACACCCCATGTCGTACGGCCCGCCCGTTCCGCCAGCCATGCCCGAATACCGCTCCCGCACCTCCACCGCCGGCCGCAACATGGCCGGCGCCCGCGCCCTGTGGCGTGCCACCGGCATGAAGGACGGCGATTTCCACAAGCCGATCATCGCCATCGCCAACTCGTTCACCCAGTTCGTACCGGGCCACGTGCACCTGAAGGACCTCGGCCAGCTGGTCGCGCGCGAGATCGAGAAGGTCGGCGGCGTCGCCAAGGAGTTCAACACGATCGCCGTGGACGACGGTATCGCGATGGGCCACGACGGCATGCTGTATTCACTGCCCAGCCGCGAGATCATCGCCGACTCGGTCGAGTACATGGTCAACGCGCACTGCGCCGATGCGCTGGTGTGCATTTCCAACTGCGACAAGATCACCCCTGGCATGCTGATGGCCGCACTGCGCCTGAACATCCCGGTGGTGTTCGTGTCCGGCGGGCCGATGGAAGCGGGCAAGACCCGGCTGTCCGAGCACAAGCTGGATCTGGTCGATGCGATGGTCATCGCCGCCGACGAGAGCGCCAGCGATGAAAAGGTGGCCGAGTTCGAGCGCAGCGCCTGCCCCACCTGCGGCTCCTGTTCGGGCATGTTCACCGCCAACTCGATGAACTGCCTGACCGAAGCGCTGGGCCTGTCGCTGCCCGGCAACGGCTCGACCCTGGCCACCCATGCCGACCGCGAACAGCTGTTCCTGCGCGCGGGCCGCCTGATCGTCGAACTGTGCCACCGCTGGTACGGCGGCGAGGAAGAAAGCGCGCTGCCGCGGGGCATCGCCACGCAGGCCGCGTTCGCCAATGCGATGACCCTGGACATCGCCATGGGCGGATCGACCAATACCATCCTGCACCTGCTGGCCGCCGCGCAGGAAGCCGAAGTGGACTTCGACCTGACCCACATCGATGCGCTGTCACGGCGCGTGCCGCAGCTGTGCAAGGTGGCGCCGAACACGCCCAGGTACCACATGGAAGACGTGCACCGCGCGGGTGGCGTGTACGGCATCCTGGGCGAACTGGCGCGTGGCGGCCTGTTGGATACCACCGTGCCGACCGTGCACAGCCGCACCCTGGCCGATGCTCTCGAGCGCTGGGATGTGGCGGTCAGCAGCGAATCAAGCGTGCACGACTTCTTCCGTGCCGGCCCGGCCGGCATCCCCACCCAGGTGGCTTTCAGCCAGGCCACGCGCTGGCCCACGCTGGACGTGGACCGCGCCGAAGGCTGCATCCGCAGCGTCGCGCATGCCTACTCGGCAGAAGGCGGACTGGCCGTACTGCGCGGCAATCTGGCCGAAGACGGTTGCGTGGTGAAGACCGCAGGCGTAGATGAATCCATCCACGTGTTCGAAGGCAGCGCGCGCGTGTTCGAGAGCCAGGACGCGGCCGTGGCCGGCATCCTCGCCGACGAAGTGAAGGCGGGCGACGTGGTGGTCATCCGCTACGAAGGCCCGAAAGGCGGCCCCGGCATGCAGGAAATGCTCTACCCCACCAGCTACCTGAAATCGAAGGGACTGGGCAAGCAGTGTGCACTGCTGACCGACGGGCGCTTCTCGGGCGGTACGTCCGGGTTGTCGATCGGGCATGCCTCGCCGGAAGCGGCGGCGGGCGGTGCGATCGGGCTGGTACGCGACGGCGACCGTATCCGCATTGATATTCCGGCGCGGCGGATTGATCTGCTGGTGGATGCGGCGATGTTGGATGCGCGCCGTGCCGAGCAGGATGCGTTGGGATGGAAGCCGCGTGAGGCGCGCCCGCGCAAGGTCACCAGCGCGTTGAAGGCCTACGCCCTGCTGGCCACCAGCGCCGACAAGGGCGCCGTACGCAACACCGCGCTGCTGGGCGATTAGGCGCCGCCGGACCGTGCGCGGCGGCATTCCCACCTGATCGGTCATTGCACCTGACACAAGCCGCGCTTCGCGCTCGCCGGGCATGGCCCGGCGCTACCTTCCGATCGTCAGCCGATCACGCGCTTGAACGGCGGCAGCGCGTCGATGATGCGCTTGCCGTAACGGCGGGTCAGCAGCCGCGAATCGAGGATGACCACGCGCCCGGTATCGGTGGAGGTGCGGATCAGGCGGCCGGCGAACTGGGTCAGCGTGCGCAGCGCGTGTGGAATGGCGATCAGGTTGAACGCGTTGAGTCCACGCGCCTCGAACCACTCGCTCAGGGTAGCGGTCTGCGGATCGGTCGGCACCGCGAACGGTACCTGAGTGATCACCACCGTGGTGCAGGCTTCACCGGGCAGGTCGAGGCCCTCGCCGAACGAGTTCAGCCCGAACAGCACCGAGCCCTCGCCCGCCGCCACGCGCCGCAGGTGTTCGTCGATCAGCCGGGTCTTGGACATCTCGCCCTGTACCAGCACCTGCTTGCGGCGCGAGGCAGGCATCAGTCCGGCGACCTTCTCCATCTTCCAGCGCGAGGTGAACAGCACCATCGAGCCCTTGGCCCAGTCCAGCTCCGTGTCGAGGTAGCGCGCCACCTCGCGGGGATGGCCTTCGCGGTCGTCGGGCGTGACCGGGAACTTCGGCACGATCAGCTCGGCCTGGTTCGGCAGGTCGAACGGCGAGGACAGCGAAACCATCTCGGCTTCCTCGGGAATGCCATTGTCGATCGCCAGGGACTGGAAATCGCCACCGCCGGTCAGCGTCGCCGAGGTCATCACCACCGAATCCACCTCGTCCCACAGCAGCTTGCGCAGCACATGCGCGGCCGAGACCGGTGAGCCATGCAGGACCAGATCGCCGTCGCGGGTGGCGGTGACCCAGCGCGCCATCGGCGGCGCACCGTCCTTGTCCTCACGGCGCCAGGCCTGCCAGAGGCTGTACTGCTGCTCGATCATCTCCAGCGCCATGCCGAGGTTGCGCTGCAGGCGTTCACGCGCCGGGTCGTCCGGCTTGCCCTTGGCCACCTGCGCGGTGGCGGCATGCGCCCAGTTGTAGAGGCTGCGGGTATCGTCGGCCAGCGCTTCGATCGGCTCGCGCCACGCTTCCGGCAAGCGACCGTTGGCCGCGCGCCACATCGGTTCCTCGTCGGCCGGCGCTGGCATCCACACCGCTTCGACATGGTCGCGGAATGCGCGCAGCTGCTTGGCCACGTTGCTGGCGACGTCGATGGCTTCGTTCGGCAGCAGGTTGCCGAGGCGGTCCTTGTCGACCGCACGATACGCGCCGGCAATCAGGATCTGCAGGCGGCCGGTGCGTTTGGCCATCTCGTCCAGCGCCAGGCTGGCCGCGCCCTGGTCGATGGCGACGTTGCCGATGTGATGGCCCTCGTCCAGCACCAGCAGCATCTCCGAGGGCGCGGCGATCAACGGCTGGCCATTGTCACTGTCGCCGATCGACAGCGCCGACAGCAGCAGCGCGTGATTGGTCACCACGATCTGCGCATCACGCACGGTGTTGCGCGAGCGCAGCACCGCGCACTGCGCCGAATACGCACAGCGCCGCCCGGCACAACCCGACGCCGGCGTGGTGATGCGGCCACGCAGGCCCGGGCTTATGGTCTCCGGCGCATTGTCGATGTCACCGTCCCACTGACCGCTGGTGAAGGCGTCGGTCAGGCGCTTGGCGATGTCCATTTCGATCGGCGCCAGCGGCCGGTCGAACAGGGGCGCGTCATCCTCGAACATGCCGCCCTGCGAGCCCTCGCCCTGGGCCTCGGCGGCATTGCGCGTGCACAGGTAGCGGGTGCGGCCCTTGGCCAGGGCCACGGTCGCTTCCAGTCCGGTGGCCTTGAGGAAGTTCGGGATGTCGCGCTCGACCAGCTGCGACTGCAGCGCCACGGTACCGGTGCTGATCACCAGCTTCTTCTTGCTGGCCAGCGCGATCGGCACGCCGGCAGTCAGGTAGCCCAGGCTCTTGCCGACGCCGGTGGGTGCCTCGACCACGCCCACGCCACCGCTTTTCGACAACGCGCGCGACACCACGCCGATCATCTGGCTCTGCGAGCGGCGCGTGGAAAAGCCGGGAGTGTTGGCCTGCAGCGTCGTATAGGCCTTGCGGATCGCGTCCTTCAAGGGCTCATCGAGCGTGCGCGGAGCGGCGACGGTTTCGGTCACGCCGGGAACTACCGTGGCTGGATCAGGCCGGTCATTGTCGCATGGCCGGCGGCCGGGACCGAGGCGCGTGCGCTGAACAGGGTCAGCGGCGTCGGGCCTTGGCGGTCATGGGCTGGATGGCCGTACAGCGCCGGGGCAGATGCGGCGCTTCCGCCGGGCATGGCCCGGCGCTACCCGCCCATCGACGGTCGCGCCGGGCCATGCCCGGCACGACCTTACCGGCCTGCCACAGGCGGCCGCTGGCGCAGCAGGCGCACCAGCGCCCAGACCAGCAGCACCATGCCGATCGCTTCCACCATCGCCAGAGCGAAATGCAGCACGCCCAGGATGGCGCTCATGCTCGAAACCGCGCTGAAGTCACCGCTGCTGACCATCCACATCGGCAGGATGCCCGCTGCCATGCTGCCGAGGCTGGCCAGCAGCAACAGCAGCAGCCCGGCCAGCGCGCCGCTGCGGGTGGCATCGCGCGGCGCGCCCACCACCCACACCAGGCCCACGCACAGCGCGATCAGCACCGGCAGGCGCACGCCCACCATGCTCAGCACCGTCACCAGCAGGGTCATGTTGTCCATCGCTCAGTCCTCGCCGGCCAGCGCCAGGGCGCCCTGCCGCAGCTGCTGGTAGACCTCGTCGGTCTGCGGACGCACACCATGCCACTGCAGGAAGCTCTCGGCGGCCTGCTCGACCAGCATGCCCAGGCCATCGACGGTATTGCGGCACTGCGCCGCACGCGCCCAGGCCAGGAACGCGATGGCCGCCTCGCCGTAGTTCAGGTCGACTGCGGTGGTCATCGAATTGACCAGCGACAGCGGCAGCTTGAACTCGACGTCGCGGTCACGGCCGGCAGAGGTGGCGTTGACGATCAGCTCGAAGTCACCCAGCTCGCGCAGGTCTTCCCAGTAGCGGCTGATGGCGCGGCCCGGCTCACCCATCGCATCGATCAGTTCATCGGCGCGTTCCGGCGTACGGTTGACCACCACCAGCTCGGTGATGCCGGCATCGAGCAGCGCCGGGGCGACGCTGCGGGCCGAGCCGCCGGCACCGATCATCAGCACCCGGCGGCCGCGCAGGTCCAGGCCATGGCGGTCGGTCAGGTCGCGCACCAGGCCGATGCCGTCGGTGGTGTCACCATGCCAGCGCTCGCCCTTGCGCAGCAGCGTGTTGACCGAACCAGCGCGGCGCGCACGGGCCGTCAGCGTAGTGCAGACCGCAAACGCGGCTTCCTTGTGCGGCAGGGTGACGTTGGCACCGACACCACCTTCGGCGGCGAATGCTTCCAGGCCGGCGAGGAAGGCGTCGGGGGCAAGGTCGATCGTGCGGTAGTCGATGGCGATGCCTTCCTGGCGACCGAACGTCGCGTGGATCTGCGGCGACTTCGAGTGGGCGACGGGGTGTCCGAAGACGGCGTAACGGTCGGTCATGGATTCCTCAAGCTGGCTAGACTGATGCTCTTTCGTGCACGGACCCGGATGATGCGCATCACCCCGACCCTGCTGGTGCTTGCCGCCAGTCTACTCTCTGCCCCCGTGGCGATGGCGTTGAACGAGTACGGCATCGAAGGCATGGGCGTGGTCTCGACCCGTGCCGACGAGGCTCGCGGCACGATCAGTGCCGACGGCCAGCGCATCGTTTTCGCCCGCCGCGGCGAGGGCGGCTGGGGCCTGTGGCAGGCCCGCCTGATCGATGGCCGCTGGCAGCAGGCACAGGCGCTGGCGGTCGATGTCAGCGGTGAGGCCCGGGATCCCTACTTCAGCCGCGATGGCCGCTGGCTGCTGTTCGCGGCGGGCACCGAAGGCCAGCTGGCGCTGTACCGTGCCGCCGTGACCGGCGATGGCCAGCTTGGCAACGCACAGGCCCTGCGCGGCGAGCGTGGGCGGTACGAAGAGCGCGGTCCAGCGCTGAGCATGGATGGCCGGCGGCTGTTGTTCGCGCGCCAGCAGGGCCGTGACGCCGGTTGGGATCTGTTCGTGGCCACCCTGGATGCCGAGGGCGCGCGGGGCCCGGCCACCGCGTTGGCGGCATTGAACAGCGCCGATGACGAGACCGACGCTGACTGGCTGGGCAACGATGGCGCCGTGGTGTTCAGTCGTGGCAGCGGCACGAGCGCGCAGGTATGGAGCAGCGGGTGCGCCTGGAGCGGCGTGGCGCTGCAGCCGCTGGGGCTGTCCTTCAACCAGGCAGGCGGCTGGACCGGTGCGCCGGTGATCGACAACGCCAAGCCGGGGGAAATGCTGGTCGCCAGCAGTGCGGCGAAGGCGCCGCGTGCCGGGGGCGTGGATCTCTACCGGTTGGCGGTACCGAAAGTGCCTGCCGTGGCCGGCTGCATGCGGTAGATCCCGGCCCGGGCACCGCAATCAGCGCGACAGCACCTTGGCGCGCTGCTGTTCGTAGTCCGCCTCGCTCAGCTGGCCCCTGTCCTTGCGCTGGTTGAGCGCGGCCAGCTCGGCCTGCACGCTGTCCGGCAGGGACTGTTCACGGGCGATCCGACGGGCGGCGGAGAGCTGCTCGGGAGGGCGTTTGCTCGCCCGCCAGGCTGCGATGAACACGCCGACGATGACGGCACCGAACACCAGCGTGCCGACGCCCCAGATCAGCCATTGCATCCATCCCAGTTCGGGTCCCATCAGCCGTTCCTCCCTCCATCGATGGCGCTATTGTCAGCGCTCGCGCAGCCAGCGCGCCACCTGTGGCGCGAAATAGGTCAGCACGCCATCGGCGCCGGCGCGCTTGAAACCAAGCAGCGACTCCATCACGCAGGCGCGCTCGTCCAGCCAGCCATTGGCGAACGCCGCTTTCATCATCGCGTACTCGCCACTGACCTGGTAGGCGAAGGTGGGCACGCCGAACTGTTCCTTCACGCGACGCACCAGATCCAGATACGGCATGCCCGGCTTGACCATCACCATGTCGGCGCCCTCTTCCAGATCCAGCGCGATCTCGCGCATCGCCTCGTCGCCGTTGGCCGGGTCCATCTGGTAGGTCTTCTTGTCCGCCTTGCCGAGGCTGGCCGCGCTGCCCACCGCGTCGCGGAACGGGCCGTAGAAGGCCGAGGCGTACTTGGCCGAGTAGGCCATGATGCGCACATTGAGGTGATGGTCGGCATCGAGCGCACGGCGGATCGCGCCGATGCGGCCATCCATCATGTCCGACGGCGAGACGATGTCCGCGCCGGCTTCGGCATGCGACAACGACTGCTTGACCAGCGCTTCGACCGTGATGTCGTTGAGCACGTAGCCCTTGTCATCGATGATGCCGTCCTGGCCGTGGGTGGTGTAGGGGTCCAGCGCCACATCGGTCATCACGCCCAGCTCCGGGAAGCGCGACTTCAGGGCGCGGATCGCACGCTGCGCCAGCCCGTCTTCCGCCCATGCCGCCGAGGCATCCAGCGACTTCTGCGAGGCGTCGATCACCGGGAACAGATCGATCACCGGGATGCCCAGCTCCAGCGCCTCTTCGGCCACTTTCAGCAGTTCCTCGATGGACAACCGCTCCACACCGGGCATCGACGGCACAGCGGTGCGGCCAGCCGGTTCGTGCACGAACACCGGATAGATCAGATCGTCGGTGGTCAGCGTGTTCTCGCGCATGAGGCGGCGTGAGAACTCGTCATGGCGCATGCGCCGCGGGCGGTAGTGGGGATGAGGCATGGCAGGCTCCGAGGAGTGGCTAGTGCAACAGGTAGCCCTGCGGCAGCAGGGGTTCGGGCAGGGGGCGTTCACCGAGCGCGTCGAGCTGGTCGATCTCGATCGTGCGCACCAGTGCGTCCAGCGGCAGATCGTTCGGCTCCAGGCCGAACGGGTCTTCCATTTCTTCGCCAAGCTGGTCCAGGCCGAAGAAGGCGTAGGCCAGCACCGCCGACAGCACCGGCGTGCCCCAGCCCAGCGAACTGGCCAGGCCGAACGGCAGCAGCACACAGAACATCCACGCGCAGCGGTGCAGCAGCAGGGTGTAGGCGAACGGCAGCGGCGTGGTCAGGATGCGCTCGCAGCCTGCCTGGATCGAGGACATCGCATGCAGGCGGTCTTCCAGCTGGGCGTACAGGATCGGATCGAGATCGCCGCTGCGCAGCGCCTGCGCCAGTTCGGCGGCGATCATCGCCAGCAATGCATCGGGTACGTTCCCGCGCTCGGCCAGCTGCGCACGCTGGCGCTTGTCCAGCCACGGCAGGGCCGCCAGCGCCACGATGCGGCCGCGCAGGCGGGCGGCCAGCGCATGGGCGAAGGCGGTGGCCAGATAGGCGATGCGACGGCGGCGGCCTGCGTCATCCACCAGCAGCAGGTTCACCTGCCGGGCCAGTGAGCGCGATTCGAACACCAGCTGCCCCCACAGCTTGCGGCCTTCCCACCAGCGCTCGTAGCAGGCGCTGTTGCGGAAGCTCAGGAAGATCGACAGGACCAGGCCCAGCAGGGTGAACGGCGTGACCGAGACGCGCTCGATGCCGATCGGCGGCGCCAGTTCCACCACCGCGGCGACGGCGATGGACAGGATCAGGATGGCCAGCACCTTCGGTGCGATCGCCGGAACGATCGATCCGCGCAGGATGTACAGCAGTTGCCAGCCGTGGGGACGAGGTCGGATGATCATGGGGCAGCCGCGCCGGGCGCGGATTCACAGGCACGCGCAGGCTCGCGCAGCCGTTCATTGTACGCCCCTGCCCGGCTGCGGGCCGCAGCCCTGCGACGCCCGGTCGCACCCGGCCGCAGGTTCAGATCACGCCACCGCCCAGGCCCAGGCGCAGGATGCCCACCACCACCACGATGCCGTTCAGGACCAGGCCGGCCCAGGCCCGGCCGCGCTTGCTCGGGTGGGTGAACAGGATGCCCAGCGCAGCGATCACCGCGCCGACCGCAGCGAACGGAATGAGGAACCAGTTGCCCCAGCCCAGCAGCGGTATCAGCGCCAGGATCATCCACAGCAGCGCCAATACACCCCACAACAGACTGATCACACCCATCGCCGCTCTCCCGCAGTTGGTTCCCGGCCCCAACCATAGACGTTCCGGCCGCCGTCGCCTACTCCCGTTGGCGGGCCGCTCACCTCGGCCGTGCTAGCGTCTGGATGCCCAGCGCACAGGGCGTTGGCGCCGATTCAGAGTGGCCCACCGATGATCCCATCCAGTCCTGCAGGGGTATTGCCATGAACATCCGTTGGGCCGCACTGGCGGCCATGCTGCTGGCCGCCGCCGGTTGTGCCAGCACCTCCAAGGTCATGCTGGGCCGCGCGCGGGCGCCGATCGACCCGGCGCAGGTGCAGATCTATTCAACGCCGCCGGCCGGCTCGCAGGAGATCGCCCAGCTGGAATCCGCCTCGGCGGTGGGCTTCGGCACCCAGGGCCAGACCGACGCCGCCGTGGCGCGGTTGAAGCGCGAAGCGGCAGCACTGGGCGCCAACGGCGTGGTGCTGATGGGCGTGGGCAGCAGCGGCTCGCCGGTGGGCATGTCCGTGGGCGCCGGCAGCTATGGTTCGCATGTGGGCGGCGGTCTCGGCATTGGTATTCCGACCACGCAGAAGCGCGCCGCAGGCGTGGCGATCTGGGTGCCGAACCCGGCGCCGCCGGCACGGTTGCCGACCCAGGTGATCACGCCACAGCGGTGACGCAGCAGCGTCACCGCGGGTAGCGCCGGGCCGTGCCCGGCGGCATTTCGCTCTTCCCCGCTGCGCTCGCCGGGCATGGCCCGGCGCTACCGTTACTTCTTCCGGTACTTCGGCACGAACACCTGGTTCACTGCGTCGGCCAGCTGATCCGGCGGCAGCAGGCCCTGGTCGAGCAGGAAGTTGTTGAACGCCAGGCGGTCGAACTTCGCGCCCAGTGCCAGTTCGGTCTGCATGCGCAGCTCCAGGATGCGGGTGTAGCCATAGAAGTAGCTGCCCGCCTGGCCAGGCATGCGCACGGTGTAGCGGTCCAGCTCCTGGGTGGCCATGGCCTTGGACAGGCCGACCTGTTCGATCAGCACCCGTTCGCCGTTTGCACGGTCGGTCAGGCCGAGGTTGAGCATCGGATCAAGCATCGCGCGCGCGGCGCGCAGCAGGCGGAACTGCAGGGCGATCATCTGCCCGTCCAGAGGCTCGTACGGCACCATCTCCGCTTCGGCGTACAGCGCCCAGCCTTCCACGTTCACCGAATTGAACGCGAACATGGTGCGCGCGAGCGAGACGCCCCGCTCGACCATCGCGGTGAACTGCAGCTCATGGCCGGGACGGCCCTCATGTGCGCTTAGGGTCCACGCGGCCGCACCAAAGTTGAAGTCGTCGTACTGGGCGCCGGCACCGGCCGCCGGGTTGCCCAATGGCAGCACGAAGGTGCCCTGCTGTCCGGTGTTGTTCACCAGCGGTGCCGGCAGGAAATGCGGTGCCGGGCTGGCGGCGCTCTCGGCAGCCGAACCCAGGCGCATCTGCATGGCGCGCTTGGGCACGTCGACAATGCCGTGCTCGCGGATCAGTGGATCGATGGCGTCGATCACCTTGCGATAGTGGCCTTCGAGCTGGTCGTCGGCGATCTTGTCGGCCTTCAGTGCGCGGATCACGGCGACCGGATCGGTGGGATCGGCGACCTTCAGGCCCTTCTCCTTCACCACCAGCGGCGCCAGCTGCTGCATCGCCGAGCGGGTTTCCATGAACTCCAGCTGGGCACGCTGCATCAGCAGCTTCGGGTCGATGTCGATGCCAACCTGCTTGAGCTGGTATGCGTAGAGCGGCGCCGGCAGGCGCGTGTCGGTACGCGCCTTCGGCAGCACCTCCTTGCGCGTCCAGGCCGCGTACTCCTTCATCTGCCCCGCCAGGGCCCTCATCGCTTCATCGGCGCCGCTGATCTGGTACTTCTTCAGCAGCGACTCGATGCCGCTGATGTAGGTCTCGACATTGTCCAGCGACTGCTGCACTTCGATCTTCGTCGGCTGCAGCAGCGCGCTGTCCTTCAGGCGTTCTTCGTAGCGCTGGCGCGCCAGCGTGGTGAAGGCGGTGCCGCCCGGCGTCAGCCCGGCGTACGCCTTGAGGCGATCAAGCGCCTTGGCCCGGCGCTCGGCCGGCACCTGGTCGGACAGCAGAAGATTGAGGCCGCTGAACACCGTCTGCGGCGCATCGGTCCACGGCAGCAGGTACTTGTCGTTGAGCTCGCTGCCCTCGATGTTCTGGTTGGCGGCGTGGATCATGATCTGCAGGTCCTGGCGGACGTTGGGATCCTTCTCCGTGGCCAGCCTGGCCTGCAGCTCGTCGCGCGCCTTGGCGGTCGCGGCACGGAAGCGCGCGCCGTTGTCCGGGCCGAGGTCGGCCACCTTGTCGTCATAGCCCGGCACGCCGAAGAAGCCGGTCTGCTCGGGCTGGAACGGTCCCTGCGCGTCGAGCAGGATCTGCGCCAGCGCATTGCTGCGCGCGACCCAGGCGGGGCTGGCAGGCGTGGTGGCCTTGGCGGCCGGTGCGGCCAGGGCCGGGGGGGCGGACAGCAGCGGTGCAGCGGTCAGGGCCAGGGCGACGGCCAGCGCGATCGGCTTCATGAAGCACTCCAAGACAGGGTTGCCCGCACCCTACGCGCTCATGGCGATGGCGACAATCGGTGGGAAGTCATGGCGCCGGTCAGAACGCGGCCGTCATCGGGCAGCCACCGCGCTCGCGGCAGGCCTGCAGTTCGCACTCCTGCGCAGCCTCCTCATCGTCCAGCGCGGTCAGATCGAAGGTCTGTTTGTCCGCACCCAGCACATACATCACCGGGTAGTCCCAGACATCGTCGCGGCGGATGCCCTGCACGAACAGGCGACCTTGCGCATGGGCCCCTTCCAGCGACACGGTCAGGCCCACATCGCGCTCACCGGTGATCGCGGTCTGCATGCTGCCCAATGGCAGCGAGCCGGCGCGCAGCGGTTCGCCGAAGGCCTCCACCAGCTCGATGCTGCATCCGGCGCGCCGCATCGCCTCACGCATCGGCGGACTCTCGCGTGCGGCTTCGCCCCAGCGCATCACACTCCATGCCGCGGAACCGCCCAGTACGCCCAGGAACACCACCACGGTCAGTGGCATCGCCCATCGCCAGTGACGGCGCCACCAGCCGGGGGGATGGGCGGGATGGCCAGGAACAGGGGGTGGCAGGTGGTTCATCGGCGGGCTCCTTCCCGGTTGTCACTCAGGGTTTCAGGCAACGTCCCAGGAACGCTTCCGCCACACGGTAGCGGTGCAGCGCATCGGCACCGGACAGGCCATGCTTGGCGCCCGGGTAGGTCATCAGTTCGAAAGGCTGGCCACGCTTCTGCAGCGCACTCATCAGGCTGGTCGAATTGGTGAACAGCACGTTGTCATCGGCCATGCCGTGGATCAGCAGCAGGGGTGAGCGCAGTCCGTCGATGTGGGTCAGCACGCGCGCTTGGCGATAACCGGCCTCGTTGCGTGCCGGCAGATCCATGTAGCGTTCGGTGTAATGGCTGTCGTACAGCCCCCAGTCGGTGACCGGTGCACCGGCCACGCCGCAGGCATAGCTGTCGGACGCCTTGGCCAGCAGCATCAGGGTCATGTAACCGCCGTTGGACCAGCCCTGCACGCCGATGCGCGCGGGGTCGACCCAGGGTTGCTGCTTCAGCCATGCCACGCCGCGCAGCTGGTCGGTCACCTCCACCGTGCCCTGCCTGCCATAGAGCGCGCCGCCGAACTCACGGCCACGCCGTGGGGTGCCACGGTTGTCGAGCGAGAACACCACGTAGCCCTGCTGCGCCAGGTACTGGTTGAACAGATGATCGCCACGTCCGGGCCAGCTGTCGGTGACGGTCTGGCTGGCCGGGCCGCCATAGACGTACACCGCCACCGGATAGCGCTTGGAGGGATCGAAGCCGGCAGGCTTGATCAGGCTGTAGTTGAGCGGCGTCCGGCCATCGGCAGCGGTCAGGGTGCCGAATTCGACCGGTCGCTGCGCATCGCGATAGCGCGCGTAGGGATGCTTGGGATCGGCCAGATCATTGTCCACCAGCGTCGCGATCTTCTCACCGTTGGCGCGGTACAGCTCGATCTGCGGCGGTGTGGTGCTGTTGGACCAGCTGTCGACATAGACACTGGCGTTGCGCGCGAAGCTGGCGCTGTGCATGCCCGGCGCCTTGGACAGCCGCTGTGGCGCCTGTCCGCCCTGCAGCGGGACGGAGTAGATCTGGCTCTCGCGCGACGTCTCGATGCCGGCGCGGAAATAGGCCTTGCCGGCCGCTTCATCCACAGCCAGGAGTTCATCCACGGGCCAGTCACCGTGGGTCAGCGCGGTGGCCTTGCCCGTGCTGTCGATGCGGTACAGATGCTGGAAGCCGGTACGCTCGGACGACCACAGCATGCTGCCGTCCTGCAGGAAGCGCAGGCTGTTGTGCAGTGGCACCCAGGTGGGGCTGGTTTCATGGGCAAGCACGCGCTGACGGTTTGAGTCCAATGCCACTTCCACCAGATCCAGCTGCCTCTGGTCACGCGACTGGCGCTGGAACGTCAGGTGCTGGGCATCACGCCAATCCACGCGCGCCAGGTAGATGTCCTGTTCCTTGCCCAGGTCGATCCAGCGCGGCTGTGCCGCGGCGGCCGGCGCGATCACGCCCAGCTGCACGCGCACATTGGCATCGCCGGCGGCCGGGTAACGCTGTTCGATGACATCGGTGCGGTCTGCATAGACCTCGTAGCGCTTCTGTACCGGTACCGGTGCTTCGTCGATGCGGGCGAAGGCTATGGCCGAATCATCCGGCGCCCACCAGTAGCCGGTGTGGCGGTCCATTTCCTCGTCGGCCACGAACTCGGCCACACCGTTGCCGATGGTGGCGCTGCCATCGCCGGTCAGCTGCAGCTGGCTGCCATTGGCCAGATCGATCACCCACAGGTTGCGGCCGCGGATGAAGCTGACGAAGCCGCCTTTCGGCGACAGCTTGGCGTCGGTGGCAAAGCCTTCGCCGTGGGTCAGCTGGCGTACTGCTGCCGGACCCTGCTGCTTCAGGTCGTACAGGTAGAGCTCGCCGCCGAGCGGGAACAACAGGCGCTGTGCGTCCGGCGACCACTGGTAATCGACGATGCCGGTCATCGCCGCGATGCGCTGGCGCTCGCGGCGGGCCTTCTCCTCGTCGCTGAGGGTCTCGGTGCCCGGCAGCACCACCTTGGAGTCGACCAGCAGGCGGGTCTGGCCGCTGGCGATGTCGTAGGTCCACAGATCCAGCTGGTTGCGGTCGCTGTCCTTGCCGCGCAGGAAGCTGACCTGCGAACCGTCCGGAGCGACCTTGGGCTTCATCAGGGTCGGCCCGGACAGCGGCAATGGACCGGTGATGGCTTCCAGCGTCAGTTTTTCAGCGTGGGCGGCAGTACTGGTGGCGAGCATGAGGGCAAGCGAAGCGAACAGGTGGCGCATGGAGGATCCCGGCAAACGGCAGGTCCGCCACCGCAGCATGTGCGGTGGCGATCAGCCCCCATCCTAACCAAGCCCGTGCGGGAAGGCAGCATGACCTTCTGCCCATGGCAGGGACCGGGCACGGCACATCGGCCGTTGACGGGCAGGTAGCGCCGGGCCATGCCCGGCGAGCGCAGCGGCCTGCGCAGGACCCTCAGCGCTGGCCGAACAGATGCTTGCGCTCATCATCGCTGAGCGGCTTGCCGGCGTTCGGATTGACCTGCTGGCGCAGCGCATACGCCCGCTGGGTGGCCGGGCGCGCGGCGATGGCCTGATGCCAGCGCTTGAGGTTCGGGAAGGCATCGAAATCTGCCGGCAGCGCGTCGTAGGCACCGACCCACGGATAGCTGGCCATGTCGGCGATGGTGTACTCCTCGCCGGCCAGGAAGGCATGCCCGGCCAGCCGCTTGTCCATCACCCCATGCAGGCGCCGCACCTCGCTGTCGTAGCGCTCGATGGCGTAAGGAATCTTCTGCGGTGCGTAGACATTGAAATGCCCCATCTGGCCGCTCATCGGGCCCAGCCCGGCCATCTGCCAGAACAGCCATTCCAGCGTGGCGATGCGGCCACGCGCATCGCTGGGCAGGAAGCGACCGGTCTTCTCGGCCAGGTACAGCAGGATCGCACCGGATTCGAACACGCTCTGCGGCGCGCCGCCGTCAGCCGGCGCATGATCGACGATGGCCGGCATCTTGTTGTTGGGCGAGATCGCCAGGAAGTCCGGCTTGAACTGGTCGCCCGATCCGATGTTGACCGGGTGGATGCGGTACTCCAGCCCGCTTTCCTCCAGCATCAGGGTGACTTTATGGCCGTTCGGGGTAGGCCAGTAATACAGATCGATCATGGCAGCGGCTCGGGTGCGGTAAGGAACCTGAAGTCTAGTGCGGGAGTTGGCTTGGCACCGTCATGGCGGGCCGGTAACCTCGCTCCTCCCCCGCAACGCACTGTCCTGCATGTCCCCCCAACGCCCCCTCTCCCCGCTGTCCTCGCTGATCTTCGCCTCGCGCTGGCTGCAGCTGCCGTTGTACCTGGGCCTGATCGTCGCCCAGGGTGTCTACGTGTTCCTGTTCGGCAAGGAACTGTGGCACCTGATCTCCCACTCGGCCTCGATGGGCGAGCAGCAGATCATGCTGATCGTGCTGGGCCTGATCGACGTGGTGATGATTTCCAACCTGCTGGTGATGGTGATCGTCGGCGGTTATGAAACCTTCGTCTCGCGCCTGCGGCTGGAAGGCCATCCCGACCAGCCGGAATGGTTGAGCCACGTCAATGCCAGCGTCCTGAAGGTGAAGCTGGCGATGGCGATCATCGGCATTTCCTCGATCCACCTGCTCAAGACCTTCATCGCCAGCGGTTCGCTGGGCGGCCTGCCGCTGTGCGCGCCGGAACTGATGAACGTCGCCGCTGCCAACATCGGTGCCGCCAGGTGCTCGACCTTCACCGAGCAGGGCGTGCTCTGGCAGACCATCATCCACTGCGTGTTCATCCTCTCGGCGATCGGCATCGCCTGGACCGACAAGCTGATGTCCAACAGCCACGATAAGGCACAGGCGCATTGAGGCGCTGGCCGGTGGTGGCGCGGACGCCACCGCCGGTCGTCGCTGCCGCCCTTGTACGCAGCGCTGGCGGGGATGCTAGATTGCTTCCTCGCCGTTGCCGGCGGTGGCGTCGGGAAACGCCACCCTGCCGTGCTCGGACCCACGGTCCCGGCCATGCATATCAATGATTTACGTAACGTCGTCTTCTTAGAGGGGAGCAGGATGTCGCACGTCACAACGATCACCGCCGCGCGCCGGTGGCTGCCGGTTGCCTTGGTACTGGCCCTGGCCGCCTGCTCGGGCAAGGAAGAAACGCCTGCCCCTGCCCCGGCAGGATCGCCTGCCGCTGCGGCGCCGGCGACACCGGTAGTGGCCGCCAAGGTGCAGTCGATGGGCACCGAGCAGCTGCGCGAGTCGGCCAGCCAGGCGCTGCGCGAGAACCGCATGTATGCCCCGGCCGGCGACAACGCCATCGAGTACTACCTGGCCCTGCGCGACAAGACGCCGGACGATGCCGCGGTGAAAAGTGCGCTGACCGACCTGCTGCCCTACACCCTGATCGCGGCCGAGCAGCATCTGGGCCGCGAGGACTTCACCGAGGCGCAGCGCCTGGTCGCCCTGATCGAGAAGGTGGATGCCTCCGCACCGGCCCTGCCACGCCTGAAGGAAGGCCTGGCCAAGGGTGTGGAAAACGCGGCCAAGCGCACCGAATCGGAAGCGGAGCGGGCCAAGAAGGACGCCGAGGACCGTACCCGGCAGCAGGCCGAGCAGCAGCGCCTGGCCGAGCAGCGCGCCAAGGAAGCTGATGCGGCCCGGCAGATCGCCGCACAGCAGGATGCCGCCCGCCGTGACAGCGAGCGCGAGGAGGCCGAGCGCCAGGCCGCCGCACGGCGTGAAGCGGAGCAGAAGCAGCAACAGGCCGCTGCGCAGCAGGCCAGTGCCGCACGCCAGGCACCTGCCGCTGCGCCCAGCCTGCGTCCGGTCAGTACGCCGGCCCCCCGCTATCCGGCCGACGCCCTGCGCGCCGGCACCTCCGGCGAGGTGCTGGTGGAGATCACCGTGGGTACCGACGGCTCGGTGGTGAACGCCCGCGTGCTGCGTGCGACGCCCGCGCGCATCTTCGACCGCGAAGCCATGAACGCCGTGAAGCGCTGGCGTTTCGAGCCGGTCAGCGCACCGGTCACCACCCGCCGCACCCTGGTGTTCGCGCCGGGCGGCTGAGCCGGGACATCCCCGCCAACCATCACGACAAGGCCCGGTCTGTCCGGGCCTTGTTCGTATCAGCGCGCGCCGTCGATCAGGTGCTGCAGGACCGGATCGCGTGCCCTCAGGATGCGGAACAGGCCCAACGCATGCAGACCCGGCAGCAGGGCGCGCAGGTCGGCTTCCGCCGCTGCCCGGGACGCGGGGCTGCCGGCGGGATCCTGCCAGTCGCGGACGCTGGCAAGGAAAGCGCCCACGCTGCCCTTGCGCACGGTGACGCCGTTGGCCACCACGTCGTTCTGATGGTCAGGGAGGATGTCTTGAGGCTGCATGAGGAACTCCTTTCGGCGGGTGGAGTGCAGTGTGGACGCTCCTGTCTGCCGGATCTGCCGTATAACTGCCAGTTGATATGGCATATCAGACATCCCCCGCCCTGATTGACCCGCCCCTGGTCGACACCGCCCGAGGGCCGGTGCTGCTGACCGCGCAACTGGCCTTGGACCGTCCACGCCGGACCGCCCGGCACCAGCACGCCCGCGGGCAGCTGCTGGGGGCGCGACAGGGCCTGCTGCGGATCGAGGCAGGCGACCTGCACTGGCTGCTGCCAGCCGGCCATATGGCGTGGGTTCCTCCCGGACTGCCGCATGCGCTGGCCAGCATCGGCCCGTTCAATGGCTGGAGCCTGTACCTCGACGCAGCGACCTGCACGCGACTCCCGGCACGCCCACGCATCGTGCAACCGGGCGCCCTGCTGCAGGCGGCCGTGGATCGCGCGCTGCGCTGGGCGCCCGCACCGCTCGACGCGGTGCAGGAGCGTCTTGCCGGCGTCATTGCCGATGAGATCGACGCCAGCACACCGCTGCCGCTGGCCTTGCCGCAGCCACGCGATCGGCGCCTGCGGCGCGTTGCTGCGGCGTTGGCGCGTGCACCACAGGACACCCGCAGCGTCGAGGCCTGGTCCCTTGCCATGGGACTGTCCAGCCGCACCCTTGCGCGCCACTGGCGCGCCGAAACCGGCATGACACTCAGCCAATGGCGCCAGCGCCTGCGCGTCCTGCTGGCGCTGCCACGCCTGCTGGCCGGGGAACCGGTGATCAGCGTGGCGCTATCGCTCGGCTACGACACCCCCAGCGCCTTCATCGCCGTGTTCAAGCGCGAGATGGGGGTGACGCCTGCGCGGTATGCAGAGGGCTAACGTATTCAGCACTTCCTCTGCCTGCCTTCGCGCCCCAGACTGCCTGCTGGGGCCGATGTCCCGGATCTGTACCACGTCGCCGATACCTGGGAGAACTTTGACCGACTGGCCCCGGTGATCGCCCGGCGCTTCGCCGCTTGGCAGGCAAGGCGAACCTGAAAACAGCGAGGCCCGGAATGACCGGGCCTCGTTCCCTATCCGCCGGGTAGGGCCCGGCGCTTCCAGTGGCGGTCAGCCGGAAATCGCCAGGCGTTCGTTGTGGTAGCGGCGCACGGCGGCAAACCACAGCAGTGCGGCCAGACCGAGACTGGCGCCCAGATAGATCGCCCAGACGCTGGGACTGATCACTTCGTGGCGGATGACCTTCAGCAGCATCTGGTTCTGCGACAGGAACGGCACCGCGTACTGCCACAGCTCGCTCTTCAGCGGGTAGGCGACCAGCGCGTAGCCGGGCAGCATCGGCAGCAGCATCAGCCAGGTCATGTGGCTCTGCGCTTCCTTCATGCTCTTGGCCGCAGCCGACAGGAAGGTCAGCAGCGAGGTACCGATCAGCAGCATCGGCAGCATCACCAGCAGCATCTGCAGCATCGAGCCGACATTCATGTTGAACTGGCGGCCGATGTTGCCCGGGGCGATCTGCGCGCTGACCTTGAAAGCCACCAGGGTCAACAGCAGGGACGCGAAGCCGACCACGCAGGCGGCGGCGATCTTGCCACTGACGATCGCGCTGCGAGAGCCGGGCGTTGCCAGCAGTGGCTCGAGTGACTGCCGCTCACGTTCGCCAGCGGTGGCGTCCATCACCAGATAGGCGCCGCCGATGAACGAGGTCAGGGTCAACAGCACCGGCAGCAGCATCGACAGGATCATGCCCCGTTTCGCTTCGGCACTGGCCAGATCCTGGCTACCCACGTCCAACGGACGCGCGACCTGGGCATCCACGCCGCGTGCCATCAGCCGCAGTGCGCCCACCTGGCCGTTGTAGGTGGCCAGCGCCGCTTCCAGGCGTGCGCTGGGCACTTCGGCGGCACGCCGGGTGCTGTCCTTGATCACCTCCACCAGCGCCGGCCTGCCCGCGGCCCAGTCCTCGCCGAAGTCATCGCTGATGCGCAGCGCGACGTCGATGTCCTGGTTGCGGATGGCCGCAGCCAGGTCCTTGGGTGCTGCGCTGGCGTTGAGCCCCTGCGCGGCCAGGAAGCGGACCAGGTTCGGTGCGTTGTCCGCGCCGATGGTCGGAATCTGCAGCGGTTGCTCGATCTGCGTGCGCACGCGGCTCTCGGCCAGCTTGCCCATGCCCAGCAGCAGCACCGGGTACAGCAGCGGACCGAACAGCAGGGTCAGCATCAGCGTGCGGCGGTCGCGGGAGAGATCACGCAGCTCCTTGCGCATCACCGTCATCAGGGTCGACATCATGCTCATGCGTGCAGGCCCTCTTCGCTGCCGATCAGTTTCACGAACGCATCTTCCAGATTGGCTTCGCCGGACTGCGCGCGCAGCTCATCGGCACTGCCGGCGGCCATGACCGTGCCCTTGGCGATGATCACGATGTGGTCGCACAGTGCAGCCACCTCCTGCATGATGTGGCTGGACAGAATCACGCACCGCCCTTCCTCACGAAGTCCCAGCAGGAACCGGCGCAGTGCACGGGTGGTCATCACATCCAGGCCGTTGGTCGGCTCGTCGAGGATCACGTTGCGCGGATCGTGCACGAGTGCGCGCGCGATCGCGGTCTTGGTGCGCTGGCCCTGCGAGAAGCCATCGGTCTGGCGGTCGAGGATGTCGCCCATGTCCAGCGCTTGCGACAGCACGTCGATGCGCTCGCGGATGCGTGCTTCGGACAGGCCGTGCAGCCGGCCGAAATAGGCGATGTTCTCGCGCGCGGTCAACCGCTTGTAGACGCCCCGCGCATCGGGCAGCACGCCCAGGTGGCGACGGACCTCCACGGGATTGCGCGCGGCATCGACGCCATCCACGCTGATGCTGCCCTGGTCAGGCGTCATCAGGGTGTACAGCATGCGCATGGTGGTGGTCTTGCCGGCACCGTTCGGGCCAAGCAGACCGGTGATGCGACCGTCCTCGGCGCGGAAGCCGACATCGGCCACTGCCTGGATGCGGCCGGTGCGGGTATCGAAGGCCTTGTGCAGGTTGTCAGCGACGATCATGGTTCCCATCCGTTGAACGAGGTGAACGCCGGCACGTAGCTCAGCGTATCCAGGCAGCTGGCATCCAGCGCCTTGGCATCGGTGCTGTCGATGAACTGGCCCAGCAGGCGGGGCATGCAGCCGGCGGAGAGCGTGCCGTGGCCCTGGCCGCGCGCGACCAGTGCGCGCCCCTGCGGCAGCCCCTTGAGCACCTGTGCGGCGTAGCGCGGTGGCGTGACCGGGTCCAGTTCACCGGACAGCAGCAGCGCCGGCACCTCACTGCGCAGCGGTGCGGCATCCGCGGCGGGGGCCGCGGTGTGCGGCCAGACAGCACACGGCGCGAAGAAGGCGCTGGCCACCTCGTTGCCGAACAGGCGCTCGGCATTGGCGGCTGGCGCGTGGTAGCGCGGAGCGTCCTCGCTGCAGATCACCGACCACTGCATGCCGCGGTTGATCTGGAAACCCATGCTGCGGTTGGCACCCCGTGCCAGCGAGGCGAGCGGCGCGTAGCGGCCCTGCGCAGCCTCGTCCAGCACCAGCGGCAACAGCGAGGCGTACTGCGGAACATAGGAGAAGGCGAACGCCAGCCCCATCACGCTGTCCGGCGTCAGCACGTCGCGCCGCGGCGCGTTCGTGCCGGGGTCGCGGTAGTCAACGGTCACCGGCGCGGCGCGCAGCGTATCGAGCACGCCGCGCAGCTGCTTGCTGGTGTCGCTCGGAAAGCGCTTGCTGCACGCCGGGTCCTTGCGGCACTGGGCCGACTGCAGATTGATCGCGTCTTCGAAGGTATTGGCGAAGTCACCCCCGACCACCAGCTCGTTCGGAACGACGCCGTCGATGACGATGCTGCGGGTGTGCTGCGGATAGGCCGCGGCATAACGCTGGGCCACGCGGGTTCCGTAGGAACCACCCACCAGGTTCAGCGCATCCACGCCCAGCGCCTGGCGCACGGCATCCAGATCGGCAACGGCGTCGCGGGTGGTGTAGAACCGCGCATCGGCGCGTCCCTGCAACGAGCTCGCGCAGCGCTGGGCGTAGTCGCGCAGCAGCGCCTCGCTGGGGGGCGCCTCCTCGTCGAACGCCAGTTCCTTGCCATCTGCGCCCAGGCAGGTGAGCGGGTTGGAACCACCGGTCCCGCGCTGGTCGATCAGGAAGATGTCGCGTTGCTTGCGGACCTGGCGCAGGGCGGTATCGACGATGACCGCCACCTCGCTGGCTGCCTGCCCGGGTCCGCCGGCGAGGAAGAACACCGGATCCGGTTGGCCGGAGCCACTGTTGCCCGATTCCAGCCAGGCAATACGGAGGTTGATCTTCCGTCCCTGCGGCTGCGCCCTGTCCTCGGCCACCTGCAGGGTGGCGCACTGTGCCTCGACGTTGGCGCTGGCGCCCATCGTGGTCAGTGTGCAGGGTTGGAAGTCGATCTGTCCGTAGCGGCGGCCGGGCGTTTCCGCCGCCGCATCGGCGCTGCCGGAAGGCGCTGCGCCGCAACCGGCAAGCAGCAGGCTGGCCAGCGCGCCGGCCAGTGCGAGGTGGTGTCTTTGCATCGTGCTCGTTTCCCCTGGAAGACGTTCCTGTCGACCACGACGGGCTGCCGCGGAAGATGTGACCCAACTTACACGGGCAGGAGGCTGGCGGCGATGGGCAATCGTCACTGGAAAGCCAGGCCCATGTCGGCCGGATCGAATGCGGCGTCGCATCATGGCGAGCAGCGCAGCCGTCGGCCACGCAGACTCATGGAGAACCCAGGAGATTCCCATGAACGCGTGGTACCTCAGCGGCCTCGATCACCGCCCCTTCCAGCACCTGTTCGAACAGAGCGACCGCGCGCTGGCCGCGCAGGGCATCCTGCGACGCTGGGCCGGGGATCGCGGCGGCCATCCGTGCCGGGTCAGCCTGTCCGACCCCCCAAGTGGCGCCGAACTGCTTCTGCTGCCCCATACCCACCTGGCCAGGCACTCGCCCTATCGCGCGTCCGGTCCGATCTTCGTGCAGCGCGGCGCTACGCGCTGCGTCCTGCCCGCCGGGGTCGTTCCGCCCTACGTCGAGCGACGGCTTATCTCACTGCGCGCCTACGACGAGGATGCACTGATGATCAGCGGGCAGGTCTGCCCCGGCAACGAGGTCGGGGTACAGCTCGATGTGCTGTTCGCCGATCCCGCGGTGGCCTTCGTGCAGTTGCACAACGCAGGCCACGGGTGTTTTTCGTGCCAGGCGGACCGGATGGATCAGGACGCGCTGACACACGGCGTCGCGTGATCGGCACCACGCACGACGCGTGACCTTCTGCGCATCCGTTCAGGCCTGCGTGAAGCCTGTGGGAAAGGCTTCACGCAGGCAGTCACGGAACGGCACTTCCAAGGTACCGCGCGATGCAGCGCACCTCGATACTCGCCGAGGTGCCGCCGACCGTCCGCTGCGCAGCGCAACGCCTGCGGTCACCGTTCCCATCGACGACCACAAGGATGCGCCATGTCATTCCGATCCACACGTGTTGTGCTGGCCAGCTCATTCGCAGCCGCCGGCCTGATCTGCCTGGCCAGCAGCGCATTCGCGCACGGCACCATGACCACGCCGGCCAGTCGCGTCTACGCCTGTTTCCAGGGCAATCCGGAGAATCCAACCAACCCGGCCTGCGCCGCCGCGAAAGCACTCGCCGGCTCGCAGGCGTTCTACGACTGGAACGGCATCAACCAGGCCAACGCCAATGGCAACCATCAGGCCGTCGTACCCGACGGCACGCTGTGCAGCGGCAACAACCCGACCTTCCGCGGCCTGGATCTGAACCGCAGTGATTGGCAGACCACGCCGATCCAACCCGATGCGAACGGCAGGTTCACCTTCGTGTTCAAGGCCACCGCACCGCATGCCACGCGTGACTGGCGATTCTTCGTTACCCGCGAAGGCTGGACACCGGGCAGTCCTCTGCGCTGGGCGGACCTGCAGGAGTTCTGCACACTGGGCAACACCCCGCTGTCCGCCGATGGCACGTACAGGCTGCAGTGCCCGCTGCCACAGCGCACGGGCCAGCACGTGATCTACAACACGTGGCAGCGCGCGGATTCGACCGAAGCGTTCTACACCTGCATGGATGTGCGTTTCGAGGGCGGCAGCACTCCCTCGGCATCGCAGTGGCAGGATGCCGGCCCGCTCACCGCGCGTGGCGATCTGCCGGTCGGCACCGTCCTGGCGCTGCGCGTGTTCAACGCCAGCGGCAACGATGTGGAGCGGGTGGAGGCCACACTGGCCAGCGGCCAGACGGCGGCCGCGCAGTGGCCGCTGGTGCTGGCCCGCAAGGTCAATGGTGCCAGCCAGCACGCTCGGGTGGGCGTACTGTCCAACGGCACGATCACGCCGACGGCGTCGGCGACCGGCAACCGGGTCTATCTGAAAGAAGGCAACCGCTTCCAGCTGGACACCCGGGTACCCGATCCGGGCACGCCTTCGCCGGGCGGCGACTTCGACTACGTGTACCCGGCAGGCATCGGCAGCTATGTGCCCGGGCAGACCGTGGTGAAGGGCAGCGATGGCCGGCTGTACGCCTGCCGTCCGTTCCCTGAAGGCGCGTGGTGCAACGTCAACGCCGACGCGTACCGGCCGGGCGTGGGCGCAGCCTGGCGTGATGCCTGGGTGCCGTACTGAGACCGGCGCGGTCTGCGGGAGGCGGCTGGCGCCGCCTCTCCGCAGCGCACTCACTTGCTGCTGACGTACTTCTCGCGGCGGATCTGCGGGTTGCCCAGCCCGGCCGCCTTGAGCAGCTCGGCGCAGGCATCAACCATGTCCGGGTTGCCGCACAGGTAGGCGATATCGGTGGCCGGGTCCGGCGTGAAACCAGCCAGGGCCTGCTGCACGTAGCCATGATGGACGTCGGCGTGGGCCTGTTCCGGCAACTCCCGCGACAGGCACGGAACATAGCGGAAGTTCGCGTGCTTTTCGGCGAAACTGTAGAAATCTTCGCTGTACAGCAGTTCGCCCGGGCTGCGTGCACCCTGCAGCAGGACGACCTGCACGCCGCGTTCGGTCATGGCCCTTTCCAGCAGTGGCAGCATCGAGCGATAGGGGGTCACGCCGGTACCGGTGGCGATCAGCAGATAGCGCGCGTTGTGATCGCCGGGGTTCAGGCAGAACCGCCCGTACGGGCCGGACGCGCTGATCTGGCCGCCGGTTTCCAGCGCCTCGAACAGCGCTGTAGCGGCGCCGCCGGGCACGAAACTGACCGCGATATCCACGGCTTCGCCGGGCCCCAGTGCGTGATCATGCAGGGTGGCCAGGGAATAGCTGCGCTTGGTCTCGGTGCCATCGGCGTAGCTGAAATGGACCTGGATGAACTGGCCGGGCTGGAAATCCAGCGGCTGGCCATCGTCGCGCACGAACTGGTAGTGGCCGACGGTCGGGGCCAGCATGCGGCGGCCGACCAGCTTGAGGGGGAATTGAACAGGCACGACTTTTCGGGACAGTGTGTAGCCGGGGCGAGCCCTCGGGGTCTTCTATAATAGCCCTTCCCCGCCCCTCTCCAGCGCCAGCCCATAGGCGCGAAGGCTTCGAGCTTGGCATCCCTGAACGATACGGCGCCCGCCCTGCGCGTGCGCGACCTGCGCAAAACCTACGACAACGGAACCCAGGCCCTGAAGGGGGTCTCGCTGGAGGTCGCCCCGGGCGACTTCTTCGCCCTGCTGGGCCCCAACGGGGCTGGCAAGTCCACCCTGATCGGCATCATCAGCTCCCTGGTCAACCTCAGCGAGGGCCAGGTGGAGGTGTTCGGCAGCGACCTGGTGCGCAACCGCAGCGCGACCATGCGCCTGATCGGCCTGGTGCCGCAGGAGATCAACTTCAACCTGTTCGAAAAACCCTTCGACATTCTTGTGAACTACGCCGGCTTCTATGGCGTACCGCGCGAGGAAGCGGAGCAGCGCGCGGAAGAGGAACTCAGGCGTGCTCATCTGTGGGAGAAGGCGCAGGTGATGAGCCGCACCCTGTCCGGCGGCATGAAGCGCCGGCTGATGATCGCCCGCGCGATGATGACGCGTCCCCGCCTGCTGATCCTGGATGAGCCGACCGCGGGCGTGGACATCGAGATCCGCCGCGACATGTGGCGGGTGCTGAAGGAGATCAATGCGGCTGGCACGACGATCATCCTCACCACCCACTACCTGGAGGAGGCCGAGTACCTGTGCCGGCATCTGGCGATCATCAACCACGGCCGGATCGTCGAGCAGGGGCCGATGCGTGCGCTGCTGGCCAAGCTGGACGTGGAAGGCTTCCTGCTGGACATCGATGGCGATCTGCCGGTGCAGCTGCCGGCGATCGAGGGCGCAACCCTCAGCGCGCCCGACGCGCACACCCTGGACATCGACATGCCACGGGCGATGGATCTGAACCGCGTGTTCGCCGCGCTGAATGAAGCCGGCATCCGCGTGCGCTCGATGCGTACCAAGAGCAACCGACTGGAGGAGCTGTTCGTGCGCCTCACCGGCAACCAGGAGAAATCCGCATGAGCACCACCGAGCTGACCGACGGCCAGCGCAACCGCGTCGCGCTGCTGACCATCGTGCGCCGCGAAGTGACCCGGATCATGCGCATCTGGGGCCAGACGCTGGTGCCGCCGGCGATCACCATGACCCTGTACTTCCTCATCTTCGGCGGCCTGATCGGCTCGCGCGTGGGCGAGATGGGCGGGTACAGCTACATGCAGTTCATCGTGCCCGGGCTGGTCATGATGAGCGTGATCCAGAACAGCTACGGCAACATCAGCTCGTCCTTCTTCGGCGCCAAGTTCGGCCGCCACGTGGAAGAGCTGCTGGTGAGCCCGATGCCGAACTGGGTGATCCTGTGGGGTTACGTGGCCGGTGCGGTACTGCGCGGCCTGATGGTCGGCGTGATCGTGCTGATCATCGCGATGTTCTTCACCCCCGTGCGCATCCCGCACCCGCTGGTGACACTGACCACGGTGCTGCTGGGCGCTACCATCTTCTCGCTGGCCGGCTTCATCAATGCCGTGTACGCGAAGAAGTTCGACGACGTGGCGATCGTTCCGACCTTCATCCTGACCCCGCTGACCTATCTGGGCGGCGTGTTCTATTCGGTGAAGCTGCTGCCGGCCTGGGCTGAAGCAGCGACCCATGCGAACCCGATCTTCTACATGGTCAACGCGTTCCGCTACGGCCTGCTGGGCAGCAGTGACGTGCCGCTGTGGGTCGCGTACGCGCTGATGATCGGCTTCGTGGTGGTGCTGACGGCGGTGGCGCTGTGGCTGCTGCGCCGCGGCGTGGGCATGCGCAGCTGAGCGCCGATCGCCGGGGTCGCGATCCCCGGCACACTCGCAACATTGGTTCCGCAGACAACGGTGAACGTGCAATGCGCATCCTGATTCTCGGCGCCGGCGGTACCGGCGGTTACTTCGGCGGCCGCCTGGCCCAGGCCGGTGTGGACGTGACCTTCCTGGTCCGCCCTGCCCGCGCCGGGCAGCTTGCACGCGATGGACTGGTGATCCGCAGTCCAGTCGGCGATGCCGCCTTCCCGGTGCAGCACGTGACAGCCGATGCGCTGCCCGCGCTGGCCCGGGAGAGGCCCTTCGACCTGGTCATCCTCAGCTGCAAGGCCTACGACCTGGACAGCTCGATCGAGGCCATCGCGCCGGCGGTGGGCCCCGGCACCACCGTGCTGCCGATCCTCAACGGGCTGCATCATTACAACGATCTGGATGCACGCTTCGGCCGCGAGGCGGTGCTGGGCGGGCTGTGCTTCATCAGTGCGACCAAGGCACCGGACGGTGCGGTGGTGCATCTGGGAAAACCCGCCAAGCTCACCTTCGGGGAACGCGGCGGTGGCGCGCTCTCGGCGCGCGTGCGTGCCTTCGCCGCCGCCTGCACGCAGGCCAACCTCGATCACCTGGCCAGCGAACGCATCGGCCAGGAGCAGTGGATCAAGTACACCTTCCTCACCGCGCTTGCCGCGGCGACCTGCCTGTTGCGCGCGGACATCGGCACGATTGTCGCGACCGATGATGGCACGGCCATCGTGCAGGGCCTGTACGACGAGTGCCTGGCCGTGGCGGAGGCGGCCGGTGAGGCAGTCCCGGCGGCAGCGCAGGACACTGCGCGCGGCACGTTGACCCAGGCCGGCTCGGCATTGAAGGCCTCGATGTTGCGTGACCTGGAGGCCGGGCAGCAGGTGGAGGCCGGCCACATCGTCGGTGACATGCTGGCGCGTGCACGCAGTGCCGGCCAGCAGGGCGTGCTGCTGCAGGTCGCCTACAGCAGCCTGCAGGCCTACCAGGCGCAGCGCCGGGCGTGAGCCTGACGCTGCCGGCCGGTCCGTTGCCCGGACGGGTGCTGATCCTGGGCATGGGCTGGAGCGGGCGCGTACTGGCGGCTCGCCTGGAAGCGCTGGGCGTGCAGGTCGCCGGCACCGTACGCGATCCGTCCACGGCAGCCGTCGATGGCCTGCGCTGCCATCGACTCTGCGCTGGCACAGCACCTGCACCCGCGCTTCTGGATGACATCGCGCGCGCCGATGCGGTGCTGGGCAGCATACCGCCCGATGCCGACGGCGACCCGGCAGTGCGCATGCTGCGCACGGCACTGGAAGACAGTCCCGCATTGCAGTGGGTGGGCTATCTGTCGTCGACGTCGGTGTACGGCGACCGCCAGGGCGGCTGGATCGATGCGGACAGCGTGGCCGACGCCACCGGGCCTGCGGGCCTGCAGCGCCTGCGCGCGGAGTCGCAATGGCGCGCACTGGCCAGCCGGCGCGGCATCGCCTCGGCAGTGTTCCGGCTGCCCGGGCTGTATGGTCCCGGCCGCAATGCACTGGTGCAGCTCGCGCAGGGGCGTGCCCGCCATGTGCTGAAGCCGGGCCTGCTGTTCAACCGCCTGCATGTACAGGACCTGGTGGCGGTGATCATCGCGGCGATGCGGCGACCCACCCTGCAGGCGCTGTACCTGCCCAGCGACGATGAGCCCGCACCGCCACAGGACGTGCTGGCCTTCGCCGCGCAGCTGGGAGGCTTTGCGATGCCACCGGCAATGGCGTGGGACGACCCGGCGCTGAGCCCGGCCCTGCGCCGCTTCTACGAAGGCAGCAAGCGCATCGACAGCCGCGGTACGCGCGAAGCGCTGGGGTGGGCGCCGCAGTTTCCGACGTATCGGGAAGGGCTGACGGATCTTGCCGCTTCGCTCGCCGGGCATGGCCGAGCGTCACCGGATCCGGGCATTCACGGCTGACGTGTCGTGTCGGCGTCGGGCAGCCGGAAGAAGGCACGGGCTGCCGCCGTGGCATGGGCTGCGGTCAGCACGACATCCTCGCCACGATCATGGGCCAACTCCTCGACGATGTGCGAAAGGAACATCGGTTCGTTGCGGCGATCCTTCGGCATCGGCTTGAGCGTGCGCGGCAGCAGGTACGGCGCATCGGTCTCGATCATCAGGCGATCGGCTGGAATGCTCTTCACCAGCTCGCGCAAGTGCGCCCCGCGACGCTCGTCGCAGAGCCAGCCGGTGATGCCGATGTACCAGTCCTGGTCGAGGTAATCAAACAACTCCTCCCGTTCACCGGTGAAGCAGTGCACCACCGCCGGCCCGAGGCGACCCTCGAAGTTCTTCATCTGCGCCATGAAGTCGGCGTGCGCGTCGCGCTGGTGCAGGAACAGCGGCTTGCCGTTCTCCGCCGCCAGCTGCAGCTGGCGCTCGAACGCACGGTGCTGGGCAGGTCGCGGCGAGAAGTCACGGAAGTAGTCCAGTCCGCACTCGCCGACCGCCACCACTTCCGGGTGGGCATGCAGGGCGCGCATCTCCGCATCGCATTCTTCGGTGTACTCCACCGCATGATGCGGGTGTACGCCGGCCGTCGCATACAGGAATCCCGGATGCTGCTGGGCCAGCTGCAGCGCCAGCGGAGAGTGCTCGCGGCTGGCCCCCGTGACCACCATCTGCACCACCCCGGCCTGGCGGGCACGCTGCAGCACGGCGTCGCGGTCGCGGTCGAAGGAGTCGTGGGTCAGATTGGCGCCGATATCGATCAGGTGCATGGTCATCGCGGAGGAAATGTGCCTGCGCATTGTACCCGCGCCCAGCGTGGCCCCTTATCCTTTGCGCATGAACGCCCCGCACTTCCCCATTTCTCCGCTGCTGCCGCAGATCCAGCAGCATCTGGCTGCACAGCCACGGCTCGTGCTGGAGGCACCACCGGGCGCCGGCAAGACCACCCAGGTACCGCTGGCGCTGCTCGATGCACCGTGGCTGCAGGGCCGCAGGATCATCCTGCTGGAGCCGCGCCGGGTGGCCGCGCGCAGCGCAGCGATGTTCATGGCAAGGCAGCTCGGCGAGGAGGTCGGCGATACCGTCGGCTACCGCATCCGCTTCGAGAACCGGGTGTCCGCGCGCACCCGCATCGAGGTGGTGACCGAAGGCATCCTGACCCGCATGCTGCAGGACGACCCGTTGCTGGAACAGGTGGGCGCGATCCTGTTCGACGAGTTCCATGAGCGCCACCTCAGCGGCGACCTGGGATTGGCACTGGCGCTGGACGTACAGGCACAGCTGCGCCACGACCTGCGGCTGGTGGTCATGTCGGCGACCCTGGATGGCGAGCGGCTGGCACGCTTCCTCGACGCACCCCGCTTGAGCAGCGAGGGCCGCAGCTACCCCGTGACCGTCAGCCACTTCCCGGCGCGTCGCGAAGAATCACTGGAACTGCAGGTCCGCCGTGCAGTGCAGCAGGCGCTGGTCGAGCACCCGGGCGACGTGCTGGTGTTCCTGCCTGGCCAGCGGGAGATCGCCCGTGTGCAGGCCGGTCTGCAGGAATCGATCGGCGGCAACACCGAGGTCCTGGCACTGCATGGCGAACTGCCGGTGGAACAGCAGGCGCGCGTGCTGCAACCCGCAGATGAGGGCCGCCGCCGCGTGGTGCTGGCCACCAACGTGGCCGAATCCTCGGTGACCCTGCCCGGCGTGCGCGTGGTGATCGACAGCGGCCTGGCACGCGAGCCCCGCTATGACCCGAACAGCGGCTTCACCCGCCTGGACGTGGTGGCCATTGCGCAGGCCTCGGCCGACCAGCGTGCCGGTCGTGCCGGCCGCGTGGCCGAGGGCGTGGCCTGGCGCCTGTGGCCGCAGTCGCAGCGGCTGGAGCCTCAGCGGCGTGCCGAGATCGACCAGGTCGAACTGGCAGGACTGGCGCTGGAGCTGGCGGCGTGGGGCAGCAGCGACCTGCGCTTTCTCGATCCGCCCCCAAGCGGACCGATGGGTGCGGCGCGCGAGCTGCTGCACCGCCTGGGCGCGTTGTCGGAGTCGGGCGCGATCACCGCCTTGGGCCGACGCGTGCTGGCGCTGGGTACCCATCCACGCATGGCCGCGATGCTGCTCGCCGCCCCTGACCCGCACGCACAGGCGCTGGCGGCCGATCTGGCGGCGCTGCTGGAAGCACGCGACCCCCTGCGCCAGGGCGGCGATGCACTGGCGGCACGCTGGCGCGCGCTGGCCGCGTTCCGTGCTGGCCGCGCGCCGGCCGATGCCAGTCGTGGTGGACTGGCTGCCATTGATGCCGCCGCGCGCCAGTGGCGGCGTCGGCTGCGCTGCGATGCGGCGCCCCCTGCCAGCATCGAAGCGCACGCGCTGGGCGATCTGCTGGCGCACGCTTTTCCCGATCGTATCGGCTTCCAGCATCCGGGCGATCCGCTGCGCTACCTGCTCGCCAACGGGCGCAGCGCGCGCCTGCATGAACTGAGCGATCTGCGTGGCGAACCGTGGCTGGTCGCCAGCGAACTGCGTTTCGAGGCCCGCGATGCGCTTCTGCTGCGCGCCGCGCCGGTCGATGAGGATCATCTGCGCAGGATCTACCCGCAGCGCTTCGTCACCGCCGACACGGTGCGCTGGGACGGCGAACGGCGTGCGCTGGTCGCACTGCGCGAAACCCGCTTCGATCGCATCGTGCTGGACAGTCGCTCGGCGGGCCGGGTCGACCCGGAACACGCGGCCGGCGCCTTGACCGAGGCTGTTGCCGAGCTCGGCCTGCAGGCACTGCCGTGGACCGAGGCCCTGCGCCAATGGCAGGCACGGGTGGAGTCGCTGCGTCGCTGGATGCCCGAGCTGGAGCTGCCCGACTGCAGCGATGCCACGCTGCTCGCCACCCGCGCGCGGTGGCTGCAGCCTGCGTTTACCGGCAAGAGCCGCCTCGATGCGCTGGACGAAGCCAGCTTCGCAGAAGCGCTGAAGTCGCCCCTGGCATGGTCACAGCGGCAGCTCGTGGAGCGGCATGCGCCAAGCCGCATCACTGTGCCCTCCGGGCTGGAGCGGCCCATCACCTATGCACTGGACAGCGAGTCCGGCGAACCGCTGCCACCGGTGCTGGCCGTGAAGCTGCAGGAGTTGTTCGGACTGGCAGACACTCCCCGCATCGCCGATGGGCGCGTGCCACTGACCCTGCACCTGCTGTCACCCGGCGGTCGTCCGCTGCAGGTCACCCAGGACCTGCGCAACTTCTGGGAAAACACCTATGCCGAGGTGAAGAAAGAGATGAAGGGCCGCTATCCCCGCCATCCCTGGCCGGACGACCCGTGGACGGCCACCGCCACCCACCGGGCCAAACCACGGGGAACATAGCAATCCTGCCTGATCCTGAATGGAGCGCGTAGAGTCACGCCGTGTGACTGCCCGACTGACATACCGTTTACGGGCAACGCGCCACACTGGACTTCGACCCGAGGCAAAGGACCCCCGCATGAGCAGACTGACCGTGATTACCGACCGCGCCCTGGAGCGCGCCCTGGACCTGGCCCACACCGCGGGCGACGGCCTGAAGAGTGCCGGCGGCAGCCTGCGCCATCTGGGTCCGCAGGCCAGCGACTGGATCAAGACGGGAGCCGCACTGGGCGCAGTGAAGACCGGTGGCAAGGTTGCCACCAAGTTCGCCCGCCGCAATCCGGCAGTGACCATCGCCGCCGCGGCAGTGGGTGTGGGTCTGCTCGGCTATGCCCTGTATCGCAAGCAGCAGAAGAAGAAGGCGGCCAATGGTCAGGTCGTTGATGGCCAGGCGCAGCGCATCAGTGCCCGCGACCGCCGCAACGACACCGTGGTCGACGAGCACAGCGATATCGGCAGCGACGCCTGAGGCAGGCGGCTGTATCCGGGCCGGAGATCGCCTGTGGGTGATCTCCGGCCCGTTTCGTTTCAGCCGATCTGCCGCCACTGTCCGGGGCGCAGATCATCCAGCCGGTAAGGACCCATTGCCACCCGCACCAGGCGCAGGGTGGGCAGGTTCACGGCGGCGGTCATCCGCCGTACCTGGCGGTTGCGCCCTTCGCGGATCGTGATCGCCAGCCAGGTATCGGCAACGGTCTTGCGGAAACGCACGGGCGGATCGCGCGTCCACAGCTCCGGCGCGGGATCGAGCCGTTCGACCTTCGCCGGCAGGGTCGGCCCATCATTGAGGATCACGCCGCTGCGCAGGCGCTGCAGCTGTTCCTCGCCAGGCGTGCCTTCCACCTGCACCCAGTAGGTCTTGTCGGCCTTGTGCTTCGGGTCGGTCAACCTGTGCGCCAAGGGACCGTTGTCGGTCAGCAGCAGCAGGCCTTCGCTGTCATGATCCAGCCGGCCCGCCGCATACACACGCGGCGGCAGGCCGAAACCCGCCAGGGTCGGGCGCGGCGGGACGCTGCGATCGGTGAACTGGCACAGCACATTGAACGGCTTGTTGAAGGCAATCAGCATCGCAGGCACGGCAGGCGGTGGATGCGGCATTGTCCCATTCCGGCGCTGCCATCGCGATCACGGGCGCCTCAGCCGAAGACTTTCCACTTCAGCAGGAACGAAACAAGCACCAGCGCAATGCCACAGGCCGATGCGATCGCCGCCCGCCGCCGCTGGGACGCCAATGGCGGGCTCGCACGGCGCGCGCGTTCATCCTGCAGGATGCCGATCAACAGCACCGCGAACCCCACCGCGCCCAGCAGGTCATAGGTATTGCCGCCATGGAAGGTGAAGTCGAACAGGCGTACCAGCACCAGTACTGCGATCACGATGTACAGGATCTTCTTCAACCGCTCACTCCTTTGACTGTCGCGCCGGGCCAGGCCCGGCGGATACACGTGTGTCCATTGCCGCTTGCGGCTGCGAGGCTTCGCCTCAGGGCTTGATGAAGCGCAGGGTCATGCGATCGCTTTCGCCGATGGCCTGGTACTTCGCGGCGTCGGCCTTGTCATGCTGGTTGGTCGGCGGCAGGGTCCACACGCCGTTGGGATGATCCTTGGTGTCGCGCGGGTTGGCATTGATCTCGCTGCGCGCATCCAACCTGAAGCCGGCGGCCTCGGCCAAGGCGATCACCTGCTGCTGGCCGACATAACCAGTGTCATCATCGTCGGCCACATCGGCCTTGGCGCGGTGCTCCACCACGCCCAGCACGCCGCCCGGCTTGAGCACGTTGAAGAAGCCCTGGAACATGCCCTGCGCCTGGCCGGCCTTGCGCCAGTTGTGCACGTTGCGGAAGGTCAGCACCACATCGGCCGAGTTGGCCGGTCCGAACACCGGCTTGGCCGGATCGTAGGCGACCACGACTGCTTTGCCGAACTGTGCCGGCGCACCGGCGAACTTCTTTTCCAGGCCATCGCGGCTGCGCTGCTGGTAGTCGCGGCCACGACCTTCTGCCACCGCCATCGGGTCGACCACGGCTGCCACGTACCGGCCCTTGTCATGCAGCAGCGGCGCGAGAATTTCCGAATACCAACCATTGCCCGGAGTGATTTCGATGACGGTCTTCTCCGGTGCCACCGAGAAGAAGGCCAGCGACTGTGCCGGATGACGGTAGCCATCACGCTTGACGTTGGCCGGATCACGGGTCGACGCCTTCACCGCAGCGTCGATGGCGGGCGATACCTGGATCTGCGCCGGCGCCACCAAGGTCGGCGCAGCGTACGCGGGCACGGCAGCAAGCAGGGCGGAAGCAAGCAACAGGCGGCAACCACGCAGGGACGAAGCAGGCATCATCGGGGCGACTCCAGCGGAATGATGCGGCGAGACTAGCAGTCACCGCGCGCCAGGTGTTCACAAATCGTTAGCCGCGCGCCCGTCGCGGAACACTGTTTTGTGGTCAGCGCCGCAGCGCGGTAACACAACGCGTTCTATTCTGGAGCACTTCCCCCAAGGAGACCGTGCCCATGACGGCAACCCGTGAACTGGGCCGTTCCGGCCTGCATGTACGTCCGCTCGCCTTCGGAGGCAACGTGTTCGGCTGGAGCGCCGACGAGAAGGCCAGCTTCGCCCTGCTTGATGCCTTCGTCGACGCCGGCTTCAACCTGGTCGACACCGCCGACGTGTACTCGGCCTGGGTGCCCGGCAATGTGGGCGGCGAATCGGAAACGCTGATCGGCAGGTGGTTCGCCCGCAGCGGCAAGCGCGAGAAGGTGGTGCTGGCGACCAAGGTCGGCAAATGGGCCGAACGCCCTGGGCTGACCCCGGACAACATCAATGCGGCGGTGGAAGACTCGCTGCGTCGCCTGCAGACCGATGTGATCGATCTGTACCAGGCCCACGAGGATGATGAGTCGACACCGCTGGAAGCCACGCTGGCCGCGTTCGGTCGCCTGATCGAAGCCGGCAAGGTGCGCGCCATCGGTGCCTCCAACTACAGCGCCACCCGCCTGGCCGATGCGCTGAAGGTATCCACCGATTACAAGCTGCCGCGTTACGAAACCCTGCAGCCGGAGTACAACCTCTACGACCGCGCCGGCTACGAGACCGCGCTGGAACCGCTGGTGCAGCGCGAGCAGATCGGCGTGATCGGCTATTACGCACTGGCCAGCGGCTTCCTCAGCGGCAAGTACCGCACGGCAGCCGATGCGGGCAAAAGCCCGGCGCGGGGCGAGAACGTGGTGAAGCGTTATCTCAACCCGCGCGGCCTGCGCATCCTGGAAGCGCTGGATGACGTGGCCAGCAAGCACACTGCCAGCCCGGCACAGATCGCACTGGCATGGCAGATCGCACGGCCGTCGATCACCGCGCCGATCGTCAGCGCCACCAGCGTCGAACAGCTGCACGACCTGCTGGCCGCGGCGAATGTATCGCTGAGCGTGCAGGATGTCGCGCAGCTGGACGCGGCAAGCGCGGAAGGCTGAGATTGGCCGGGGCCGGTCGCCGGCCGGCTCCGGCATCGGGCAGAAGAAAATAATTCAACAAAATGGTTGCGCACGACTAAATCGTGGTTTATCGTGCGCACCTCGTTTCAACACCCGCCTGGATGTTTCCCTTGAACGCGCATTTCTCCGCCATCGCCACACTGCTGCCATGCCTGCGCATGGATGTGCTGGCGCGCGCGTCCGGCAAGGAAGCACTGCCCACAACGGCCTGATACCCGCCCTGCGGAGATCGGCCACCCCGATCTCCGAGGCTTGACGACGCCCTCGGAACGCATGTCCCGGGGGCGTTTTCGTTTGCGTCGGCACAAGGACCCGCGATGCCAGAACTGCACCCCGCGCGGCATTCCGCCGCCCACTGATCGGCCATTACCCGCACGCCGGAGTTTATCTTCGCGCGGGCGGCCGTGCCCGGACATTATCTGCATCGCCTCACAACATTATCGCCCGCCGATAATGTCGATGGCCTGCACCCTCGATTTTCCAACGGTCCCGCTTCAATGGCGGGCTGGTGCGCACGGCGCTGCCGTAGCGTATGCCGGAGGTCGCGGACATGCCCTCGCCTGGATCGCCTGCTGGTCGCAGGCGCCGGTTCGCCGGCACGCGGTTCGATTCCGCGCGGTTCCCAACTGGATAGCTCAGCCTGGTCAGAGCAACGGATCCTGAGTCCGTCTGTCGTGGGTTCAATTCCCACTCCAAACCACATGACCTGTCACGTCATGACTTGAAGCAACACCCGGGACGCACGTCCCAGCGGCCATCGTCGCCATCCACGGACATCGCCTTCGGGCGGAGAAGTGGAAGCAACGGACCGCACGCCGGGCCCCGGTCCGCCGTCACTGCCCGCCCTGGTCCACCCCGGTGCTGCCTGCCGGCGGCGCCCATGGCGGTACTGCCGGCGCACCGAAGGCTCCGCGCGCGGACCGTCCACCGGTGGCCGCCCTCTTCCGCGGCCTGCACGGGTGTGCAGGCCGCCTCGCCACGACCTGATCGGCCCGGGTCGTGGCGACGGATTTCCATCGGGTCGAACCACCAGAGCCATACAAGGAGAGACTCCCATGTTCTGGACCATCAAGGTCGTGATCGGCGACGGCGAGCGCGGCCTGGTGTATCGCAACCGTCGTTTCCAGCAGGTGCTGCTGCCGGGCGTGCACCGCCTGTCGCGGTTCGGCGGCTCGCCGCAGGTGACCGTGCACAACGCATCGAAGGGCAGCGCCTACAACGGCAGCGACCAGGACAGCCTGATCGACGCGCTGGGAGCACAGCTGCACGAACACTTCGTGCTGGCCGATATCGGCGCTGCACAGGTGGGTCTGCTGCTGCGCAATGGCCGTATCGACGATGTCCTGCCGCCCGGCAGCCGCCATCTTTACTGGCGGGGTTCGGTCGACACCGAGGTGCGCGTGATGGCCCTGGGTGACGAACCGCGCGTGCCGGCCGACGTGCAGCAGCGCCTGGGGCAGCTGGGCGTACTGCCGCGCGTGGCGGTGATCAGCACCGTGCCGAGCGAATCGGTCGGCCTGCTGTTCGTCGACGGTACGCTGCGACAGACCCTGGATGCCGGACTGCACGCGTTCTGGAATTTCAACGGCAACGTGTCGGTGGAGCGCGTCGAACTGCGCGCGCGTTCGCTCGACGTGTCCGGCCAGGAGCTGCTCAGCCGCGACAAGGTGACCCTGCGGGTGAACCTGGCCGCGACCGTGCAGGTGGTCGACCCGGTGCGTGCACACCGCACGCTCAGCAACGCCGACGAGTTCATCTACCGGCAGCTGCAGCTCGGCCTGCGCCAGGCGATCGCCACGCGCAGCCTGGATGAGCTGCTGGGCGAGAAGGCGGCGCTGGACGGTGAGATCGCCGCGCACGTGCGGGCCGCGATCGAGGGCCACGGTGTGCAGCTGCTGGGTGTCGGCATCAAGGACGTGATCCTGCCGGGCGAGATGAAGGAGATCCTCAACGGCGTGGTGCTGGCCGAGAAGCAGGCGCAGGCCAGCGTGATCCGCCGCCGCGAGGAGGCCAACGCCACCCGCTCGCAGCTCAATACCGCCAGGCTGATCGAGGACAACCCGGTGCTGATGCGGCTGAAGGAGCTGGAAGCGCTGGAGAAGGTCACCGAGAAGATCGACAAGCTCACCGTGTTCGGCGGCCTGGATGGCGTGCTGAAGCAGCTGGTGACGATGAAGTAGGGGGCTGGGCTGGCGCAGGGACGCGCCGCCGGCCCATCAAGGAGATGGATTGCAACATGGATACTCAACACACCTATCAATGGCTGCATGCCGAGGGCACCACGCCGATCAAGGGCTGGGTGAACGGCGTGCCGCTGGAAGCGCAGGCCCATGAGCAGCTGCGCAACATCGCCGCCATTCCATTCGTCGGGCCCTGGGTGGCCGTGATGCCGGACGTGCACCTGGGAAAGGGCGCGACCGTCGGCTCGGTGATCCCGACCCGCGGAGCGATCATTCCGGCGGCGGTGGGCGTGGACATCGGCTGCGGCATGGCCGCGGTGCGCACGACGCTGCAGGCCAACGACCTGCCCGATGACCTGCGGCAGCTGCGCAACAGCATCGAGCGCAGCATCCCGGTCGGCAACGGTCGCGGTGGCGAGCATCAGCGCATGCCCGACAGCATCCACACGCGGCTGGTGCAGTCCGGCCTGGCCGCTGGCCTGGAGAAGATCAAGGACAGGCATCGCCGGATCCGCACCGACAAGCTCGATCGCCAGCTGGGCACGCTGGGAGGTGGCAACCACTTCATCGAGCTGTGCCTGGATGAAACGGATGCCGTGTGGGTAATGCTGCACAGCGGCTCGCGTGGCACCGGGAACCTGATCGGCACGTACTTCATCGAGCAGGCGCGTCGCGAGCTGGAGCGCCGCGTGCTCGGTTTCCATCTGCCTGACAAGGACCTGGCCTTCTTCATGGAAGGCGAGCCGCTGTTCGACGACTACGTGGAAGCGGTGTCCTGGGCGCAGGACTACGCGCGGCACAATCGCGAGGCGATGATGGCGCGCGTGCTGGCCGAGATGCGGCATCGGCTGCCGCCGTTCCGGCTGGCGGCGATGGCCGTCAACTGCCACCACAACTACGTGCAGAAGGAAACGCACGCCGGGCAGGAACTGCTGGTCACCCGCAAGGGTGCGGTCAGTGCACGCCAGGGCGAGCTGGGCATCATCCCCGGCAGCATGGGCACGCGCAGCTACATCGTGCGTGGCAAGGGCAATGCAGACAGTTTCCACAGCTGCAGCCACGGCGCAGGCCGGGTGATGAGCCGCGGCACGGCACGCGAGCGGATCACCCTGGCCCAGCACCGCGAGGCGACCGCGCATGTGGAATGCCGCAAGGACAGCGGCGTGCTGGATGAATCGCCGGCGGCGTACAAGTCGATCGACGATGTGATGGCCGCCCAGCTCGACCTGGTGGACGTGGTCCACACACTGCGCCAGGTGCTGTGCGTCAAAGGCTGATGGGGCGGGCCGGATGTCGTTCAAGAGAGCGGAATCCGGCCCTTTCCGTCACCCGATGCTGTCTTCGCTGACCAGCGCGTGATGCACGCCGATCCCGGCACGCACCCCTTCGGCGGCGGCCAGGGTGATATTGCCGACCGTGGTCGCGTCGCCTGCGGCGTACACGTTCGGCACCGAGGTCTGCTTCATCGCGTCCACCTCGATCAGCACGCCCAGCGGGCTTTCGACCAGCGCGCAGCCCAGCTGCTGCACCAGCGGCGTGGCCATCGCCTGGGTGGCTGGAACGAACAGCGCGCGCTGGGCGATGCGACGGCCATCGGCCAGTTCCACTTCCAGCCAGGTCGGCTGGTCGCCCTGCACGGCAATCACCGGCGAGATCTCGATCTGCACGCCACGCTGCTGCATGGCCACGCGTTCCTCCTCACTGATCTCCCCCGCCTGGCTGAAGAAGGTGACATTGCCCCAGTCGGCGAACAGCGGTGCCTTGCCGGCCGACATCGGATGGCCGCCGAGCACGCCGATCGCTCCGCCGCCGACTTCGTAGCCATGGCAGTAGGGACAATGCAGCACGGTGCTGCCCCAGCGCTCGGCCAGGCCGGGCAGGTCCGGCAGCTGGTCACTGATGCCACTGGCCAGCAGCAGCTTGCGTGCGGCCAGCACCTGGCCATCCGCGGTGCGGACCTCGACACCGTCGGGGCTGGCGGTGGCGTGCGCGGCCTCGGCATGGATCCAGCGCACGCTGGGATAGTCCAGCAGCTGCTGGCGCGCCGTCTTCAACAGCTCGGCACCACTGATGCCGTCCAGGCCGAGGACGCCATGCGAATGGCTGGCCGCACGGTTGCGGGGCAGGCCGGCGTCGATGACGGTGACCGCGCGGCGTGCGCGGGCCAGGATCAGGCCCGCGGCGATGCCGGCGTAACTGCCGCCGACGATGATCACTTCAGGATTCATGGTGTCCTTCCAGGGAGCGGTGATGGGCGAGGTGGCGCGCGAACTCCGCGCCGAGCTGGTCGAGCGTGGTGGACTGCAGGCGGTGTTCCAGCAATCGCTGCGCTTCGCGGGCACCATCGAGCAGCGCCGAATCGACCAGTTGCTGGATCGGGCAGCCACGACCTGCGCCGCGTGTGCCGATCTGCACCAGCGGCGGTGCGCCGACCGCCAGGTAGATGTCGTGCAGCGTGATGCGGGTGGCATCGCGCGCCAGCTGGCTGCCACCACCGTGCCCGCGTGTGCTGCGCACCAACCCGGCCTTGTGCATCTGTGCCAGCAGCCGGCGGATCACCACCGGATGGGTCGGCAGGCACATGGCCAGCTGTTCGGAGGTGCGCGGCCCCTGCTGGCCCACGAGATGGGCCATCACGTGCAGCGCGTCGGAAAGCGGGTTCGAGGATTTCATGTAACAACAATAGTTACATTTATATCCCCTGTCGAGCGTCCTGTTTCGTTCCATATGGACACATCTGTCCTATGAAACATTTCCTTCACCTCGTTGAACGAAACGATAATGTGATACTTATCGCACTTCAGAGCACGCGAGATCAGGTCGATACCGCATCGCCCCCCTTCCGAGATCTCGCCCCATGAATGCCTCTCCCCATGCGCCGCGACTGCAGACGAAGCTGCTCGGCGCCGTATCCCTTGGCCTCGCCGTCATCCTGCTGTGTGCCTTGGCCGGCCTGGCGTCGGCCTGGCTGAAGCTGTCTGCCGAGGTGCCTGCCGAAGTCGCCCATGGCCGCGATGCCGAACGCCTGCAGCGCGAGTTCCGTGGCCAGGTGCAGGAATGGAAGAACGTGCTGCTGCGGGGCCACGATCCGGTCCTGCGCCAGCGTCATCTGGATGCATTCGACAGCGAAGGCAGAATCGTCGATGGACTGGCACGCGGGCTGGCCGGCAGCCCCGATGCCCGTACGCGCGAGCTCGCCCTCGCCTTCGCTGGCCTGCATGCGCAGCTGCAGAAGGACTATCACGCTGCACTGCAGGCGTTTGCTGCGGCCGGCTACGATGCCGCTGCGGGCGATACCCTGGTGCGGGGCAAGGACCGCGCGGTGGCCGCATCGCTGGACGCGCTGAGCACGCAGGCCACCCGGGTGGCCGAGGCCGCGGTGGCCACGCGCGCGCAGCAGGCAAGGCAGATGCTGCTGCTGTGCGCGGTGCTGACCGTGGTCGCCGCTGCGCTGCTGCTGATGGGCCTGGCCTGGTGGCTGCGCCGCGCGGTGGTGCAACCGGTGCTGGCGGTGGAGGCGGCTGCGCGCGCCGTGGCCGCTGGCGACCTGCAGCACGTCGTGCAGGTTCGCAGCCGCGATGAAGTGGGCCGGCTGGCGCAGGCCATGCAGGCCGTGCAGGCCACGGTGGGCGGCGTGCTCGAGGCGCAGGCGGCAATGGCGAAGGCGCATGACGCCGGCTCGATCAGCTATCGCATGGATGCCAGCGCCTTCCCTGGCGCATTCGGAACCATGGTGGCCGACAGCAACGCGCTGGTCGACGCGCACATCCGGGTGAAGATGCGCGCGATCACGATCATGGGCCGCTATGCGGTGGGCGATCTCAGCGAGGACATGGAGCGCCTGCCAGGCGAGAAGGCCGTCATCACCGAAGCGCTGGATACTGCCAAGGCCAACCTTGGCACCATCAACGGCGAGATCCGCCGCCTTGCCGCCGCCGCTGCGGCCGGCGATTTCAGCCAGCGCGGTGACAGCGCGCGCTTCGAGCATGACTTCCGCGCGATGGTGGAGGGCCTGAACCAGCTCATGCAGACCACCGAGCAGAATCTCGGCGAGGTCTCAACGATGCTGCGCGCGATTGCCGATGGCCGGCTTGGCGCGCGCATGCACGGCAGCTTCCAGGGCGTGTTCGCCCGCATCGCTGGCGATGCCAACACGACTGCGGCGCAGCTGGCCACCATCGTCACCGACATCAAGCACACTTCGGGCAGCATCCATGCCGCGGCCGCCGAGATCGCCGCCGGCAACAACGACCTGTCGCGCCGCACCGAGCAGCAGGCTGCCAACCTGGAGGAGACGGCAGCATCGATGGAGGAACTGACCTCCACCGTGCGCCAGAACGCCGAGCACGCCCGCCAGGCCAACCAGCTTGCGATCGGCGCGCACGAGGTTGCCTCGCAGGGGGGCGAGGTGGTCACGCAGGTGGTGGCGACAATGGGGGCGATCGAGGCCTCTTCGCGGCAGATCGCCGACATCATCAGCGTGATCGATGGCATCGCCTTCCAGACCAACATCCTGGCGTTGAACGCAGCGGTGGAGGCTGCGCGTGCCGGTGAGCAGGGCCGGGGCTTCGCCGTGGTGGCCAGTGAGGTGCGTACGCTGGCGCAGCGTTCAGCCAATGCGGCCAAGGAGATCAAGACGCTGATCGATACCTCGGTGGACCAGGTGGCCGATGGCGCACAACGCGTGCGCCAGGCGGGCATGACCATGGCCGAGATCGTCGCCTCGGTGCAGCGCGTGACCGACATCATGGCCGAGATCTCCGCCGCGTCGCAGGAACAGAGTGCAGGCATCGAACAGGTCAACCAGACCGTGGTGCAGATGGACGGCGCGACCCAGCAGAATGCCGCGCTGGTGGAAGAGGCCAGCGCCGCCGCGCGCAGCCTGGAGCAGCAGGCGGACCGGTTGATGGACGCGGTGGATGTGTTCGATCTGTCGCCCCCCGCGGCGAGCGGCGAAGCGCTGGCGCGCGCGGCCTGAAGGACTGCATGGACCCTGTGCAGCCGAGCATGGGTCCGGCTCTGCGGAACGCGCAGGTAACGCCGGGCCATGCCCGGCGAGCGCGGCATGCCTCAGCGCAGGTAATCCGACTGCACCATCGCGTCACCGAGATGGTCCAGGAACGAGCTGATCCGCGCCGAGACCGCCGTGTTGCGGTAGTACACGGCGTGGATCGGCTGGTAGACATCCAGCGTCTCTGCAGCCAGTACCGGCACCAGCGTGCCGGCAGCACGGTCGCGTTCGGTGACGAAGTCCGACAGGCAGGTGATGCCCACCCCTTCCACCGCCAACCGGCGCAGGGTCTCGCCGCTGGATACGGCGATGTCCGGCCGTACCAGCAGCTGGCCGTCGGCGTCGCCCGGCACGGGCCAGCGGTTCAGCGATTCGGGTTCATTGAATCCCAGCAGCGTGTGCTGACCCAGCGCCGCCACGCTGGCCGGTTCACCGTGCTCGGCCAGGTAGCCCGGGCTGGCCAGCAGCTGCAGCCGGCAGCGGCCCAGCGAGCGCGCGTGCAGCGTTGAGTCGGCCAGTGGGCCGATGCGGATGGCCACGTCGGTGCGTCGTTCCAGCAGGTCGATGTAGCGTTCGGAACTGTTCAACTCCAGCTGCACCTCCGGGTATCGCGCGCGGTAGCCCGCCACCAGGGGGACGATCACGTGCAGCACGAACGGCATGGCCGCATCCACCCGCAGGCGTCCAGCCGGGCGCTCGCGGCGCGCCGCCATCTGCTCTTCGGCCGACTCCACCGCGTCGATGATCGCCCGTGCATGGCGCAGGTAGGCCTCGCCTTCGGCGGTCAGGTGCAGCCGGCGCGTGGTACGGGTCAGCAGGGTGGTGCCCAGCTTGTCCTCCAGCCGGCCCAGCGCCCGGCTCACCCCGGAAGGGGTCTGACCCAGCTGCTCGGCGGCGGCACTGATCGAACCGCTGTCGATCACGGCCAGAAAGGCCTGCATTTCATCGAGGGTGGTCTTCATGGCGCCATTATTGACCACCAGGCAAGAGTGATTGGCGTGAAGACCGGTTTTTCGACAAAGGTGGGCCGCGCACACTGCGCGCCTTCCTTCCTCCGGAGCCCGCCATGATCCGCGGCATTCCTCTCGCCCTGCTGGCGCTGACCCTGGGCGCCTTCGCCATCGGCACCACCGAATTCGTCATCGTCGGCCTGATTCCGACCATCGCCGCCGACCTGCAGGTCAGCCTGCCTTCGGCCGGCCTGCTGGTCTCGCTGTACGCCCTGGGCGTAGCCATCGGCGCGCCGGTGCTGACCGCGCTGACCGGCCGCGTGCCGCGCAAGACCCTGCTGGTGGCACTGATGGCGCTGTTCACGCTGGGCAACGTCATCGCCTGGATGGCACCGGGCTACGCCTCGCTGATTGTCGCCCGCATCCTGACCGGCCTCGCCCATGGCGTGTTCTTCTCGATCGGCTCGATCATCGCCACGGCGGTGGTGCCGAAAGAAAAGGCCGCCAGCGCGATCGCGATCATGTTCACCGGGCTGACCGTCGCACTGGTGACCGGCGTGCCGCTGGGCACCTTCATCGGCCAGCACCTGGGCTGGCGCGCGACCTTCCTGGCCGTGGCCGGCCTGGGCGTGATCGCCCTGGTCGGCGCGGCGCTGTTCGTGCCGCGCACTGTGCCGCAGAGCGCGCCCGCCCGCTTCCGCCAGCAGCTGGCCGTGCTGGCCCAGCCGCGCCTGCTGCTGGTCTACGCGATGACGGCACTGGGCTACGGCGGCACGTTCCTGGCCTTCACCTACCTGGCGCCCATCCTGCAGGACGTCACCGGCTTCTCGGCCAACGCGGTCAGCCTGGTACTGCTGGTGTATGGCGTGTCGGTGGCGATCGGCAATCTGTGGGGCGGCCGCATGGCCGACCGCATGGGTCCGGTTCCGGCGCTCAGGCGCATCTTCGCCCTGCTGGCCATGGTCCTGTTGGCGCTCACCTTCACCGCCTACAACACGGTGTTGATGTTGCTGACGGTGCTGGCCCTGGGTGCGGTGGCCTTCGGCAACGTGCCCGGACTGCAGGTCTATGTGGTCAAGCAGGCGCAGCGCTATGCGCCGCAGGCCACCGACGTGGCATCCGGACTGAACATCGCTGCATTCAACATCGGCATCGCCCTGGGCGCATCGCTGGGCGGCCTGGTGGTGGAGAACGTCGGCCTGATGCATACGCCGTGGCTGGGCGCGCTGGTGGTGGTGGGTGCCTATGCATTGACCGTGCTCAGCGGCCGCCTGGACCGTCGGGACGGCATCGACGACCGCGCCGAGGGCACCGCGATCACCGCACACTGATACGACGCCGCTCACTACCGACGCATCTCCACGCCTGCGCAATGCACCGTTGCCGGCATGCATGCAGGCCCTGCCCTACCCTTGTGCGGATCTACCGCGCCCTTCCCCCCATTAGCTGGAGTTCCCCCATGACTGTCCCCGCTTTCGGTCTCGGCACCTTCCGCCTGAAAGGCCAGACTGTGATCGACTCGGTACGCAACGCACTGGACGTCGGTTACCGCGCCATCGATACCGCGCAGATCTACGACAACGAGGCCGAGGTCGGCCAGGCCATCGCCGAATCCGGCGTGCCGCGTGACGAGATCTACCTGACCACCAAGGTCTGGATCACCGAGTTCAAGCGCGATGCGCTGCTGGCCAGCCTGCACGACAGCCTGAAGAAGCTGCGCACCGACCATGTCGATCTGGCGCTGATCCACTGGCCCTCACCGAACGACAAGGTCGACGTGCCGATGGAGGAGTACCTGCCTGCGCTGGCCGAAGCCAGGGCGCAGGGCCTCACCAGGGAGATCGGCATCTCCAACTTCACCATCGCGCAGACGCGCAAGGCAATCGGCATCCTCGGCGCCGACGCCATCGCCACCAATCAGGTCGAGATCCATCCATACCTGCAGAATCGCCTGCTGGTGAAGTTCCTGCAGGAAAACGGCATCCCTGTCACCGCCTACATGAGCCTGGCCTATGGCGAAGTCATCAAGGACCCGGTGATCCAGGCCATCGCCGGCCGCCACCAGGCCACGCCGGCACAGATCGCACTGGCATGGGCACTGCAGCAGGGCTTTGCGGTGATTCCGTCCTCGACCCGGCGCGAGAACCTGGCCTCCAATCTGGAAGCGGCGGCCATCCGTTTGACCGAGGAGGACATGACACAGATTGCCAGGCTCGACCGCGGGCATCGGCTGGCCAATCCGGAAGGCATCGCGCCGGCCTGGGACTGAGCCGAAGCCGCCGGGCACGGCCCGGCGCTACCGGACGATGGCGATGGGGGCCGCCGGGCGCGCTCCGGCGCTACCGGATCGCCACAGGTAGCGCCGGGCCATGCCCGGCGGGCCCTTCAGTCCTGCAGCAGCCACCCGCGCATCGCCGCACTGACCTCATCCGGCTTCTCCATCGGCGCCAGGTGCCCGCAGTCGGGCACCACCACCAGCTGCGAGTGCGGTACCAGCGCGTGCATCTCCTCGCTCACCGCCAATGGCGTGATGCGGTCGTTGGCACCGCACACGATCAGCAGCGGATCGCGATATCCGGCCAGCACATCGTGGCCGTCACGACGTTCCAGCGCGCTCTGTCGCAGGAACACCTCCGCGCCAAGACGCGCCGTCATGTCGCGCACGCGCTGCACCAGTACATAGTCGTCCAGCCGCGAGGCATCGATGTAGCTGCGCATCAGGGCGTCACCGAATCCATGGAACTTCCCGGGCAGGCGCACGCTGGCGCGCTGGCTGCGACGCTGCTCGGCGCGCTCCGGCGAATCGGCGTGGATCGAGGTGTCGATCAGCGCCAGCCGCAGCACCCGCTCCGGTGCGACGCGCAGGATCTGCTGGGCAACGAAGCCTCCCAGCGAGAACCCGGCCAGCGCGAAGCGCGCAGGTGCCTGCGCCAGTACATCCTCGGCCACCGCCTGCAGGGTCGCGCCGCGGGTCTGGTCGCCCACGCTGCACTCGGCGATATCGGCCAGGTCGGCCAGCTGCGCGCGCCACAGCTCGGCATCGTTGAGCAGGCCGGGGAGCAGCAGCAAGGGGATGCGGTCAGTCATGGCCCGCATTGTCGCAACCGCACGGACGGTATGCCACGATCACTTCGGCGTTACGACGCCGCCGATGGGATGACCGGCGTGACCGGAGTGCCGTGCTACCGCAGGGCGGTGGTTGAGCGATTGCGATGGGGACCGCCGGGCACGGCCCGGCGCTGCCGATGAGGAACCCTCACGCCACCGGCGGCACCTCGGGAACGTCCACCTGCTGCACCGGCAGGGTCACCATCATCACCGTCGGGTCGTCCGGGTCCAGCCGGGTCTTGAAGCCCAGGCTCTGGCACATCGCCAGCATGGTGCTGTTCTCGCGCAGCACCTGTCCCTCGACCACGTGCAGCCCCAGCCACTTCGCATACTCGATCATGATCGCCATCAGGCGCCAGCCGATGCCATGGCCCTTCAGGTCGGAGCGGATCAGGATGCCGTACTCGCCGCGGTGATAATCCGCATCCGCGTGCAGGCGCACGGCGCCGAGCATCTCGCCGCTGCGCGGTTCGATGGCCACCAGCGCGATCGAGCGCGCATAGTCGAGCTGGGTCAGGCGAGCGATGAATTCGTGGCTGAAGTGCTTCACCGACTGGAAGAAGCGCAGGCGCAGATCCTCGTCGCTGACCCGGGCAAAGAACGCGCGGAACAGCGCGTCGTCCTCGGGGCGCACCGGGCGCACGAAGGCGTGACCGCCATCGGACAGCTCGATGGTGCGCTCCCACTCCTTCGGATACGGGAACACCGAGAAGCGCGGATGGCCGCGACCCTTGTGCAGGATGCGCGAAGGCGCGATGGCGACGCGTGCATCGAGAGCGAGAATGCCCTTGCCATCGACCAGCAGCGGATTGATATCCAGCGTGCGCACTTCCGGAATGTCGGCGGCCAGCTGCGCCAGTTTCACCAGCGCCAGGGCCAGTGCGCGCTCATCGGCAGCGGGAACATCGCCATAGGCCTTGAGGATCCGCGACGCACGGGTACGCCCGATCAGCTCGTGGGCCAGGCGCAGATCCAGCGGCGGCAAGGCCAGTGCCTTGTCGTTGATCACCTCCACCGCCGTGCCGCCGCGACCGACCACGATCACCGGGCCGAAGGTCGCGTCATCGGCGATGCCCACGATCAGTTCACGCGCTTTCGGGCGGACGATGGTCGGCTGCACCAGCAGACCGTCGATGCGTGCATCCGGGCGCAGCTGGCGTGCACGCGACAGGATCGCCTTGGCCGCAGCCTGCACCGCCGGCAGCGTCGACAGGTTCAGGCGCACGCCGTCCACTTCGGACTTGTGCGGGATGTCCGGTGACAGGATCTTCAAGGCGACGGTCGCACCCCGCTCCAGCAGCGGCTGCGCCAGATCCATGGCCTCGTGCGCGTCGCGCGCATGCATCACCGGCGCGGAGGGAATGCCATAGGCCTTCAGCAGCTCGTGCGTGGCCAACGGGTCCAGCCACTGCTGGCCGTTGGCCAGCGCGGCCTCGACCAGCGTGCGCGCCGCGGCCGCATCCACGCTGAAGTCCTGCGGCAGGCTCGGCGGGGTTTCCATCAGTGCGTTCTGCGCTTCCCGATAGCGCACCAGATGCTGGAAGCCACGTACCGCTTCGGCTTCGGTGGGATAGGTCGGCACGCGCGCCGCATTGAGCGTGGCGGTGGCCTGGTCATCGTTGCCCAGCCACACGGCGAACACCGGCTTGTCACGATGGTGGCGCGGGCGCAGGCCGAGCGTGCGGGTCAGCGCCTGCGCGGCGTCGGCCGAGGAGGTGAACGCCGTCGGTACGTTGACCACCATCACCGCATCGTTCTCGTTGTCGGCCAGCAGGGCCTCGATGGCCGCGGCATAGCGATCACCATCGGCATCCACCACGATATCCACTGGATTGCTGCGCGACCAGCCCTGCGGCAGCACCGCATCGAGCTTTTCGACCGTGCTGTCGGACAGGTTCGCCAGGGTTCCGCGCAGCGCGGCCAGCTGGTCCACGGCCAGCCGGCCGACGCCGCCCCCATTGCTGAGGATGGCCAGCCGACGGCCCGGGAAGGTACCCAGCCGGCCCAGGGTCTCTGCGGCGGTGAACAGCTCGTCCAGGGCACCCACGCGCAGCAGGCCGGCGCGGTTGAACGCAGCGCCGTAGACATCATCGGCTCGTGCAAGCGCCTGCACATGGGTATCGCGGCTGCCAGGCTGCACGCGCTCGCTGCGGCCGGACTTCACCACCACCACGGGCTTGGCGCGCGCGGCCGCACGCGCCGCCGACATGAATTTGCGCGCGTCCTTGATCTGTTCGACGTAGAGCAGGATGGCGCGCGTGCGGTAATCGGTGGCGAAATAGTCCAGCAGATCGCCGAAGTCGACGTCCAGCGTATCGCCCAGCGAGACCACGGCGGAGAAACCCACCGAGCGCGCCACGCCCCATTCCACCAGCGCCGCGGCAATCGCCGAGGATTCGGAGATCAACGCAAGATCGCCAGCCTGCGGGAAGTGTGCGGCGATGCTGGCGTTGAGCCGTGCATGCGGCGCGATCACACCCAGGCAATGCGGGCCCAGGATGCGCAGACCGTGCCGGCGGGCCACGGCCTCCACCTGCGCCGACAGTGAACCCGGGCCATCCCCCAGATGCGCGGTGAGGATGATCGCCGCCTGCACGCCCCGCTCGGCCGCGGTACGCACCACCTGCGGCACGATGGCGGCCGGCGCGGTGATCACCACGAGATCCGGCACCCAGTCCAGATCCTTCAGCCGCTTCACCGTGCGGATGCCATCGATTTCGGCGTGGCGCGGGTTGATCCACGCCACCTTGCCGGGGAAGCCCGTACCGCGCAGGTTGCGCATCACCGCGCGGCCGGCCGAGCGCTCGCGCGGACTGCCGCCGATCACTGCGACCGACTGCGGGCGGAACACTGACTGCAGGTGGTAGGTACTCATGCGCCTACGGTACACGCACCCGCGCAACAGGCGCATGATCCTGCGCAACAAAGCAGGCGGGGGATGCGGCGCCCCGCCGCATGCGGGGCGACAGGGCCCTACAGCAGCGTGCCGCGCAGGATCATCGCGGCGATGCTGAAATAGATCACCAGCCCGGTCACGTCGACCAGCGTGGCCACGAACGGGGCGGATGCGCTGGCCGGGTCGAATCCCAGCCGCTTGAGCACGAACGGCAGCATCGAACCCGACAATGACCCGAAGGTGACGATGCCCACCAGCGCCGCACCGATCGTGATCGCCAGCAGCACCCAGTGCTCGCCGTAGTCGTGCAGGCCACCCAGCTGCCAGATGACGATGCGGACGATCGCCAGGGCACCGAGAATGGCACCCAGCACCATGCCGGTCGGAATCTCGCGCAGGGCCACCTTCCACCAGTCGCGCAGGCGCAGCTCGCGCAGCGCCAGGCTGCGGATCAGCAGCGAGGTGGCCTGCGAGCCGGAGTTGCCGCCGGAACTCATGATCAACGGGATGAACAGCGTCAGCACCACCGCGCGTGCCAGTTCGTCCTCGTAGTGCTGCATGGCGCTGGCCGTCAGCATCTCGCCCAGGAACAGCACGCTCAGCCAGCCGGCGCGCTTGCGCAGCATCTCCAGGAAGCCGATCTGCATGTACGGCTTGTCCAGCGCTTCCATGCCGCCGAACTTGTGCGCGTCTTCGGTGGATTCCTCGATCAGCGCATCAAGCACGTCGTCCACGGTGACGATGCCCAGCATCCGCTGGCTGGCATCGACCACCGGGATGGCCAGCAGGTCGTGGCGACGGATCAGCCGCGCCACCTCTTCCTGGTCCATCAACGCGTCCACGGTTACTGGCGGATTGACCTGGGCCACCTCGAGGATCGACTCCTCGGGCAGGCCGGTGATCAGGCGGCGCATGGTCACCACCTGCTGCAGACGCTGGCTGGCCGGGTCCAGGACGTAGATCGCGTACACCGTCTCGCGCGTGCGCTCGACCTGGCGGATGTGCTGCAGCGTCTGTGCCACCGTCCAGCTGGCCGGCACGGCGACGTACTCGGTGGTCATCAGCGCACCGGCCGTGTTTGGCGGGTAGCCGAGCAGCGTCTGGATGGCCTGGCGGGCATCGGCGCCCAGCAACGGGATCAGCCGCGCGCGCTCGTCCTCATCCAGTTCGTGAACAATGTCGGTGGCGCGGTCGTCGGCCATCAGCCCGAGCAGCGCAGCGGCCCGCGCCGGTGGCAGCGCGGCCACCAGCTCGCCGCTGCGATGCAGTTCGGGGGCTTCCAGCATCTTCACTGCACGCGGCAGCGGCAGCGCCGCCAGCGTGTCGGCAGCGCGCTGCAGCTCCAGCGTGTTGAGGAACTCCACCGCGTCGGCGGTGTTGTAGTCCGCCAGCGGTGCCGCCAATGCAGCGGCATCGGCCACTGGACGCAGCAATTGCTTCTGGTTCATCGGTTTGCCTTGTGGGGTGCGACCTCGCGCAACGCCAACGCAGGCGAACCGTCCCGATGTCAGGCGGTGGCCATCGCTGGCGTCGAACGAGGTCGACTTCTACTGTCGCTGGACATGGGTTGGGAACTCCGGGATGCGTGTGCCGGCGGCAGGCCGCCAGCGGCGGGCAGTCTGGACCTGCCGGCCGCGCAGGTCAACCCGCAGCGGCCATTGCCGCGCGTGCACGATGCGGCGCGCATAATGTCGCAGCGGCGTCCGCCGCCCCTCTCCTCCCCGCACCCACGTACGGCAGGCCTCTGCGATGACCAGGTATTCCCATGCATAGCGGCGGTCTGGAACTGGCCCTGGTCCTGCTGCTGGCGGCCGTCATCGCGGTGCCGGTGTTCAAGCGCTTCGGCTTCGGCGCGGTACTGGGCTACCTGGCCGCGGGGGTGGTGCTGGGGCCGGATGGGCTGGGCTTCGTGCAGGACGCCGACCGCATCCTCGGTGCGGCCGAGATCGGCGTGGTGATGCTGCTGTTCGTGATCGGGCTGGAACTGTCGCCGGCCCGCCTGAAGGTGATGCGGCGCTCGGTGTTCGGCGCCGGTGCCGCGCAGGTGGCGCTGTCCGGCCTGGTACTGGGCGGCCTGCTGCTGCTCGATCACTTCCAGTGGAAGAGCGCGCTGGTGGTGGGCGTGGCGCTGGCGCTGTCCTCCACGGCCGTGGGCCTGCAGCTGCTGTCCGAGCACAAGGCGATCAACAGCGACCACGGCCGGCTCGGCTTTGCCATCCTGCTGTTCCAGGACCTGATCGCGATCCCGCTGCTGGCGGCCATCCCGCTGCTGGGCGGCGTCAAGAACCAGACGCTGCGTTGGGAGGATGCCGCAGTGGCGCTGGGCGCGCTGGCCGTGGTGATCCTGTGCGGGCGGCCGGTCCTGCGCCGGCTGTTCGGTGTCATCGCCCGTACCCGCAGCCCGGAGGTATTCACCGCCACCGCCCTGCTGGTCGTGCTGGGCACGGCGTGGTTCATGCAGGAGGCCGGCCTGAGCCCCAGCCTGGGTGCGTTCCTGGCCGGCGTGCTGCTGTCCGATTCCGAGTTCCGGCACGAGCTGGAAGCGCAGATCGAGCCGTTCAAGGGCCTGCTGCTGGGCCTGTTCTTCATCGCCGTCGGCATGGGCATCGATCTCGACCGCATCGCCGCCGAACCGTGGCTGATCGCCGCAGGCGTGGCCATCCTGCTGGTGGTCAAGTTCAGTCTGCTGTATGCCATCGGCCGCATCGCCCGGCTGGGTTCGCGGCAATCGCTGCTGCTGGGCAGCGTGCTGTGGCTGGGCGGCGAGTTCGCCTTCGTGGTGTTCAACGAGGCGCAGCGCGCGCATCTGCTGGGCAACGCCAACCACGACCGGCTGGTGGCCATTGTCGGCCTGTCGATGGCGATCACGCCGCTGCTGATGATCGCCCTGATGCGGCTGCTCGGGCAGGAGAAGGTGGCCCCGCGCGCCGCGGCCGACGCCGACAAGGTCGCGCCGGACAACCGGCCGAAAGTCCTGATTGCCGGCATGGGCCGCGTCGGCCAGGTGATCGCGCGCCTGCTGACCGCACAGAAGGTGCCGTTCGTGGCACTGGAAGCGAACCCGGACACGGTGGCCGACCTGCGTCGCTTCGGCAACCAGCTCTACTATGGCGATCCGACGCGCCCGGAGATGCTGCGCGCCGCCGGTGGTGAACATATCGATGTGTTCGTGATCACCGTGGACGACCCGGAGACCAATCTGCGTGCGGTACGGATGGTGCGGCGCCTGTATCCGGAGGCGAAGGTGCTGGCACGTGCGCGCAACCGCCAGCACGCATGGCGACTGATGGACATGTCGGCCGAGCCGTTCCGCGAAGTGTTCGCTACCAGCCTGGAAATGAGCGGTCGCGTGCTGACCGCGCTGGGGGTGGCACCCGATGTTGCCCAACGCCATGTGCAGCGCTTCCGCGAACACGACGAACAGCTGCTGCGCGACCAGTACCTGGTGTACGACGACGAGGCGGCCGTGATCCAGACCTCGCGCGATGCCCGCAACGACCTGATGCATCTGTTCGAGGCCGACGCGGAAAGCGACGGCGACACGCAGCGCTGACGGCGAAAGGGCTGCCGAGCATCGTCGGCATTCCGCATGATCGGGGTCAGAGCCCTTTCCAACGGAAAGGGTTCTGACCCCCGATTCTCAGCCGTTGTCGCGCAGGAACCGGGCCATCGAGGACACGCCCGGTACGCGCGGCTCGAACTCGCCGGCAACGTCGATGAAGCCACGCATCACGGCGATCTCGCGCGGGCTGCGGTTCAGGCTGTCCCGCACGTCTGGGTCGGCGCCGGCACGCAGCAGGCGCTGTACCAGCAGCGGCAGGCCGTGCAGCGCCGCCAGGTGCAGCGGGCCGAAACCACGCGGATCGCGCACGTCCAGGCTGACATCCTCTTCCAGCAGACGCTCCACCGCGGCCATCACCACCTGCTCGTCGCAGGCCGTACCCGGCTCGGCGCGCGCTCCCAGCAGCAGCAGCAGCGGTGTGACCGAACCGGCGGCGGCCTGGTCCGGTTCGGCACCGGCCAGCAGCAGCGTGTCCAGCAACGCCAGCAACCGCGGGCGGTCACGTGCGCTGAAGCCGTACAGGGCCGCGCAGTGCAGCGGGCCCAGTTGCTGCGCGTCTCCGGCGTGTACATCGGCACCTGCGGTCAGCAGGCGCGCGACGATGTCCGGCAGGCCCAGCGCGGAGGCCAGCATCAGCACGGTCACTCCCCCCGGCAGCCGGTGTTCGAGCTTGGCACCGGCATCGAGCAGGGCCGACACGATCTCGACCTGGCGCATACTGACCGCGGCCGACAACGGCGTTGCGCCGCTGGCCGCTGCGTGCTGCGGATCGGCGCCCCGTGCCAGCAGCAGGTCGGTCACCGCCAGATGGCCGCCGCCGGCGGCACGCAGAAGCGCCGTGCAGCCCTGCGCATCCACGGCATCAACGGCGAACCCCAGATCGATCAGGCGACGCACCGCATCGACATCGCCGGCCATCGCCGCAGAGGGCAGGTCGGCATCGCGCAGGGTACGGCGTGGCAGTGGCCACACCCGCCAGTCCAGCCAGTCGGCCAGATCACGACGACCACTCGACAGCGCCACACCCAGGGGGGTCTGGCCATCGGCGGCGCGTGCCTCCGGCGAGGCGCCGTGCTGTACCAGCAGCTTCAGCGCACCTTCCCGGGCCAGCGCGGTCGCCAGGTGCAGGGCGGTCATGCCATGGCTGTCGCGCGCCTCACGGTCGACACCAGTCTTGAGCAGGGCCTGCTGCAGGCGCAGCCAGCCCAGGCGCACCGCCAACGACAGCGGCGGATCGCCTGCCGGCGATGCGGCGAACGGATCAGCACCCCGCTCCAGCAGTTCCAGCGCCAGCTGTTCCAGTCCGCGGGCCGCCTGATCGTGCTGCGCGCAGGCGGCCAGGAAACGGGCCAGGCCGCCGCGGCCGGCCGGCGACAGGCCATGCTGCAGCATGACCTGCAGCGCCGGCACCGCATCGACGCCGCGCGACAGCAGCGCGAACATCGGCGTGTCGGCGCAGGCATCTCGCACATAGGGATCGGCACCATGGGCCAGCAGCCAATCCACGGCACGCGGCTCCAGCGCCAGCTCCGGATCCAGCAGCAGGCTGCCCAGCTCCTGCGGCTGACACAGCCTGGCCAGGGCGGCCATGCCGTCGGTGTTGCCGAAGCCCAGTGCTTCACGCAGCAGGGTCAGCGGCGGCCGATCAGGCAGCAGGCCACTGGCGCTGGCGGCCTCACCGCGCTCGGCCAGGCCATCGCTGACCGCCGCAGGCAGCGGATAGGACGGATCAAGCAGCGCGACGATGGCCCAGCGACCGGCTTCGGCCGCGTAGTCGACCGCACGCCGACCGACCGGATCGGCCGCATCGGCGGTGATGCCCAGTTCGACCAGGCGCTTGACCAGCAGGGGCGAAACCGTATCGGCCATGGCCGCCAGCTGCACCGCGTTGCGGCCCTCGCCATCGACAGCCACCAGGTCGGGCTTGTGCGGCAGGAGGTGTTCGATGACGGCGGCGCGACCGGCACGCGCGGCCTCCAGCCACGGCGTGCGACCGAGCGCGTCGCGTGCTTCCAGGTTTGCACCGGCAGCGAGCAGCACGCCGATGATTTCAACGTGGCCGGCCAGGGCCGCTTCGTGCAGTGCGCTGCGACGCTGGCGGTCGCGCGCATCCGCACGCGCCTTGTGCTTGAGCAGCAGCTGCACGCCGGCCGGATCATCGTCTTCGGTGGCGGCTGCGGCGAGCAGGACCGGCGTGCCGTCCGCCGGCTCGGTGCGGGCACCGCGTTCGAGCAGGAAGCGGGCCAGGCGCCAGTTGCCTACCTGGCAGGCCACGGCCAGCGGGGACCAGCCCTCGTGGTTGAGTGCATCCACTTCGGCCGCGGCATCGCGCAGCAGCGCGGCAACGCCGGGGTCGGAGCTTCGAGCCGCGTGGTGCAGCGGCGTGTTGCCCTCGCTGTCGGTAGCGCGAGAATCGGCGCCATTGGCCAGCAGGGTCATCACGGCTTCGGGGCGACCATGCCAGCTGTCGCGGGTGGCCGCCAGCAGCGGCGTCATGCCCCGGTGCGGCGCGTTCACATCGACCCCGCGGGCAATCAGTTCACGCAGCAGGCGCAGGTCCGGCAACACCGCCGCCAGTACCGCCAGGCTGCGCTGATCACGCCAGTTCGGGTCCGGCAACGCGTGCGGGTCCGCGCCGGCCTGCAGCAGCTGCAGCGCCCGGTCGATGCGACCGTGGCGCGCCGCTTCATGCAGCGCAGGCGTCAGTTCCTGCGGGGCCATCGCCTCCAGCGGCGTGGTCTCGCTGGCAGCGGGGAACAGCGGCGCGTGTGTCGCACCGGCATCGGCCAGCGGGCCCGGGTTCACGCGCAGCGACACCAGTGGCGCCGGTGCGACCCGCTGCAGCAGCAGATGCAGCAACGGTGACCCCAGCAGCACGGTCAACGTGGCGGGCCAGCGCGCGCTTTCCGGCAGCAGCCCTGGCCATGCCGGCAACACCACCAGTGCGGCCAGCGCGATCACCAGCGCGGCCACGACAAGGCCACGCCAGGCGGTGAGGTCACGGCCGGCCAACGCCTGCCAGTGCTGCGCCAGGCTGCCATCCAGCCGCTCGACATCATTCCACAGCGGCCACGTACGCCAGGCCGCCAGCAAACCGGCACTGACCAGCACGCTCAGCCCGAGCACCGCCGCCAGGCTGCCGCTGTCGCGCAGTGCCGCCAGCGGCCAGGCCAGCAGCAGGGCCAGCAGTACCGGCGCGGCGGTCCACAGCGCCAGCAGGGCCGGCAGGTCCTGCTGCGCGATCAACTTCGGCGGCAGTACCGCACGGCTGCGCCGCCACCACGAAATGCCCAGGGCATACGCCGGCTGCGCCAGCGCAGCAAGCACCGCCCCCGGCAGGCCGCCGACGGCGGCACCCAGCGCCAGCAGGGTACCCAGGACGAAGGCGATCGACAGGGCGCGCGGACGGGAAAGCTCAGTCATTGTGGCGCGGCATCATGCTGGTCACCGACGGCGGCACCTGCAGGTAGAACCCGCGTTCGCTCATTTCGCTGCGCACCTTGGCCGGATCGGCCTGGGCGAGGCGGCGCTGCGGCTCCAGGGCCACGTCCAGGACGAAGGTGAGCGTGCCCAGCGACGCCACCAGCGGCGCAGGCAGCGCGCTGAAGTCATCGCGTCGGGGAACGTAGACGAAGGTGTCCGGCTTGAGTTGGCTTTTATAGACGTAGGCGTGCATGTCCACGGGACGATAACCCGGGAAGAGCCCTGATTGTGTCGGAAAGCCGACACCGGGGAAAGCCGTCGGCCGACGATGCCGGCAGGATCGACGGCGTTTCCCCGGCGGGGTTCAGCAATGTGGCGGCGGCGTTCAGCCTCGGCCGCCGCCACACGGATGCTTACTTGACCTTGGCGTAGGTGCCCTTCAGGGCGACGCCGGCCACGAACGTGCCCGCCCAGCACTCGTAGTTGCTCGCGCTCCTGAACTCGTTCTTCTTGTAGTAGCTGACGATGTCGACCACCGCATTGGCGCCACGCGAGCGGGCGCCGTCCTGCAGTGCGCGCAGCGCCGACAGCGCCACCCAGCGGCAGGCTTCGGCATCGCTCTTGTTGGCGGCGTTGGTCTTCCGGTTGGTGACGTCTTCACCCAGACGCTGCTGCACGCTGACCGGCTGCCCGGCCAGATAGAAGCGCACGCTGCCATCGATGCCGGCATCGCGGGCGGCCTGCGAGCTGACAAGTTCCTGCAGGGACTGCTCGACTCGGGTGTCACGGGCGGAAGCCGTGGCAGTCACAGCCAGCAGAAGGGTGGCACTGGCGATCATCAGGGTGCGGCGCATCGAAACATCTCCTTGTCCGGGGTGCGTTGGGGGTGGTGCGGATGGGGTGCGGGGGTCATTCGCTCCAGCGGCGGAATACCAGCGAGGTATTGATGCCGCCGAAGGCGAAGTTGTTGCTCATCACGTACTCGGCCTGCAGATCGCGGCCGTGCCCGGTGATGAAGTCCAGCTGGCCGCAGCGCGGATCGACCTCGGCCAGGTTGAGGGTCGGCGCGAACCAGCCGGCACGCATCATCTCGATGCTCAGCCAGGCTTCGAACGCTCCGCACGCGCCGAGCATATGCCCGACGTAGCTCTTCAGCGAGCTGATCGGTACGCGGCTGCCGAACACCTGCGCGGTGGCCTGTGTCTCGGCGATGTCGCCGTGATCGGTGGCGGTGCCGTGGGCGTTGACGTAGTCGATCCGCGCCGCGTCGAGCCCGGCGTCCTCCAGGGCCAGGCGCATGGCCTGGGCCATGGTGTCGGCGCTGGGCTGGGTGACGTGCTGGCCGTCGCTGTTGGTTCCGTAGCCGACCACCTCGGCAAGGATGGACGCACCGCGTGCGAGGGCGTGCTCCATGTCCTCCAGGATCAGCGTGCAGGCGCCCTCGCCCAGTACCAGGCCGTCGCGGCCTGCATCGAAGGGCCGCGGCGTCGACTGCGGCGCATCGTTGCGCACGCTGGTGGCGAACAGGGTGTCGAACACCGCTGCAGCGGTGGCGTCGAGCTGCTCGGCACCGCCGGCCACCATCACCGTCTGCTTGCCGCTGCGGATGGCTTCATACGCCGCTCCGACGCCCTGGCTGCCTGACGTGCAGGCGCTGGAGGTGGTGTAGACACGCCCGGACAGGCCGAAGAACACGCCGATGTTGACCGGCGCGGTATGGCTCATCATTTTCAGGTACGTGGTGGCACTGATGCCATCGGTCGTGAACTCGTTGAGCATGCGGCCGAACTCGCCGGTCGCTTCGTGGCTGCCGGAGGACGAACCGTAGGCCACGCCGGTGCGGCCGCTGCGCAGCACCGGATGCTCATGCAGGCCGGCCTCGCGCAGGGCCATCTCGGTGGCGCGCACCGACATGATCGCGACCTTGCCCATCGAGCGGGTGGTCTTGCGGTTGTAGTTCGGCGGCAGCGTGAAGTCCTGCGCGGGCGCGGCCAGCTTGGTGTTCAGGCCCGCGTAGACGTCCCATTCCGGCATGGTGCGCACTGCGTTGCGGCAGCTGCGCAGGTGCGCGTGGATGGTGGGCCAGTCGTGGCCAAGCGGACTGATGGCAGCGGCACCGGTCACCACCACGCGACGATCAGCGGCCATCAGAGCATGCCCCCGTTGACCGAGATCACCTGCCGGGTGATGTAGCCGGCCGGCTCGGACAGCAGGAACGCGACCGTTGCGGCCACCTCATCGGGATGCCCCACGCGGCCGGCCGGAATCAGCTTCAGGGCGTGTTCGACCACTTCATCGTTGAGCATTTCGGTCTCGATCAGGCCCGGGGCCACGCAGTTGACGGTGATCTGGCGGCTCGCCAGCTCCAGCGCCAGCGCCTTGGTGGCACCGATGATGCCGGCCTTGGCCGCGCTGTAGTTGACCTGGCCGCGGTTGCCGGCCAGCCCGGACACCGACGACAGGGTGACGATGCGACCGGGCCGGCGCCGCCGCACCATCGGCATGATGAGCGGATGCAGCACGTTGTAGAAGCCGTCCAGGTTGGTGTGGATGACCTGGTCCCAGTCTTCGGACGACAACGCAGGAAATGCGCCGTCGCGGGCGATGCCGGCATTGCACACCACGCCGTAGTACGCGCCGTGCGCCTCGACATCGGCCTCCAATGCGCCGCGTGCTGCATCCCGGTCGGCCACATCGAACGCCAGCACGCGGGCCTGCCGGCCCAGTGCCTGGATTTCGTCCACCACTGCCTGCGCCTCGTCCACGCGGCTGCGGCAGTGCACGGCTACATCGAACCCATCGCGCGCGACGCGCAGCGCGATGGCCCGGCCGATGCCCCGGCTGGCGCCGGTGACCAGCACGCTCCGATTCCCTGTCATGCCTGTCCACTCTCCAGATAGGCCATCGCGTCGGCAGGTTCGTACACCGACACGTTGGCGGTCGCCCATTCTTCGTCGCCTGCCAGGATCCGGCAGGCGAACATCCCCAGTCCATTGTCGCCCAACAGCTCGCAGCGCGCCTGTACGCGAAGGCGGCTGCCCACCGGAAAACCGCTGCGCTGGCTGCCATAACGGCGACTGCCCAGCAGGAATCCGAGCTGCGGCCGGTTGCCGGCAGCGCGTGCACGGCAGCCGGCCCAGGCCGCGATGGCCTGCGCCATGTATTCGATGCCGATCCAGGCCGGCACGTGCCCATCCTCGACGAACAGCCCGCTCGCCAGCACGACCAGCTCGGCCTCGATGCCGTCCTCGTCCCAGTGCACGATGCGCTCCAGCAGGCACATGTCCTGCCGGTGGGGCACCACGTCTTCAATGGCATACACCGTATTCATCCGCACTCCAGTGCCAGCACGGCGTTGCTGCCGCCGAAGGCGAACGAGTTGCTCAGCACGCGCCGGGGCGGCTGCGCCAGGCAGGTGGCCGGCGCCACCAGCGGCAACGGCGGCAGCGCCGGATCAGCGATGCCATCCCACCAGTGCGGTGGCAGCTGCTGCCGGCCGTTCTCGGCAAGCACGATCCAGCACAGCGCCGCCTCGATCGCCCCCGACGCACCCAGGGTGTGGCCGGTGAGTGGCTTGGTGGAACTACAGGGAACGTCATTGCCCAGTACCTGCGCCACCGCCAGGCTTTCCATCGCATCGTTGTGGCCGGTGGCAGTGCCGTGCAGGTTCACGTAGTCGACATCGGCGGGCGACCAGCCGGCACGATGCAGCGCCTGCTGCAGGGCGTCGATGGCGCCAAGGGCCTGCGGATCCGGCGCCGACATGTGATGTGCATCGGCGGACTCGCCCCATCCGGCCAGGCATACCGGGCCAGGTTCGCGGGTCAGCAGGAACAGCGCAGCGCCCTCGCCGATGTTGATCCCGGCACGATGCTGCGAGAAGGGATTGCAGCGCACTGCCGAGACCGATTCGAGCGCATTGAAGCCTGCCACGGTGAAGCGGCACAGCGAGTCGGCCCCCCCGGCGATGACCGCATCGACGGTGCCGGCACGCAGCATTCGCGCGGCCGACATCAGCGCCTTGGCACTGGACGAACAGGCAGTGGACAGGGTCCACGCCGGGCCCTGCGCGCCGCTGCGCTGACGCACGAACTGCGCGGTGGTGCCCATTTCCTGCTGTGCGTAATCGAAACCTTCAGGCCAGCAGCCCTGCTCCGCATGGGTCCGCAGTGCCTGCTCCGATTCGCCGATGCCGGAGGTGCTGGTGCCCAGCACCACGGCCACCCGATCGGCGCCATGGCGTGCAATGGCCGCGCTCACCGCAGGCGCGATCTGCGCCAGTGCGACCTCCAGCAATGCATTGTTGCGCCCGCGCAGGGACACCGGCAGGTCTTCCAGCGTCGGCAGTGGCGTGCGCACTTCACCCAGCGCCAGGGTACGCCCCGGCAGCAGGCGGTCGTTGTCGCTCAGGCCGCCCGGAGCATCGGCGAACATCGCCGATGCCACGGCGCCGCGGCCTTCGCCCAGCGCGCAGACCAGGCCGAGGTCGTTCAGGTAGATCGGTGTATTCATCGCGCCTGCCCGGCCATGTCGATCGATTCGATGCGCAGGGCGTAACCCTCGGCACGGTTCTCCAGCTGGACGCTGCCATCGTCCAGGCGCCGCAGCTGCAGCCAGACCGTACCGCTGCGGGACAGGCTGCGCTGGCGGCCGTCATCGCTGACCTCCCAGCCCGCCGGCAATGCCGCAGCGATCGCCGCGGTCGGCCACAACGCGAACTGCAGGTCATCCAGTACGCGTTCGGCACGCACCTGCGGCGGCAACCACGGCGCACGCTGCTGGGTCAGTTGCCGGCCATCCCACTGCAGGCGCACGCCGGTCTGGCCCATGGCCTGCACCGCCAGCCGCACCTGCTGTGCGTCGGCTTCGAGCAGCGCATCGAGATCGCGCTCATGGCTGCCGAACCGGAAATGCAGCTGCTGCTGCAGTGCCAGCGGCGCTGGCAGGCTGGCCGGCGACAGCCGCAGCGGTGGCAGCTGCACCTGCGGGCGTGGCATGCGCCCGGTACAGGCAACCAGCAGCAGGCACAGCAGCACTGCAGCGGAAAGGGCCATCAGGCGCCGCACAGTTCCTCCAGCACGCGCATGCGACGGCCGCTGGGGTCGGCCACGTAGGGGTTGTTGGTGTCCCAGGCGTATCCGGCCAGGATGGAACTGATCATGTCGCGCACGTCCGGCTGCGGGTCGGGGTGGTAGATGATCTTCTGGAAGCCGCCCTGGTACCAGCTTTCGACGAAACGACGGAAGGTTTTCACGCCGGCACGCAGCGGAACGGAGAACTCGGCCTCCCAGTCCACAGCCTGCCCGGCATAACGGCGCGCCAGGCACTCACTGGCCAGCTGCGCCGATTTGAAGGCAATGGTCACGCCCGAGGAGAACACCGGGTCGAGGAACTCGCCAGCGTTGCCAAGCAGCGCATAGCCCGGGCCCCACAGCGAACGGACATTGGCCGAATAGCCCGTGATGCGGCGTACCGGCAGCACCGCCCATTCGGCATTGGCCAGCAGGCGGGTCAGGTTCGGATCCTCGCCGACGATGGCCTGCAGCTTCTGCAGGTCGTCGCCTTCGTAGCGATCAAAGAACGAGGGCTCAGCCACCACGCCCAGCGAGCAGCAGCCGTTGGAGAACGGGATCGTCCAGTACCAGACGTCGATGTGCTCGGGGTGGGTCGTGATGAGGATCTTGTTGCGGTCGAAGTCCGCTTCGGCCGGAATGTTGTCACGCACGTGGCAGAAGATCGCGCCACGCACCGGGAAGTTGGAGGGTGACTCCAGATCCAGCAGGCGCGGCAGCAACCGCGCGAAGCCGGAGGCGTCGAGGATGAAATCGGCCTCGATGCGGTACTCACTGCCATCGGGACGGCGCACGTTGACGGCAGGCTGCTCGCCCGGCTCGACCGACAGCACCTCGTCGCCGAAACGCAGCGTGGTACCCATCCGCTCGGCGCCCCGCGCCAGCACGTTGTCGAAGTCGGCGCGCTGCACCTGGTAGGTGGTGCCCCAGCCGGGCGAGAACTTCTTCCTGAAGTCGAATGCGGTACGCGCCTGGCCATGCACGAAGGCCGCGCCATTCTTGTGCTGGAAGCCGGCTTCGACCACATCCTGCAACAGGCCTGCCGCTTCGATGTACTCCATGCTCTGCGGCAGCAGGCTTTCACCGATCGAGAAACGCGGGAACTGCTGGCGTTCGATCATCAACACCTGGCGACCCTGCCGGCGCAGCATCGCAGCAGCAACGGAACCGGCCGGTCCGGCGCCGATGATCAGGATTTCGGTGCGTTCGACAGCATCCACAGCAGTACTCATCGGGGCGTCCTTGTTGCTCGATAGAGGGAGAGAAGCAGAGCCGAAGGCGGACTCAGGCCGCCGGCAGATCATGCGGCGGCGGCCGGAACAGCGGCGAGATCAGCCAGACCAGCCCGATACCGAACAGCAGGGTCAGGCCGAACGCGCGCAGCGCCGGAGTCTGCGACAGGCCCAGCAGGCCGAACGACAGCCAGGTACTGGCCGCACCCACGCACACCGCCAGCCATGCACTGGCGTCGCCACGATGCTCGATCAGGAAGATGCCATAGTCGATGCCCATGCCCAGCAGCAGCATCAGCGCCAGCACGTTGAACAGCTGCAGCGGCTGGCCGAACAGGCCCAGCAGGCCCAGGGTCAGCGCACCGGCGATCAGGGTCGGGGCGAACACGCGCCAGGCCTGGCGGCGATAGCGCAGCCACAGCGCGCCGAACACCAGTGCGATGCCGACCAGCAGCAGCCCGCCCATCAGCTTGCGGTAATGGCCCAGCAGCGTGGAGAAATCGGAGGTTCGGTCCACCCAGCGCACGCCGGGCAGACCTTCGGCGGCACGTTCCAGCGTGGCCAGAGCATCGGCACGCGACAGGTCATCGACCATCACCACGCTGATCATCTGCCCACCGACCTTACCCACCCACAGGTGGCGGAACGGCTGCGAGGCTGGCGAGGCCAGGAAGGCGTCGGCGGTGAGCGGCGCTGCGGCAAACTGCGGCCGCTGCAGCGGCTCGCCCACGGCTTCGGACACGGCCGACAGCACGCCGGGCTCCACCTTCGCGGTCAGCGCAGCATCGGCCTGCTGCCGGGCCGGTGATGGCAGCCAGTCACTGATCGCGCGGTAGCCACCAATGCGCTTGTCATCGGCCAGTACGCGCAAGCGTTCGGTCAACGCCTCTTCGCGCTGCAACAGCTGGGCGGCATCGCTGCCCTGCACCAGGTAGAACTGTGCCGGGCTGGGCATGCCCAGCAGCTGGCTCAGGCGGATCTGCTGGGCCATCAGCGCCGGTGGAGACGACTGCAGGCTGCGCAGGTCGTCGTTGCTCTGCAGGCGCGCGATGCCCACCGCGGACAACGCCAGCGCCGCCACCACGAAGATCGCCACCGGGCGCCGGCCGTGCAGGCGCGGGAAACGTTCCAGCGTATTGCCCAGCCAGTGCGAGAAGCGGGTCTGGCGGATCTCGCCACCGTCGAGCCACGGGAACCAGAAGATCACCGTGAGGAACGCTGCTGCCAGGCCCACCACCGAGAACAGCGCCATCTGGCGAAGGCCCGGGAACGGAGCCAGGCCCAACGCGAGGTAGGCCAGCGCACTGGTCAACAGCGCCAGCCACAGGCCGGGCAGCAGATGCCGCAGCAGCTTCCAGCGACGGTCGGCCGGTTCGGCCTGGCGCGACGCAAACCAGTGGATGCCGTAGTCCTCCGCTACACCCACCAGCGATGCACCGAACACCAGGGTCAGCACGTGCACTTTGCCGAACACCAGCACGGTCACCGCCAGCGCCACGCCGCAACCGATCAGCAGCGACGCGGCCACCAGCAGGATCGGCCGCAGCGAACGGAACGCCAGCCACACCAGCAGCAGTACCGCGGCCAGCGAGCCCCAACCGATGGTGTTGATCTCGCGGTTGGCCTGCACCGCAGCGGCTTCGGCGTGCAGCGGCACGCCGGCATGCAGGATTTCCAGCTCAGGCGCTGCGGCCCTGGCCGCCTTCCCGGCCCGCTCCAGCAGGCCATCAAGATGGCGCTCGCCATCGAGCTGGAACGCCGAACCCGGCGTATCGAACTGCAGCGCCGCCCAATGCTTGCCCTCGGCTTCAAGCAGGCCATCATCACCCAGCCGCAAGCCCGAACCCTGCGCCTGCTGCTGCCACCACTGCGGCCACAACGACAGCGGATCCTGCCGCCATTCGGTGAGCCGCGGCGCACCCATCGGCCCGTACAGCGCGGCGAGTGCCTGTTCGGCCAGCGCACCGGTTTCCGTGCTCTGCAGCTGGTCACGCTGGGCCGGGGTCAGCAGGCGGTCGCGATACGGCGCGTAGAACGCACGCGCCTCGTCGAACCAGCCTTCAATGGACCCACTGGGCACCAGCAAAGCGCTCTCGGCATCTCCAGCCATGGCCGCAGCGAACGCGGCCTGCGCCCGCTTGGCGGCGGCGCCATCCTGGCTGCCGAGCAGCACCACCACCTGCCGCGAACTGCCATCGGCGATGCGCCGGGTGACATCGCTCAACAGGCGGTCATGTGCATCCTGCGGCAACAGCGCGAGGATGTCGGTATCGATCCGCGACTCCTGGCTCCACAGTCGCCACTGCTGCACGCCCAGTACCAGCAGCAACACCAGCCAGGCGATGCCCAGCCAATGCCACCAACGCCGCAACCGGTCCGGTGCGTTCAACGCCACGGCGTCACTCAAAGCGGCGCGCCTCGTCGGGGTTCAGCGTGGCGGGGGCTTCACTCAACGCGCTGAACTGGATCTGCGTGCGGTCCTTGTTCGCCTCGACGATCTCGACCTGGCGCACATAGCGGTCACCCTGCAGCGTCAGCGACTCGAAGGCCTTGGCCAGCATCGCCGACTTCGGTGTCAAACGCAGGCGCCAGCCCTGCCCTTCACGGCTGGCCGCCACGTTGAACTGGCCGGAGAGTGCCTGCACGTCGCCACTCATCAGCGCGAACATGATCGCATTCACCGAGCGCATCGCCGGCTGCTGCCGTGCATCGAGTTCAACGCGGGTGCTGCCATCGCGCTGGCGGCTGAGGATGCGGTCGGCGGTGACCACCACCTCGGAGGGGAACGGCGTGAGCGTGGTCCAGATCACACCGTGCTGGCGCGCGACCACGAACCGGCCGTGCGAGCGCAGCGGATTCCTGAAGCCACTGACCTGCTTTTCCTGGCTGAACTGGCCACGCAGCACCTCCGGACGCGCCACCGCCTGGGTGATCGCGTCGACGGCAGGATCGGCTGCCTGTACACGCGGTGCGGCCACCAGCAGCAGCGCGCACAGCAGCACGCCTGGAAGACGGGCGAGCATGTTCATGGCGCGGGCACTCCCAGACGTTCCCACAGTACCGGCGGGCATTGGTACAGCATCTCCTTGCTGGCGGCATCCACCGCGACCTGGATGGTCATGGCCCGGGTGGCCACCTGGCCGCTCTCCGCATCCAGGATCTCGTAGTCGATCTTCAGCCGGTTCTCCCATTCGACGATGCGTGCACGCACCAGCAGCCGCTGGTTGAACAGCAGCGGTCGCACGTATTTCACGCGCGCATCGACCACCGGCCACAGGTAGCCCGATGCGAGCATCTGCGGGTAGTCGTAGTCGTGGCGCTGCAGCAGCGCACACCGGGCAATCTCCAGATACTTGAAGTAGTTGCCATGCCAGACCACGTTCATCGGATCGCAGTCGTGGAAGGCGGGGCGCAGCTCGATTTCACAGACCAGGTCATTCACCGGAATACAGTTCCCAACGTTGCGCGCGGATCTCCACCAGCAGCTCCCGCAGTTCGCGATCCAGCGCGCGGTCTTCCTCGACCAGCGCGATGCGCTGCCCCAGGTCCACATACATGTCGGCCAGACTGCCATGCAGCTGCGCGTTCAGGCCAACCCGCTCGCGCAGTGCCAGGCCCTGGCGGGCGGCGATCAGCATCGCCGCCACCACCTGTTCAGTCAGTTCGATCACACGCAGGCAGTCGCGCGCGGCGATGGTGCCCATGCTGACCTTGTCCTGGTTGTGGCATTCGGTCGAGCGCGAGAACACACTGGCCGGAAGGGTCTGCTTCAACGCTTCGGCGGTCCACGCCGAGACGCTGATCTGCAGTGCCTTCAGCCCGTGGTTGATTGCTGCCCGCGGGCCGGTAGCCGCCGACAGATTGGCGGGCAGGCCGTGGTTGTATCGCGCATCCACCACCAGCGCCAGCTGCCGGTCGAGCAGGTCGGCAAGGTTGGCCACGGTGTTCTTCAGCGTGTCCATTGCCAGTGCGATATGGCCGCCGTAGAAGTGGCCGCCGTGCAGGATGCGCTCGCCGTCGGCATCGATCAGCGGGTTGTCGTTGGCGCTGTTCAGCTCGGTTTCGATCAGCTGCCGCAGGAAGGGCAGGCTGTCTTCCAGCACGCCGATCACGTGCGGGGCGCACCGCAGCGAGTAACGATCCTGCAGGCGCTGTTCGTTGCGCGGCGGCCGTTCGCTGTGCAGGTCGCGGCGCAGCCGTGCGGCGATGCGGGCCTGGCCCGGATGCGGCTTGGCCGCGAACAGGGTCTCGTCGAAATGGTGCGCGTTGCCGTCGCTGGCCAGCACGTTGAATGCGGTCAGGCGGGTGGCCAGGCGCGCCAGGTAGTCGGCACGCTGCCAGGCCAGGCAGGCCAGGCCGGTCATCACCGCAGTGCCGTTCATGATCGCAAGGCCTTCCTTCGGCCGCAGCTTCAGCGGGACCATGCCGATGCTCGCCAGTACTCCGGCAGCCGGTTGCACGCGGCCATCGTGCAGGACCTCGCGCTCGCCGCACAGCACCGCCGCCACGTATGACAGCGGCGTCAGGTCACCGCTGGCGCCGACCGATCCCTCCGCCGGGATCATCGGCAGCACGTCATGCCGCAACAGTGTGGCCAGGCCTTCCAGCAGGGCTACGCTGACACCGGACATGCCACGCACCAGCGACGCCAGACGGGCAGCCAGCACTGCGCGGGTCTCGGCCGGGTCCAGGTAACGGCCCAGTCCGCAGCCATGGTAGGTGTACAGGTGGTGCGGCAACTCGGCCACCAGCGCCGGCGGGATGTTCACCGTGCACGAATCGCCGTAGCCGGTCGTCACGCCGTAGATCACCCCGTCCTCGCGCAGCAGGCGGTCGAGAAAATCGGCACCGCGCTGGATGTGGGCACGAAAGGCCGGGGCCTCGCTCAGCGCGGCCTCGCACTGGCGATGGGCCAGCGCCACCACGTCTTCGATGGTCAACGGTGCGTCGCCAAAGCGGCACACGGGTACGGCGTCAGTCGTCATGCGGAGCCTGATCCCAGAAGGGGAAGAAATTGAACCAGTCCAGCGGGGACTGGATGACCTGCAGTTCGAGCCACTGCGCGAAACGCTGCGCCTGCCCTGCCAGTGCCGCGTCCCGCGAGCCACGCGGCAGCACGATGCGATCGGCGAACTGCTCGAAGGCGACCCGGTACCCCTGGCCTTCATGCAGGCAGGCCATGGTGTACACCGGGCAGCCCAGTGCCGCCGCCAGCACGTAGGCACCGATGGGGAACGGGGCACGGTGGCCGAGAAAATCCGCGGTGACGCTGCGTCCACCCTGCACTGGCGTGCGGTCGCCGACGATGGCCACGAAGCCACCGGCAGCCACGCGCTCGGACAGCATCATCGCCGTGGCCGGCCCCATCGCGGTGACCTGCACCAGTTCCACCGTTGCCAGCGGGTCCAACCGCTGCAGCAGGCGGTTGAAGCGCTGCGCGTGCGCGGTGTGCACCAGCACGGTGATGCGGAACCCCGGCACCTGTTCGGCCAGCACCTGGCACAACTCCAGGCAGCCGATGTGGGCGGTCAGGATCAGCCCGCCTTCGCGGCGTGCGATCCTGTCCAGCACCAGATCGCGCCGCAGCTGGATGCGCTCGGGCGGATAGCGTCCGCCCAGGCCGAGGATCTTGTCCAGCAGGGTGTCGGCGAACGCGAAGAAATGGCGCAGGCTGTCGCGCCGCGTCGGCTCGCGGCCCAGCGCGCCACTGTGTGCCTGCAAGCGCTGTAGATACTGCAGTGATGCCTGCCGGGCCACGCGGTTGCCCAGCCAGTGGCAGAGCACCACCGGCCACACGCACAGGCGGAACGGCCAGCGCCCGAACCACCGATGCACCCAGCACAGGAACAACACGCCGGCCACCGATGTGGATTCACCGATGTCGGCCCAGTGCGGCGCACCTTGGGGGGCGGCCATCTCAGCCCTGCCCCTGCAGGCGGCGCCAGAGCAGGCGCGGTGCGCGCCGGAGCATGCCAAAGAACAGGCGCGCATGCATGCGGCTGATGCGTACGTTGTCGCGCCACACATCGAAATGCGAGACACCGTCTGCCGGATAGGTCACCCGCGTCGCCAGATGTTCCACCGGCACCTGCCGCCAGTACAGCCGCACCATCACTTCGGTATCGAAATCCATGCGCCGGCCGATGGTCTCTTCGCCCATCAGGCGCAGCACCGGAGGCAGTGGATAGACACGGAAACCGCACATGGTGTCGCGCAGATGCAGCGACAGCGTGTTGATCCAGACCCAGACATGCGTTGCGTAGCGACCGTACAGGCGGGCCTTGGGCACACTGGCGTCGTAGGCGGGAATGCCGCAGATCACCGCGTCCTGCCGCGCACGCGCGGCCGCGATGAAGCGCGGCAGGTCGCCGGTGTCATGCTGGCCGTCGGCATCGATCTGCAGCACGTGGCTGCAGCCCCGCCTTGCGGCCTCGGCGAAGCCCGCCAGCATCGCCCCACCCTTGCCCTGGTTGACCGGCAGACGCAGCAGATCGACCCCTTCACGCTGTGCCAGCGCCTGCAGCACCGAAGCACATGATGCATGCGAGCCATCGTCCACAAGCAGGCAGGGCAGGCCAGCGCGCTGCACGCCATCGACCACCGCGGCGACAGCATGTTCGTGGTCGTAGACGGGAATCACCACCAGTGGCGCGAACGCGGCACCGGCATCGGCCGGATCACTGCGCATCGGCGAAGACCATCCTGCCACTGGCGTGTACGCCATGCACGGAGGCATAGCGGAAGACCAGCACGTTGCGTGCGGTATCCCAGTCCAGATGCAGCGTCAGCTCGTCGCCCGGACGCGCCACATGCTGGAACTTCACCGCATCCATGCGCACGAACCCCTCCGGCATCGCAAAGGCCTGCCGGGCAAAGCGCACCGCCCAGTCCACCTGGGCCACGCCGGGCAGGATCGCGGCCTGCGGGAAATGTCCCTGGAACGGGCGCAGCGCCGGGTCCAGTGTCATGCGCAGGGTAGCGCTGGCCGCCTCGCGCCGATCCCATACCGGCACCGGCATCGACGGCTGGAACAGGGCCACCAGCGCGGCCTGGGTCACCTTGCCCTGCGCATTCACCGGCAGCGTGGGTACCAGCCGCCAGCGGCGCGGACGGGTCACGGCGTCATGGCTCTGTGCCAGGCGCGCGGCCAGCCGCTGGCCCAGCGCGCGGCGCGCGGCATCATCGGCATCAAGCAGTGCCGCATCGGCCGGCACCACCACGGCCGCCAGCTGCTCGCGCTGGCCGGGCAGCACCAGCACGCGCACGTCATCGACGTCCGCGTCGTCGCGCAACGCACGTTCCAGCGCATCGAGCGAAACGCGGCGCTCTTCGATCTTGACGATGCGGTCGGCGCGGCCGAGCAGGCGGAAGCAACCCTCGGCCAGCGCTTCCACCCGATCCTGCGTGCACCACCAGTCGCGGCTCTGCAGATGGGGTGAAGCCACCGCCAGGCAGCCTCCCTCGATTCTCCACTGCACCCCCGGAAGCGGCTGCCAGGGCGGAAGATCGGTATCCCAGCGACGCCAGGCGATGCCGCCGGTCTCGCTGCTGCCGTAGACCTCGGTCGGTGCGACTGCCATCCATTGCCGCACCTGCCGCGCTGCCTCTTCCGGCAGCGGGCCGCCAGAGGAGAACACAGCGCGCAGGTGGCCCTGCACGCTGGCCCAATCCAGCTGCGCAGGCAGGCGCTTGAGGTGCGCCGGGGTCGCCACCAGCACCGTCTGCGTGCCCGCCAGCGCAGCGACCAGATCCTCATGGAAGAACCGCCGCGGATGGATCAGGCGACCGGCGGCCAGCGGCCACAGCACGCGGAACAGCAGGCCGTAGATGTGCTGGTGCGACACCGTGCCATGCACCTGCGCGCCTTCCAGCTGTGCGCCGAACGCGGCCTGCAACGCATCGACCTCGCGCGCCAGCTGGTCCAGGCGCTTGTCGATCGCAGTGGGTTCGCCGGTGCTGCCCGACGTGAACACGCACAGCTCGCAGGCATGCTCGTCCAACGCATCCAGCTCGACCTGCGCACCGGCGGCCGCCATCATCAGTGGCCGGTAATCACGGGAAACGTCACCGGCAAAACCGCTCACCTGCGGCTGCAGGGCCTGCAGCGTGGCGGGCAGGTTGTCGGCGGCCAGGAACACCCGCTTGCCGGCGTGCCAGGCACCGAACAGCGCCTCGGCGAACGACACGGCATCATCGAAGTACAGCGCCCAGTCACGGCCGTCAGTGGCGGCAAACGCCGTACGCCAGGCCAGTACGCGCTGACGGAATTGCTGATGGTCGACCACTTCGCCATCGCGGATGCCGACAGCACGCTGCGGCCGCGCATCCCGCAGCAGCCGGTCCAGGGCAATCCACTCAGCCATGGGCGTGCGCCGCCTTCACCCGTCGCCGCACCAGCCATTCGCCTGCGAACAATACGCCCATCATCACGTACGCCAACAATCCGTTGTAGAGCATCCAGACCCGATCCGATGCGTACAGCGCGGTGAGCAGGGCCAGACTGCCGTTGAGAACGAAGAAGCCGCACCACACCTGGGTGACGCGGCGGGTATAGGCCACCGCGAACGGTGGCAGGTCCGGCTCCTGCAGCCGCGCCAGGCGCTCCACCAGCGGCGGCCCGAACCGCAGGCTGATGGCGAACACGCACAGCATCACCACGTTCACCAGCGCCGGGTACAGCTTCAGCGGCAGCGCCTGGTTGAGCACGGTGGCCAGCACCGCCAGCAGTCCGGTACCGGCTGCAGCAGCCCACCACAGCGGCTGGCGCGTGCTCAGGGCACGCAGCAATGCCAGGGTGAACAGCAGCAGTGCCAGCCAGCGCGGCTCGAAGCGGCCCATCGCCAGGTAGACGAGCAGCGGGTAGGCCAGCGAAATCGCCGCCACCACGACCGTACGCGCGCGTGCCAAGGCGGAGCCGCCCGCGCTGCGGTCAGGCTGCTGCCTGGTCCGGCAGCAGCCGGTGCACGACATCCACGATGTCCTGCACGGTGCGCACGGCCTTGAACGCTTCCGGCTGCAGGTTGCGGCCGAGCAGCGGCTTGAGCTGCACGATCAGGTCGACCGCATCGATGCTGTCGATGTCCAGGTCGTCATAGAGACGTGCCTCGGGGGTGATCCGGGCCGGTTCGATCTCGAAGCTGTCGGTCAGGATGTTGACGATGCGTTCGAACAGTTCATTCTTGGTCATGGCAGCTCCTGGCGCCGTTACGACTGGCGGGCGGCGACGAACTCGCCGAGCGCGCGCACGCTGGAGAAATGGCGCCGGGTCTCTTCCGAGTCGGACGACAGGCTCACACCGTACTTCTTCTGCAGCGCCAGGCCCAGTTCCAGAGCGTCGATCGAATCCAGGCCCAGGCCCTCGACGAACAGCGGCGCGGTCGGATCGATGTCCTCCGGCGTGATGTCCTCCAGTGAAAGCGAGGAAATGATCAATTCCTTGATCTCGTGCTCAAGTGCTTGCACGGGTCGAATCTCCAGACAGGTCGAAATAACGAGAAAGGTGCTCGGTGACGCGGCGTGCTGCCAAGGCATCCCCCCTTGGCGCGTCGTCTTCGGCCAGGAATGGCGCGATCGGGATATCTTCGCCGATCTGCAGCCGAACGTGAAAGCGACGTGAGGGCACACGATACCATTTCTGCCCTTTGCTCAGGGTTGGCGGGGTACAGGTGATCCGCACCGGCGTGATGTCCAGCCGGCCGCGGACGGCGATATTGGCGGCCCCACGCTGAAGCCTCGGCGACTGGCCGGGCACGCTGCGGGTCCCTTCCGGGAAAATGACCAGGCTGCCGCCGGCCCGTACCGCGGCCACGCAGTCATCGACCAGGCCGGCCCCGTCGTCATTGGAAATGTAGCCGGCGGCCCGGACCGGGCCCCGCATGAACGGGTTGCGAGCCACCGCCCGTTTGACCACGCAGTCGGCATTGGGCAGCAGCGAGACCAGGCAGACCACGTCGATCAGGGTGGGGTGGTTGGCCAGGACCAGCAGGCCGTCGCGCTGCAGGCGCTCGCGCCCTTCGATCTCATAGGTCATCACCCCGAGCCCGCGCATCAGCCGCAGGTGGCTGGCGAACGCCACCTGCACCACGCGGCGGGCGCGACGGCGGCGGGCCACCGGATCACGCATCAGCAGCAGGACCGGCATCACCACGGCGCCCAGCAGAAGTCCGCCGATGCCGAACGCAGCAAAACTCAGGCCGGTGCCCACCACCCGCCAGGCAAGATCGAGGCGGCGCAGCGCCTCAGCCACGGCGGCTCCAGCGCCAGCGCTGGCCATTGGCAACGTGTTCCAGCGCCGGCGCGCCCGCGAGCAGGAAGCGGTGCAGGTCCAACGCGTGCGGCAACAGGCCGGGTGCGGCGGTAACCGGGGCCGGCGCGCCATCCCACTGCAGCGACAGCGTCGGCAGCGCCTGTGTCGACGCCACCACACGCCAGCACCAAGCGAAGAACGGATCGGGTTCGTCGGCGAACGTCGCGTAAACTTCGGGCAACGGCGACTCGTAGACCACCACCCGCACTTCGCGGGCGCCATCGGCCAGCAGACCGGCGGCCTCCAGGCAGGCGGCCTCCACCGTCGCCTGGCCGGCAGCCAGCGCCAGATAGTTGCCGCGATGGCCACGAGCGATCGAGTACAGCGCAGCGATCGCGTTATGGACCGACAGGCCGAATCCGGTGGGCGACAGGGGCTGCTCGTTCACCAGCGCCCCGAGCAGGTCCATCGAGCGCGCCACATCACCATGGCGGCTGGCAAACACCAGCGGTACCTGGCTGTCGGCCCCTTGGCCATCCTCGCACCAGCAGGCCGTCTGGATCGCCATCCGCCCCAGCCGCTCGATGCGGCGGCGCTGCATCGCGGGCACCTCGGACAGCGCCGGCGTGCCCTCGCCCTGTGGCAGGAAGGGTGCGTCAGCCCAGCTCAGCCACTGGCTGCGCTCGCTCAGGCCAGGTGCCCAGGCAGCCCAGTCGACGATGGAGAATTCGATCATCTAGCGATGGTGCTTCATCAGGAGAACGATGGCACGAGCCATTATGGCGACGCGCGGCGGCCCCCCGTCCCTGCAGCCGTGCGTCCGTCCAGGACGTCGCCGGCTGCCCCCCTGGCGGCCGGAAAGGAGCGCACGCTAGCACGTCCTGCGCAGGGTGTGCAGGTTTCACATTGCACAACACGGGGCCGGCACCTGTGGCCCCGCACGCCATTGCTCAGTGGTAACCGGCTCCGGCCTGCACTTTGCCGCGGAATACCCGGTACGACCACGCCGTATAGCCGAGGATGACCGGCAGCAGAATGACCAGCCCGACCAGGGTGAAGCCGAGCGAGGACGCCGGTGCTGCTGCCTGCCACAACGTCATCGAGGGCGGCAGCAGGTACGGCCACATGCCCAGCACCAGGCCCAGGAAGCCGAGAATGAACAGCGCCAGGCTGAGCAGGAACGGCGGCAGGTCGCGGCGTGGATGCGTGGCGCTGCGCCACAACGCAGCGGCCACCGCCAGGGTCAGCAACGGCACGGGTGACAGCCACCAGAAGTTGCCGTCGCTGAACCAGCGCGCCATCAGCCGCGAGTCCAGGAACGGCAGCCAGCTGCTGACCAGGCCCATCGCTGCGATCACCGCCACCACCAGCGGCCGTGTCAGCTGCCGCGCCAGCGCCTGCACGCGCCCTTCCGTCTTCAGGATCAGCCAGGTGCTGCCCAGCAATGCGTAACCGGCGACCAGCGCCGCGCCGGTGAGCATCGCAAACGGGCTGAACCAGGCAAACGCACCGCCGTGGTAGACCCCGTCCACCAGGGGCAGCCCCTGCACCAGTGCGCCCAGGATCACGCCCTGGGCGAACGTGGCCAGCAGCGAGCCGAGCGCGAACGCCACGCTCCACAGCCTCCGCGAGCGATGCGCCTTGAAGCGGAATTCGAAGGCCACGCCGCGGAACACCAGTGCCACCACCAGCAGCAGCACCGGCAGATACAGCGCCGACAACAGCACTGCATAGGCCTTGGGGAACGCCGCCAGCAGGCCGGCGCCGCCCAGCACCAGCCACGTCTCGTTGCCGTCCCAGATGGGCGCAGCCGTGTTCATCATCAGGTCGAGCTGCTCCTCGTCCTCGGCGAACGGCGCAAGGATGCCGATGCCCAGCACGAACCCGTCCAGCACCACGTACATCAGTACGCCGAAGCCGATCACCGCGAACCACGCCACCGGCAGCCAGGTCACCAGGTCCATGTCAGCGCTCCTCCAGCGGTTCGTCGGCGGCGGACAGCGGCCGTGCCGGGGTGTGGCTGCCGTGGTCCAGCGAGGGCCCCTGGTCGTGGGGCTGCGGTCCATGGCGCAGGATCTTCACCAGGTACCAGATGCCCCAGCCGAAGACGAAGGCGTAGCCGACGACGTAGACCCCCAGCGACAGCGCGGTCATCCATGCGCTCTGCGGGCCGACCGCATCGGCAGTACGCAGCACGCCGTAGACCACCCACGGCTGCCGCCCCATCTCGGTGACGAACCAGCCGGAGAGCAGCGCGATGAAGCCGCTCGGCAACATCCAGTTCCAGCCGCGCAGCAGCCACGGCGAATCCAGCAGCTTCCTCCGCCACAGCTGGAACGCCGACAGCCATGCCAGCAGCAGCATCAGCGTGCCCAGTCCAACCATGATGCGGAAGGCGAAGAACACCGGCGTCACCGGTGGCCGTTCACTGGCCGGTACCGAAGTCAGCGGATCGAAGGTGCCGTCCAGCGAATGGGTCAGGATCACGCTGCCCAGCTTCGGAATGGCGACTTCGAAGTCGTTGCGCTCGTCCTTTTCGTTGGGCAGCGCGAATACCACCAGCGGCACGCCCTCGCCTTCGCCGGATTCATGCCAGTGCGCTTCCACCGCCGCGATCTTCATCGGCTGGTGCTTGAGGGTGTTCAGGCCATGCATGTCGCCGACGAAGATCTGCACCGGCACGGTCAGCGCGGCAAACGCCACGGCCGCGATCAGCATGCGCCGACCCGCCTCCACGTGCGTTCCCCTGCGCAGGTACCACGCACCCACGCCGCCGATCACGAAGCAGGTGGTAATGAACGAGCCCAGCGCCATGTGCGCCAGCCGGTACGGGAACGACGGGTTGAACACCACCTGCCACCAGTCCACCGGATGCACGATGCCATTGACCATCTCGTAGCCGGCCGGGGTGTGCAGCCAGCTGTTGGACGACAGGATCCAGAACGTGGAGAACAGCGTGCCCAGCGCCACCATGCAGGTGGACAGGAAATGCAGGCGCGGCGAAACCCGGCCCCAGCCGAACATCATCACGCCCAGGAAGCTGGCTTCCAGGAAGAACGCGGTCAGCACCTCGTAGGTCAGCAGCGGGCCGATGACGGTACCGGCCACCTCGCTCAGGCGCGGCCAGTGGGTGCCGAACTGGAAGGCCATGACGATGCCGCTGACCACGCCCATGCCGAACGATACGGCGAAGATCTTCTGCCAGAAGAAGTACAGCTCCCGCCAGACCGGGAGACGGGTACGCAGCCAGCGCCATTCGACGAAGGCCAGCCAGCTGGCCGTGCCAATGGTGAAGGCCGGGAACAGCACATGGAAACTGATGACGAATCCGAACTGGATCCGGGACAACAACAACGCGTCCAAGGGACGCCTCCTGCCTGCGACCGGTGGGATACCGGACCACTTTAGGAATATTTCGTTACGCCGGGATGCGACCGGGTGACGCGCTGCTTCACTCTGTCGCAGGGGAAGCCGCCGAGCATGGCCGCGCCCCATGACCTGCCGGCGCCGATCCGCCGGGCATGGCCCGGCGCTACCCATTGATCCCCAGGTAGCGCCGGGCCATGCCCGGCGAGAGCCTCAAGGCCAGAAGTACCAGGCACCGGCCGCCATCAGCGCGCCCACCAGCAGCACCTGCACCACCACATAGCCCACGCCACTGTCGCGCGACTCACTGGCAATACGCGTCTGCAACGCCTCGCTCACGTCCGGGGTCTGTTCCTGCCGTGCCTGTTCACGCAACGCCTGCGCCAGCGCGCGCTCGTCGGCATCGCGGGGATCGGTCGGTGGGTTCACAGCAGTTCTCCGGCGGTGGCATGCCGCGTCAGTTCCTGCTTCAGGAGCAGACGCGCGCGGTGCAGGTGGCTCTTGATGGTACCGCGCGCAAGACCGGTCACCTGCTCGATCTCTGCCAGGTCGAAATCCTCCAGGTAATGCAGGCCGACGATCAGGCGCTGCGGCGGGCTCAACCGCTCCAGCGCCGCACCCAGCTGGCGGCCGGCCTGCAGCGCTTGGCTGAGTTCGGCCGGGCCCGGTCCCTCGTCACCGATCCCCAGATCCTCCGGTACCTCCACCGCCACCATCCACTGCGCTTCCAGGCGCCGGCGACGCAGGTGCTGCAATGCGGTGGTGTAGGCCACCCGTGAGATCCAGGTCCGCAGCGAGGATTCGAAGCGGAACCGGTGCAGTTGCCGGAACACCGCCAGGAAGGTCTCCTGCAGCAGGTCAGCGACCTGATCGCGGTCACCCACCATGCGCCCGATCACATGCGCGCACGTGCGCTGATGGGCCTGCACCAGCTGCGCGAACGCCGGTTGCGAGCCATCGATGATGGCCCGCACCAGCGCTGCATCATTGTCGATGACCGCGGCCGCCGCGGCGTCCTGCCGTCGGCGGCCGCGCAGGGCGGACAGGGCTTCGCCCAGCAGGCTCATGCGCACCGCTCCCCCGGGGCGTGTGGCATGCCGGCGCTCAGCTCTTGCGCACAGTGGGGCGGGTGAAGTGCCAGGCCAGCAGCTGGCCCAGGCCGGCACTGCCCACCAGGGCGGCGGCGGCGCCAAAGGTGAGGTCGCGGGCGCCCAGGACTTCCAGCAGGCCCATGGCCAGGGCCAGGCACACCAGGCTGATGCCCCAGCGCAGCGCGCCCTGGCGGCGGCGCTCTTCCTCCAGCACGGCCAGGGAGCGGATCACCTCCTCGGGCACGTGCGGTGCGACCAGCTTGCTGCGCGCGCGCGCATCGGCGATGGCGTGGATGGCGTAGGCGATGCAGATGAAGAGGGTGATCGGGATGAGTTCCTGCATGGTCGTGCTCCTGTGCGGTGAATGATGCGGGTTCAGGAGAATGGATGCGCGATGGGGGGCACCGGTTGCACCGCTTTGCCGATCCCGCTGCCATGACCTGTGGCCCCCTCCTGCGGCGCGAACGGCTGCTACCCTTGCCCGGTTTCCTTTTCTGGTGCCGTCCGCCCATGTCCCGAGTGCTGCCCCTGTCCCTCCTGCTGTCGGCCGTGCTGGCCGCACCGGCCGCCCATGCCGCGCCGACGCCGATCACCATCGAACAGGCCATGGCGGATCCGGACTGGATCGGTCCGCCGGTCGAGAAGGCCTGGTGGTCGTGGAACAGCCAGCAGGTCGAGTACCAGCTCAAGCGCAACGGCAGCCCGGTGCGCGACACCTTCCGCCAGCCCGTGGCCGGTGGTGTTGCGGCCCAGGTGGCTGACGACCAGCGCGGCACCCTGGACGTGGCCGATCCGGTCTACGACCGCACCCGCACCCGCAGCGCCTTCGTCCGCAACGGCGACGTGTTCGTGCGCGACCTGCGCAGCGGCGCGCTCACCCAGCTCACGCGCAGCAACGAGCGCGCCAGCGGGGTGAACTTCGCTGCCGACAACGGCGTGATCTGGCGGGTGGGCCAGAACTGGTTCCACTGGACCGCTGCCGGCGGCGTGCAGCAGGTTGCCAGCCTGAAGGCCGACAAGGACCCCAACAGCGCGCCCAAGGACGACCTGCTGCGCGACCAGCAGCTGCGTACCCTGGAAACCCTGCGTCGCGACCGCGAGCAGCGCGAGGCATTGAAGGACCAGGACCAGCGCTGGCGCCAGGCCGACCCGACCCGCGCGCCGGGCCCGGTATACCTGGGCGCCGACGTGGAGATCGCCGACAGCGTGCTGTCGCCGGACCTGGGCCACCTGATCGTGGTGACCACGCCGAAGGACTTCGACGAGGGCCGCACCAGCAAGATGCCGCTGTACGTGACCGAATCCGGTTACGAGGAAACCGAGGACACCCGCACCCGCGTCGGTCGCAATGGCAACGAGCCGCACACCCTGTGGTACGTGGACGTGCGCAGCGGCAAGGCGCAGAAGCTGTCGCTGTCCGGCCTGCCGGGCATCGCCACCGACCCGCTGGCCGACCTGCGCCGCAAGGCCGGCAAGGAGGCGCTGAAGGGCGAACGCAGCGTGCAGGTGATGAGCGACTTCATGGGCGGCGGCATGCGCTGGAGCGCCGATGGCCAGCAGGCGGCGGTGATGCTGCGCGCCAACGACAACAAGGACCGCTGGATCGTCAGCATCGGCAGCGACGGCCGCGTGCAGAACCGCCACCGGCTGACCGACAACGCGTGGATCAACTGGGGCTTCAACGATTTCGGCTGGATGGCCGATGGCCGCACGCTGTGGCTGCTGTCCGAGGAATCGGGCTTCTCGCACCTGTACACCCAGGCCGGCACTGCCCGGCCGCAGGCGCTGACCAGCGGCAAGTGGGAGACCTCCGCGCCCGTGCTGTCGGCCGACGGCAAGGGCTTCTACTTCCTGTGCAACCCGCAGGCCCCGCACGATTACGAAGTCTGCGCGGTCGACACCGGCAGCCGTCAGGTCCGCGAGCTGACCAGCCTCAACGGCGTGGAAGACTTCTCGCTGTCGCCGGATGGCCAGCAGCTGCTGGTGCGCTACTCCGGTGCCTACCTGCCACCGCAGCTGGCGGTGCTGCCCAGCGCGGGCGGCCAGGCCCGCGTGCTGACCGATACCCGCAGCGCCGACTTCAAGGCGCGCCAGTGGATCCAGCCGAAGCTGGTGGCGGTGCCGTCCAGGCATGGCGCCGGCGTGGTCTGGGCCAAGTACTACGAACCCGAGCACAAGGAGCCGGGCAGGAAGTACCCGATCGTGATGTTCGTGCACGGTGCCGGCTACCTGCAGAACGTGCACCAGCGCTACCCGGCCTACTTCCGCGAGCAGATGTTCCACAACCTGCTGGTGCAGAAGGGCTACATCGTGCTGGACATGGACTACCGCGGCAGCGAGGGCTACGGCCGCGACTGGCGCACGGCCGTCTACCGCAACATGGGCCACCCGGAACTGGAAGACTACAAGGACGGCCTGGACTGGCTGGTGGACACCCAGCAGGGCGACCGTGACCACGCCGGCATCTACGGTGGCTCCTACGGCGGCTTCATGACCTTCATGGCGCTGTTCCGCGCACCGGGCACCTTCAAGGCCGGTGCCGCGCTGCGCCCGGTGGTGGACTGGCACAACTACAACCACGCCTATACCAGCAACATCCTCAACACGCCGGACATCGATCCAGAGGCGTACCGGGTGTCCTCGCCGATCGAGTACGCGCAGAACCTGCAGGACAACCTGCTGATCGCGCACGGCATGATGGATGACAACGTGTTCTTCCAGGACTCGGTGAACCTGACCCAGCGCCTGATCGAGCTGCACAAGGACAACTGGTCGATCGCCCCGTACCCGCTGGAACGCCACGGCTACGTCCGCGCCGACTCCTGGCTGGACCAGTACAAGCGCATCCTCAAGCTGTTCGAGCAGAACCTGAAGTGAGCAGTGCCGCGGCCACGATCCACATCGTGGCCGCGGTCATCGTCGACGACCACGGCCGGGCGCTGGTGGTACGCAAGCACGGCGCCGACCGCTTCATCCAGCCCGGAGGCAAGCCCGAACCGGGCGAAACGCCACTGCAGACGCTCGCCCGCGAACTGGACGAGGAGCTGGGTGTGCGCCTGCTCGCCGGCCCGACCGTGGCGCTGGGCCATTTCCAGGACTGGGCGGTGAACGAGCCTGGTCATCGCGTACAGGCCGAGGCCTGGTGGGTGCAGGTACAGGGCACGCCGCAGGCACGCGCGGAAATCGCCGAGCTGGCGTGGGTGCCGCTGCGCCCGCCCCATGGCCTGCTCTTGGCACCCTTGAGCGAACACCATATCCTGCCGGCCGTTGCCACCCGGGTGGCGACCCGCTGAAGACGCCACTGCAGCCAAGGACATCGGATGTCGCTTCAACCGCCCCGGCACCGCCCTGCCACGCCGCTCAACCCGGAGGATTTCGTGCGGCCGCTCGGCTTGGCGTCGCTGCTGATCTGCGCAGCGTTCGTGGTGGCCATGGCGATTCAGGCGCTGGTGGTCTGGCAGCTGTCCGGCGGCCCGTTCTGGCGGTGGATGCTGCTGTCGGCCACTGAACAGCAGTTCCCGCCAAGCGTGCTGTGGATACTGCGCAAGCCGGTGGACGCTACCCTGTGGCTGATGCTGTCAGCGATCCCCGCCGTGCTTTCCAGCTGGGGATTTGCCCGGCGACGTCGCTGGGGGCTGTGGAGCTACGTAGCATTGCTGTGGCTCTCGGCCCTGGCAAACTTCGCCGTCGCCGGGTGGCTGGACAGCGTCCTCGCCGACGTCATCGGGCGTATCGTCGATCCAGACACACTGCGCGAAGCGCGAACCCAGCACATCCTCATGTCGCTGACCTTGTTCGGCGGCGCATTCGCCCTGCTCGTCGCGCAGGGCTGGCTGGCCTGGCGCCTGCTGCGGCCGGATATCCGCTCCTGCTTCCACTGACCTGCCCTCACCCGCGGCGTGCGGCAGGCCCTGCGGTAAAGTACGCGTCATGAACGAATTCGAGCGCGTGCGCGCCTACCTGACCGACCTGCAGGACCGCATCTGTGCGGCGATCGAAGCGGCCGACGGCCAGGCCCGCTTCCAGGAAGACCTGTGGCAGCGCGCTGAAGGCGGGGGTGGCCGCACCCGCGTGCTGCGCGACGGCGCGGTGTTCGAACAGGCCGGAATCGGCTTCTCGGATGTCTCCGGCAGCCGCCTGCCGCCGTCGGCCTCGGCCAACCGCCCGGAGCTGGCCGGTGCATCCTGGCGCGCCACCGGCGTATCGCTGGTGTTCCACCCCCTCAACCCCTATGTGCCCACCACCCATGCCAACGTGCGCTTCTTCCAGGCGCAGCGCGACGGCGAAGTGGTGGCCAGCTGGTTCGGGGGTGGTTTCGATCTGACCCCCTTCTATCCCTTCGACGAGGACGTGCGCCATTGGCACCAGGTCGCCCACGACCTGTGCGCGCCGTTCGGTGAAGAGCGCTACAGCGCGCACAAGCGCTGGTGCGACGAGTACTTCTTCCTGCGCCACCGCAACGAAACGCGCGGCATCGGCGGCCTGTTCTTCGACGATCTGCACGGCGATTTCGAACGCGACTTCGACTACCTGCGGGCGGTCGGCGACGGCTTCCTCGATGCCTATCTGCCGATCGTGCAGCAGCGCAAGGACATCGCCCATGGCGAGCGCGAGCGCGAATTCCAGCTGTACCGGCGGGGCCGATATGTGGAATTCAACCTGGTCTACGACCGCGGCACGCTGTTCGGCCTGCAGAGCGGCGGCCGCAGCGAAAGCATCCTGATGAGCCTGCCGCCGCGGGTGCGCTGGGAATACGGCTTCACCCCCGAGGCGGGCAGTCCGGAAGCCCGGCTGGCCGATTACCTGGTCCCGCGCGACTGGCTCTAAGGCATCTCGCGGGGCGGCGTGGCCGTCCCCGCACACATGCCGCCGGCCCTACGCGTCCGTGTGCCGGGCGATGATCGTGATGTGGCCGGTGGTTTCCAGCAGCGCCACCTGCACATCATCGATGCGCAGGCAGCCCTGCTGGCGCATGGCGGCATCGAAATCGGCCCGGCTGATCAGTTCGCGGCGCAGAACATCCCGCAACAGGGTGCCGTCACGGGCGATCACCACCGGTTCCCCCTCGATCAGGCGCTCCAGGCGGCGGTTGCGGGTGGTCACCCAGCCCACGCCGTAGTTGAGCAGGATCAGGGTCGCGGCGAGCAGCAGGCCACCGCCCAGGGACGTGTCCTGGCCCAGCAGCGCGTTCTGCACCGCGTTGCCCAGCAGCACGATCAGCAGCACGTCGAACGGGGTGATCTGCCCCAGCGCGCGCTTGCCGCTGAGGCGCACCAGGCCCAGCACGACGGTGTAGACCACCACCGCGCGCAGGATGAACTCCCACCACGGCATCGCCAGTACGAACAGATCGTGCATTGCGGGCTCCCCTGCTGGGCGGTGGCCCAGCCTAGCAGCCGGCAGCCTGCCGGCGGCGCAAATAAAAAGCCCCGCTGACCAGGGGGAGGTCAACGGGGCCGGGGAACGGGCACTTGGGGAGGAGTCCCCGTTCCGAGATCTGCTCCAGGGGATGGGAGAGATCCACAACAGGCATTGCGCCTGTCGAGAGCTATAGAACCACTCCGAACACTAACGGTTCGTGAAGGGAGCCAATTTAATGAACCGCAATGGGGCGAGTATTCATGGCCGAGTCAGAAACTGTGGCCAGATGAACAAATTCACGTCGTTTCAGGCCCGAAAGCGACTCAGTGTGCCTCGTCCCAGTTGTTACCTACGCCGGTGTCGACCACCAGAGGAACGCGCAACTGTGCCGATTGCGACATGCGCTGCACCACATTTTCCCGCAGCTCCTCGACAAACGCAGTCTCGGTTTCGAACACCAGTTCATCGTGCACCTGCAGGATCATCCGCGCCGGCGCCCCGCTGTCGCGCAGCCAGCGGTCAACATCCACCATCGCGCGCTTGATGATGTCGGCAGCCGTGCCCTGCATCGGCGCGTTGATCGCGGCGCGTTCAGCACCGGCACGCAGGCCCTGGTTGCGTGCATGGATATCGTTCAGATACAGGCGGCGGCCGAACAGCGTTTCCACATAGCCCTGGTCACGGGCCTGCTGGCGCATCCGCTCCATGAAGTCACGCACGCCCGGGTAACGGCTGAAGTACAACGCCACATAATCCTGCGCCTGGCCACGGTCGATGCCCAGGTTGCGGGCCAGGCCGAAGGCGCTCATGCCGTACATCAGGCCGAAATTGATCGCCTTGGCCGCGCGGCGCTCGTTCGGCGTCACCTCGTCCAGGGTGCGGCCGAACACTTCTGCGGCGGTGGCGCGGTGCACGTCGGCGCCCTGCTCGAAGGCGCGCACCAGGCCCGGGTCTTCGGACAGGTGGGCCATGATCCGCAGTTCGATCTGTGAATAGTCGGCGGCCAGCAGCTGGCAGCCTTCCGGTGCGACGAAGGCGCGGCGGATGCGGCGGCCATCTTCGGTGCGGATCGGGATGTTCTGCAGGTTCGGGTCCGAGGAGGACAGGCGGCCGGTGGCAGCGCCGGACTGGTGGTAGCTGGTGTGCACCCTGCCGGTATCCGGGTTGACCATCTCCGGCAGCTTGTCGGTATAGGTGCTGCGCAGCTTGGCCAGGCCACGGTAATCGAGGATCACCCGCGGCAGCTCATGCTGGTCGGCGATCGCCTCCAGCGCCTCTTCATTGGTGCTGGGCTGGCCCTTCGGAGTCTTCACCACCGCCGGCAGCTTCAGCTCGTCGAACAGCACGGCCTGCAGCTGCTTCGGCGAATCCAGGTTGAAACTGCGCCCGGCCAGCTCGGTGGCCTTCTGCTGCGCGGCCAGCATGCGCGAAGACAGGTCCTGGCTCTGCCGGCGCAGCTCGTCGGCATCGATGCGTACACCGTTGGCCTCGATGCTGGCCAGTACCGGCACCAGTGGCATCTCGATGTCGCGGTACACGCTGTCCAGGGCCGGTTCGGCCAGCAGCTGCGGTTGCAGCGCGCGGTGCAGGCGCAGGGTGATGTCGGCGTCCTCGGCCGCATAGCGGCTGGCCTCGTCGATGCCCACCTGCGAGAACGGAATCTGCTTGGCGCCCTTGCCGGCCACGTCCTCGAACTTGATGGTGGTGTAGCCCAGGTAACGCAGGGCCAGCGAATCCATGTCGTGGCGGGTGGCGGTGGAATTGAGCACGAAGCTCTCAAGCATGGTGTCGTCGTGGTAACCCTGCACCTCGACACCGTGGCGCCGCAGCACATGCAGGTCGTACTTGCCGTGCTGGCCCAGCTTCTTCCTTGCCGGATCCTGCAGTACCGGGCGCAACGCGTCCAGCACCTGCTGCAGCGGCAGCTGCGCCGGTGCGCCGGGGTAGTCATGACCCACCGGGATGTAGGCCGCCCTGCCCGGCTCGACCGCCAGGCTGACACCGACCAGGCGCGCGCGCATCGCATCCAGCGCGTCGGTTTCGGTATCGAAGCTGATCAGGTCGGCCTGCTGCAGCCGCTCCACCCAGGCCTGCAGCTGTTCGCTGGTAAGCACGGTCTCGTATTCACCTGGCGCGGCCAGTGCCGGATCCAGCGTGCCCTCGGCCGGTGCCTCCGCACTGCCACGGGCGAAGCCGGCCGCCGTGCCACGCAGGCTCGGTGCCGCCTCGCTGGCCACGGCCGGTGCCGGCAGCGGCGCCCCCAGTTCCTTCAGGGCCTGGGTGAACCCGTAGCGCGTGTACAGCTCGGTCAGCGCCGGCACGTCCTGTTCCCGCAGCGCCAGCGTGGTCGGGGTGGCCTCCAGCGCGACGTCGGTGCGGATCGTCACCAGCTCGCGGTTCAGCGGCAGGCGCTCCAGCGCCGCACGCAGGTTCTCGCCGATCTTGCCCTTCATGGACGGCGCGGCGGCCATCACGCCCTCCAGGTGCTGGTACTCCGCCAGCCACTTGGCGGCGGTCTTCGGCCCGCACTTCTCCACGCCCGGCACGTTGTCGACGCTGTCGCCCATCAGCGCCAGCAGGTCGACGATCTGGTCGGCGCGCACACCGAACTTCTCCATCACCGCCGCGTCCGAATCCATGCGGCTGCCGGTCATGGTGTTGACCAGTTCGATGCCCGGCCGCACCAGCTGGGCGAAGTCCTTGTCGCCGGTGGAAATCGTCACCTTCAGGTCCTGCGCCTGGCCCTGCAGGGCCAGCGTGCCGATCACATCGTCGGCTTCCACGCCCGGAACGCGCAGGATGCTGATGCCCAGCGCTTCGACGATGCGGCACATCGGCTCGACCTGGCTGCGCAGCTCGTCGGGCATCGGGGGACGGTTGGCCTTGTACTGGTCGTACAGGTCATCACGGAAGGTCTTGCCGGGCGCATCGACGACGAACGCGACGTAGGCCGGCCGCTCCTTCAGCGTCGAGCGCAGCATGTTGACCACGCCGAACAGCGCGCCGGTGGGCTCGCCCTGTGCATTGGACAGGGGCGGCAGCGCGTGGAACGCGCGGTACAGGTAACTGGACCCGTCGATCAGGACTAATCTGCTCATGCAGCGATTCTACGCGCCTGTCCCTGCACAGCGGCGACACGGCGCATGCCCGACGATGGGGCATAATCGAATCTCTTTCCAGGCAAAGGACCACCGCCCATGAAGACTCTGATGCTGGCCTCCCTGCTCCTGCTTGCCGGCTGCGCCAGCATGGGTGGCGCCGGGGCGCCCCCGGTCGACGTCAAGGGCGCCGAGGTCTCCAGCCGCACCATGAGCAACGGCGACACCATCGAGGAGTACCGCGTGGCCGGGCAGCTGCGCATGGTCAAGGTGACGCCGTCGCGGGGTGCCCCGTTCTACATGTACGACAAGAACGGCGATGGCCGCATGGACACCGACAAGGACGGCGTCTCGCCGGTGTACTGGAAGCTCTACAGCTGGTGATGTGACAGAGGTCGGATCCCTTTCCGCAGGATCCGACCCCAGCGAGCCCGGCTGCATAAAAGATGACGCCGGCGCGCATCCTGCGGCCGGCGTCGGTGTCCCCTCCCCGGGAACACGTGCCTCAGCGGATGACCAGCACCGGAAGCGTGCTGCGTGCCAGCACCTCGGCGGTCTGGCTGCCCAGCAGCACGCGGGTCACGCCACGACGGCCATGCGAGGTCATCACGATCAGGTCGCTGTTGCGCTCGGCAGCGGTCTCGATGATGCCGTCGGCCGCGTAGCGGTCCAGTACGTGCACCGGGTTGGCGGTAATGCCCTGTTCGGCGGCCTTGGCCAGCGCCGGCTGCAGCACCTTCTGCGCGCCTTCCTCGCGGTCGGCCTTGTACTCGGGGCTGTTCATGTAGCCCACGCTCCATCCCATGGCGTCGTACATGCCGACAGCCCACGGCTCGGAAACGGTGACGATGTCGACCTCTGCATTGAGGTCCTTCGCCAGCTCCAGGCCCTTGGCCAGGCCCTTGTCGGCCAGCTCGGACCCGTCGGTGGCGATCAGGATGCGCGTGTACATGGTGGGGCTCCGTGGCAATCCGCCGGATGGGAACGCCACCATTGCACACCCGATGTGCACGTGGCGCTTTGAGCAGGATCAATCCGGCGCCTGTAGAGCCGAGCCCATGCTCGGCTCCGGATGGATGAGCCGAGCGTGGGCTCGGCTCTACAGGTGGCCCTCTCAGGCGATCTGCACCACGCGTGCGTTCTGGCACAGCGGGTAGCTGGCCACGAACCCGGCGATCGCATCACGCATCGCCTCGAACGACTGGCCGTACATGTACAGCGCGGTCTCGGTCGGGCCCTGCCACCAGCTGCAGATCTCACCCAGGCCATCGATGCGTTCGGACAGCTGTTCGAACACATGGTTGGAATCGCATTGTTCGTAGACCTCGTCCGGCAGGTTCTGGCCATCCAGATAGATGCCCAGGCCTTCGGTGACGCCGAAACCGCGGTCGCCGTCCCCGGCGCCCTGCACCTTCGATCCCTTCGGCGCGCCCAGCTGCTCCAGCAGATCGATCAACTTCGGCACACCTGCCGCGTCATGAAGCGCCACCTCGATGTCGCCGTACTCGACCTCGCCGTCATCGGAGAGGGCGGTCCCGCCGCCGGTGATTTCGCCCACTTCGGCGGCCTGCAGCAGCGCGTCGAGCGGATCCTCGAACAGCTCGTGGCGATGCTCAGGCTGCAGCCTGGCGTTCAAGGTCACGGTGACATGCAGCGTGGGCTCGGTCATGGGGGCATTCCTGGAAGAGATGCCGCCTATTGTAGAGCCGAGCCCATGCTCGGCTGCTTTTCCCACCAGAAGCAGCCGAGCATGGGCTCGGCTCTACAGGTATCCCAGCGACCCCTCGACGGGAATCAGATCACCGTCAGGTTGGCGTAGGCCATCACCAGCCACTTGCTGCCGGCGTCGGCGAACTCGACCTGCACGCGGGCGTGGGCGCCGTTGCCTTCGTAATCGGTCACCATGCCTTCGCCGAACTTGGGATGGCTGACCAGCGCGCCGAGCTTGATCGGCGGCAGCTCGATGGCGGCATGCCCCATCACCCGGCTGCTGCCCAGCGACGCGGGACGCGAGACCTGCACCTTCGGCCGCACTTCATGCAGCAGCCCGCGTGGAATCTCACGCAGGAATCGCGAAGGCAGGCTGTAGTTGTCCTGGCCATGGATGCGGCGTGATTCGGCGTAGCACAGCACCAGCTTCTGCCGCGCCCGGGTGATGCCCACATACGCCAAGCGCCGCTCTTCCTCCAGCCGGCCGCTTTCTTCCAGCGAACGCGCGCTCGGGAACAGGCCATCCTCCATGCCGGCCAGGAACACCAGGGGGAATTCCAGGCCCTTCGCCGAATGCAGGGTCATCAGCTGCACGCCGTCCTCGCCGGCCTGCGCCTGGCCCTCGCCGGCCTCCAGCGCAGCGTAGGCCAGGAACGCCACCAGCTCGTCCATGTCCTCGCCCACTTCCTCGATGTCATCGGCCCGCCGCACGAAGCGCGAGGCGACCGAGACCAGTTCGTCGAGGTTGTCGGTGCGCGATTCGGAGTCGAGCGAATTGCGGCTTTCCTTGCTCCAGTGCTCACGCAGCTGCGAGCGCGAGAGCACGTGGTCCACGCGCTCGGCCAGGGTCATGTCCCGGGTCTGCGCCTGCAGTTCGTTGACCAGCACCAGGAAGCCTGCCAGTGCGTTGCGCGCACGCGCGGCCAGCGCATTGCCCTGGGTGACCAGCATGGTGGCTTCCCACAGCGAAATGCCCTGCGCTCGTGCTTCGCGCCGCACTTCGTCGAGGGTGCGTTCACCGATGCCGCGGGTCGGCGTGTTCACCGCGCGCTCGAAGGCGGCATCGTCGTTGCGGTTGGAGAGCAGGCGCAGGTAGGCCAGCGCGTCCTTGATCTCGGCGCGTTCGAAGAAGCGCATGCCGCCGTACACGCGGTACGGCACCTGCTCGCTCAGCAGGGCTTCTTCCAGCGCACGCGACTGCGCATTGCTGCGGTAGAGCACGGCCACTTCGGTGTAGCTGCCACCATCGCGCACCCACTGGCGGGCACGTTCGACGATGTAGCGGGCCTCGTCCATCTCGTTGTACGCCGCGTACAGGTCGATCGGCTCGCCGTCACCGCTGTCGGTCCACAGCTGCTTGCCGATGCGATCGGGGTTGTGCGCGATCACCGCGTTGGCAGCACCGAGGATGTTGGCCGTGGAGCGGTAGTTCTGTTCCAGGCGGATGGTCTGCGCGCCCGGGAAATCACGCAGGAAGCCCTGCACGTTCTCCACCTTGGCACCGCGCCAGCCGTAGATGGCCTGGTCGTCGTCGCCGACCACGAACACATGACCGGACTCCCCGGCCAGCACGCGCACGAAGGCGTACTGGATGGCATTGGTGTCCTGGAACTCGTCCACCAGGATCTCGCGGAAGCGGGCGCGGTAGTGCGCCAGCAGGCCGGGATTGTCACGCAGCAGCTCATGCGCGCGCAGCAGCAGTTCGGCGAAGTCGACCAGGCCGGCACGGTCGCAGCGCGCCTGGTACTCGATGTAGGCCTGGCGCATGGTTTCCAGCCACGCATCGTGCGGCTCGGGCTGGATGTGCTGCGGGCGGCGGCCTTCATCCTTCTGTTCGTTGATCCACCACGCGATCTGCTTGGGCGGATGCTTGCCGTCGTCGATCTCCAGTGCCTGCACCACGCGCTTGACCAGCCGCAGCTGGTCGTCCGAATCCATCACCTGGAAACCTTCGGGCAGCTTCGCGTCCTGCCAGTGCAGGCGCAGCAGGCGGTTGGCCAGGCCGTGGAAGGTACCGATCCACATGCCACGGCTGCCATGCGGCAGCTGTGCGTCAATGCGGTGGCGCATCTCGCCGGCGGCCTTGTTGGTGAAGGTCACCGCAAAGATGCCATGGGTCGGCACGCCTTCGACTTCATGCAGCCAGGCGATGCGGTGGGTAAGTACGCGGGTCTTGCCGGAACCGGCACCGGCCAGCACCAGGTGGTGGCCGGGGGGAGCGGAGACGGCTTCGCGCTGGGCCGGGTTCAGGCCATCAAGCAGGTGGGAGACATCCATGCCCCCATTTTACGGCATCGCCGTCGCGGCTCCTGCGACCACCTGGGTGGCCAGTGCCTGCGCCTGCTGGCGCAGTTCAGGCACCGCCAGGCTTTCCCACAGGCTGCCGATGCGCAGGCTGCCAAGTACGCCCAGCCGCGCCTGCGGCTGGCCGCCGGCGCTGCGCACGCGGTCGCCGGGCACCGTGCTGTCCAGGCCCAGCCCATGCGGCCCGGGACGGGCCAGACCATCGGCCTGAAGCTGCTGCAGCAACGGATTGCGCAACGCGGTGGCGCGGGTCTCCACACCGGTGGCGTTGATCACACCACCGATCGTCCACTGCTGCGGGTGTCCGGCCGCATCGTGGCCCGACAGCTGCAGCGCATCGCCCTCACGCCAGACCCGATCCAGGCGTGCGCGATGCACGCGCAGCTGACCGCTGGCCTGCAATGCGCGCAACTGTGCATCGACCTCTTCGGCGATGCGATGGCGATGTACATCCCAGTAGCGCACCACATGGCGCAGGAACCGCCGCTGGTCGGCCTCGTCGAGGCTGCACCACAGCGCCTGTCCATGCGGACGGAGGCGGTCCATCACGCCCTGCCAGGGCAGGCCATCCGCCTCGGCCCGGCGCACCTGCCGGCGCAGCGTGCGCAGGCGCTGGCGCAGCGTCATCGGCAGCAGGGGGGCGGGGTCGAAATCCGGCAGGCCCGCGTGCGCATGCGGCAGCGGCAGCAGGCCGTGACGGGAAATCACATGCAGCGGGCCGGTGTGACTGGCCGCGACCAGCGCCAGCACCGTATCAGCCATGCTCAGACCGGAACCGACGATGGCCAGCGCGTGCGCGCCTGCCAACGCGCGCACGCCGTCGTAGTCCCAGGCTTCGACCACGGTGTCGGCAGGCAGTCCATCGGCACCGGCCACCGGCAGCGGACGCATGCTGTTGCCGGTGGCGAGCACCCCCTGCGCGGCATGCCATGTGTGGCCATCGCCCAGCTGCAGGCGGTAACCGGAGTCATCCGGGGTGAGGCCCCGCACCGGCTGCGCGATCACCTGCAGCTGCGCCGGGCTGGCCGCAACCGCCTCCTGCAGACGCTGCTGCAGGTACGCGGCGAAATGATGGCGGCCGACATAACGCTCGCCCAGCACCTTGCGCGTCTCGCCCGGGTAGGCGTTGACGGCCATCAGGTAATCGAGGAAGTCAGCCGGCTGCTCGGCGAACGCACTCATTTTCGCCGCCGGCACATTCAGCAGGTGCTCCGGCCACGGCGTGGCATAGGCGATGCCCTGGGCCAGCTGCGAGGCGGGTTCGAAGATGGCCAGCGCCAGTGGCGACCGGGCCTGGCGCAGCACCTGGATCGCCACCAGCACCCCGGCCGCACCACCACCGATGATCGCCAGGTCCAGTTCGCCATTACACGGTGAATCAGTCATGTGCCGATTGTAGGCCATCGGCCATGACGGGCCGGAGTGCCGCCGCGTGCGCAATGATCGAGACCGCTCGAGCTCCGGCGCACCGGTTCACATCAACGCGTCGGCCAGGCGTGCGATGCCTTCGCGGCTGCGGCGCCAGGCAGGACGCTTGCGCCACTGCTGCAGATCGAGCTGGCGCGACTGGCGCAGGTAATCGTCTTCAATGGCACACAGCTGCGTCACCAGCACGCGGTCGTAGCAGACCAGACCGATCTCGGCATTCAGCGCGAACGAGCGGATATCCATGTTGATCGAGCCGAGCACCGCGATGTCTTCATCCACGCTCATGTGCTTGGCGTGCAGGAACTGCGGCTCGTACAGGGCAATGCGCACGCCACAGCGCAGCAGCTCGTCGTAGTAGGCCTCCTGCGCCCAGGCGGTCAGCCGCTGGTTGTTGCTGGCCGACAGGATCAGCTGCACCTGCACCCCGGACAGCGCGGCGATGCGCAGCGCGCTCAGGGTCGCTTCGTCCGGCACGAAGTACGGGGTGACCATCACCAGCCGCCGGCGGGCCAGATGGATCAGTGCGGCGACGGCATCACGCGCGTTGCTGTACGGATAGGCCGGCCCGCTGGGCAGCAGCTGGGTGGCAACATCGTCGCTGCACTCGGGTACGTCGGCAATGACGTCCAGGCGCTGGCCGGTCTCGATGTACCAGTCGCTGGCGAACACGGCTTCCAGGTGTGCCACCGCCGGGCCGCGCACACGCGCCACCAGCTCGCGGTTGGGATGGCCTGGCACGAACTCCGGCCGTGCCAGGTTCTGAGAACCGATGTAACCCACTTCGTTGTCGATCACCGCAATCTTGCGATGGTTGCGCAGGTCCATGCGGCCGCTGCGGCGCCAGCGCAGCCCGCCGGGCAGCATCGCCCGCACTTCGATATCGCGCGCCTGCAGGCGCTTGCGGTAGGCGCGCAGGCCGCGCTTGGCGCCCACCGCGTCCAGCAGCACCCTGCACTGCACGCCGCGGGCGGCGGCACGCTGCAGCGCCTCGACGATGGCCTCGCCCACCGAATCGTCGAACATCAGGTAGTACAGCAGGTGCACGCGGTCTTCGGCCTGGTCGATGTCGGCGATGAGCGTGTGCAGCGATTCGTCGTAATCGGTGAGCAGATCGACGGCGTTGCCGTGCACCGGCATGAAATCGCCCTGGCGCTGCACCAGCGGCACGATTTCCGCACTGGCCGTATCCGGTTCCGGCTTCCAGCGCAGGCGGCGCTGCAGCGCCTGCTCTTCGCGGATGACCTGCGAGGCCTCGGCCTGGCGGCGGATGCGCTCGCGCGACAGCCACGGGTGGCCGAACAGCAGATACAGCGGCAGGCCCAGCAGCGGCACGAAACCGACCAGCAGCAGCCAGCTGCGGGCCGCGCCCGGCGTGGTGCGGGTCGGAATCCAGCACAGCGCGACCAGCCGGATCAGCCAGTCGATCAGCAGCAGATACGATCCCAGCAACCACTCAACCAGCATCGCGTCGTCCGTCGGCAGGTGATGGGCCATTCTGCCCAGCAGGGTGTGTAGAGTCGAGCTTGCTCGACTGCCTCAGCGCAGCCGGGCACGGGCTCGGCTCTACAAGGGAGGGCGGGCCTCAATGCCGCACCGGCACCTCGCTCAGCTGGCGAACCGATTCGGCGTGGCGGCGGCCGTTGAGCGCCATGCAGGCAATGGCCTGCGCCGCCCGCTCCAGCTGTGCATCCGGCAGCGGCGAGGAGGTACCCTTGCTCAGCGCCAGATGGTGGTCGCACAGCAGCAGCGCCATGCCTTCGATGCCTTCCAGCATGCGCTGCAGGCGCAGCCAGCCCAGTTCCAGGTCCTGCCGGTGTGATGGGGTGTTCATGCACCCTCCTTCAACGGATCTGGCCACCGGTGAAGGTGGCGGACGATGCGTGGTTGCAATACCGGGGAACAAGCAACGGGAACAAACCGGCGGGCACACGGCCCCCACGCACCGCCCGCCAGAAGGCAGAGCGGGTCGCCAGCCGCTGCAAAAGCAGGGGCAGCGGCTGGCGAATTTACCGTTACTCGATTCCTCGGGATTGCAAGCCCGGCCGCTGCAGATGCAGCGGCTTGCCATCATGGACACAGCGAAGCCAGTGATTCCAATTGATTTGGATCGCGCGAACTGCCGGAACCGGTAGGAAGAATCACTTATCGCATTCGGCCCATGATTCCGCGCACTGCGCCATAGGCGACAGCCTGCGCAGGGAGTACGGCAGGGCCGACCAACGGTCGGCACCCACCAGACCAGATGACAGGCATGAAAAAACCCGCCACAAGGGCGGGTTTCTTCGCGGGGACCAGCAATCCGTGCGGATTACTTGATCTTGCCTTCCTTGTACAGGACGTGCTTGCGCACGACCGGATCGTACTTCAGGAATTCCATCTTCCCCGGGGTGTTCTTCTTGTTCTTGTCCGTGGTGTAGAAGTGGCCGGTACCGGCCGAGGAAATCATACGGACCTTATCGCGCTTGCCTGCCATGATGCTTTACTCCTCAGACCTTTTCGCCGCGCGCACGCAGCTCAGCCAGAACGGAATCGATGCCGTTCTTGTCGATGGTGCGCAGTGCATGCGCGGAAACACGAAGCTTGACCCAGCGGTTCTCGCTGGCCACCCAGAAACGGCGCTCGTGCAGATTCGGCAGGAAACGACGACGGGTCTTGTTGTTGGCGTGCGAGACGTTGTTACCCGTCTGCACTCGCTTGCCGGAAACCTGGCATACGCGGGACATTGCGCACCTCGATAGTAGTTGTTGTCAGCCCGTAGCCCGGGAGACGGCGGCCTCGGTGGTTGCCCACCACACGTCAAGAGAATCAAAGGGTTACGCTGGCGTTGGGCGGCCGGGGACGTGCTCCCGGGGGCGCCGCCCGGCACGAAACCGGACACAGCGAGCCGCGCATTATGCATGCAATCAAGGCCTTGCGCAAGTTACCCACAGGAGCGGCCGGGCGTGGGCTCGGCCCTGCGGGTCCATCACCCCAGCGCTTCCACCACCCAGTCGATGAATACCCGCAGGCGCTGGCTCATGTGCCGGTTCGGCGCAAACATGATGTGCATCGGCATCGACGGCAGCTGCCAGGCCTGCAGCAGCGGCAGCAGTTCACCGCGTGCCACGTGCGGCTCGGCCATGTAGCTGGGCAGGGCGACCACGCCCAGCCCGGCCAGGCCGGCGGCGAGGTAGGCATTGCCGTCATCGAAGCCGACCGAATGGCGGCCCTGCACCTGGACGGTCTCATCGCCGCGCCGCGCGGCGAAGACCCGCGCCCGCCCGCTGCGTGGGCTGAGCAGCCCAACCATGTGGTGCTGCGGTCCCTCCAGCGCGCGCGGATGCTCCGGCAGACCAAAGCGCTGCACGTAGTCCGGGCTGGCGTGGAAGCCGATCGGCAGCTCGCCCAGCGGCCGTGCCACCAGGGCCGGGTCGGCCGGGGTGCCGCCACGGATCACGCAGTCGACGTTGTCGGCGATGACGTCGACCTCGCGGTCGCTGACGCCGATGTCCAGCTGGATCTCGGGGTAGCGCGCCTGGAAGTCCGGCAGTGCCGGCACCAGCCGCAGCCGCGCATAGGGCCCGGGCACGTCGATGCGCAGGCGGCCGCGCGGCTGCACGGCGGCATCGCCCAGGCCACCCTCGACCTCTTCCAGCTCGGCCAGCAGGCGGGCAATGCGGGGGTAGTAGGCCGCACCATCGGCGGTGACGCTGACCCGCCGCGTGGTGCGGTTGAGCAGGCGCAGACGCAGGTGCGCTTCCAGCTGCTGCACCAGCTGGGTCACCGTGGTGCGACTGATCTGCAGGGTCGTCGCGGCACGGGTGAAGCTGCCGGTCTCCACCACACGGGCAAAGGCGCGCATGGCCTCGAAGCGGTCCATCGGCGATCCGATTGTTTGGGTTGTGCAATCAATCTAGTCCGATCATCGCGGTATATCCAGACAACAATCGCGAGCAGGATGGCGGTTCTTCCCATCAGGCCCTTCCCATGTCACACCGCGATGTCGTTTTCCCCGTTGGCCGCCAGGCCCTGTATGACCGCAACCGCTACTCTCCGGCGATCCGGTCCAATGGCTTCCTGTTCGTCTCCGGGCAGGTCGGCAGCCGCGAGGATGGCTCGCCCGAACCGGACTTCGAGGCGCAGGTCCGTCGCGCCTTCGACAATCTCAATGCGGTGCTGGCCGCCGCAGGCTGCACGTTCGATGACGTGATCGACGTGACCGTGTTCCTGGTCGATCCGGAGAAGAACTTCGAGAAGGCCTGGGCGATCGTGCCCGAGTACTGGGGAGAGGCGCCCCACCCCACCCTGACCGGTATCGGCGTGACCTGGCTGTACGGCTTCCAGTTCGAGATCAAGGTGATCGCGAAACTGCCGTGAGCGGAACGCCGCCGGCCCGCACCGGCTGCCAGGGCTACTCGGATGCGAACTGCAGCGTGCGGCGCCAGCGCAACGGCTTCGCCTGGCGGGCCGGGTCGGGGCCGAACCGGCTCAACCAGCCTGCAGCAAGCGCACGCTCGCGCAGGCGCTCACCCACGCCCTCGGCATGCTCCACCTCAACGTGGGTCACATTGCCCTCCGCATCCACATCCATCGCCCAGACCAGCGTGCCCACCCACTCGGCCGGCGGAATGGACGCGTCGTAGTTCGGCCTCCCAGCCACGTACGGCTGGTCGTGCCGCAGGTACAGGGGCGACGTCTCGAGCCGGTGGTCCACGCGGATCTGCGCACTGCCACGGCGCCCATCGCCCAGCACGGCGTCGACGGTCCACATCCCTGCGGCACCGGCAGTGCCCAGATTGGCCTCGTAGCATTTCTTGCGGCCACGGTAATCCTCATGGGCCGTGCGCGAGACCCGTCCACCCTTGGCATCGCGGATCTCGATCTGCAGCCCACCCACGTCGGTGTCGTCGAGATCGGCGGCCACGCAGATGCGATGGTCATGCTGTCCATCGGCAATGAACAGCTGCGTCTGCGAGCGCGCCAGCGCATCGGCCGGCGTCGGCGACCACAGGAATTCCACATAGACGTCGTCGGCTGCGCGGGCGGCCGGGATGGCCAGAAGCAGCACCAGGCCTGCGGTGGCAATGCGTGCGTTCATCTTCCTGCCTCGGTGACGGGACTCGATGCGGGGCGGGGGTGGAACAGCGCAATCACCCCCAGCTGAACGGGAGATTCCGACGAATTCCCGAAGTGGCCATTGATATTGTATCCGGCGAAAACCGCTTGCTAGCCTCCCCTCCATGCGCCGGATCGCCCGCCACCTACGCTCGTACCTGCTGATGCTGCTGATGGCAGCATTCGTGGTCGTGCCGGTGGCCGACGCGCTGGCGTGTGCGGTGGAACCGCATGCCAGCGTGGCACATGTGGAGTCGGCGGCCGATGACACCGCAGGCGACAGTGACAGCAAGCACACCGGTGCCTGCACGCATAACCACTGCCACCATTCCACCTCCAGCCTGCCGGCGAACACCTTCGCCGCCTTCGATGCGCCGCTGCCGGCGCGCTGGATGACGGCCGGCGATGCGACGGCCTACGCCGTCGCCCAGGATGAACTGACGCGTCCCCCCCGGGCGTGAGCTGAGCGCGTCCCGCTGCTGCGGGCTCCCGTTTCACTCACAACCGGAATCCCCCTATGTCGATCCTGACACCACGGTCGCCGCGTGCGGCCGGGCTGGTCGTCGCCGTGTTGCTGGGCCTGACCCCGGCGGCATCGGTGATGGCGCAAGCTGCTCCTTCCTACGACACCCTGCTTGAACGACTGGACCAGCTGCCCGGCGCCCGTGTGGGCTCGGCGCTGGCCGAGGCTGCCGACGCCCGCGCCGACCAGGCCCGTGCGCTGCCCAATCCTTCCCTTTCCTGGTCGGCCGAGAACGCGTGGGGCACCGGCTCCTACGGCGGCATGGGCAAGGCCGACAGTGTGCTCAGCCTGTCCCAGCCGCTGGAGGTCTGGGGCCAGCGCGGCGCGCGCGTACGTGCCGCCCGTGCCGAGGCCCAGGCCGCCAATCTGCGTGGCGCGCAAAGCCGCAGTGATGTTGCCGGCCAGCTGGCCGCGGCCTACGCACAGGCAGAGAGCGCATTGCGCCGCTACACCCTGGCCGAAGAGGCGCTGGCCCTGACCCGCGACGATGCCAAGGCCGTCAATGCCATGGTCAGGCAAGGGCGTGAACCGCAACTGCGTGCGGTGCAGGCGCAGAGCGAGGTGGCCAATGCCAGCGCCGCGCTGGACGAGGCGCAGGCCTTCCGCGACGCCGCGCTGGCGCGCCTGGCCGGCGCCGCGCTGCTGGATTCGCCGGTGCAGTCGATCGACAGCAGCCTGCTCGACCGCGCACCTCCGCTGCCACGCGGCGCCACCGATGCCGCACTCGCGGTGCGTATCGCCGAAGCCGAAGCCGATGCGGCCGGCCGGCTGGTGGACGTCGAGCGCAAACGGGCGCTGCCCGACCTGAGCCTGACCGCCGGACAGACCCGCTTCCGCGAAGGCGGCGAACGCGCTTACACGCTCGGCGTCAGCCTGACCGTGCCGTTGTTCGACCGCAACCGGGGCGGCATCCGTGCCGCCAGTGCCGACCAGCGCGCGGCCGAAGCCCGCCTGGACCAGCAACGCCGCGACAGCGAGGCCGGACGGCTGTCGGCCATTGCCGGGCTGAAGGCTGCCAGCAGCCGCACCCGCGCCGCCGATGAAAGCGTGGTGGCGGCCGAGGAAGCCTATCGGCTGGCCCGCGTCGGCTTCGATGCCGGACGCATCTCGCAGCTGGAACTGCGCAGCACGCGCAGCGCGCTCATTGCCGCCCGCGGCACCGCGGTGGATGCACGCCTGTCGCGCGTCGCCGCGGAAATCGATCTTGCCCGCCTCGAGGGGCGCGCACCCTTTATGGAGGCCCCATGACACTGTCCCGTTCCTTTCCCCTGCTTGGCGGCGTCGTGCTGGCCGTTCTCCTCGCCGGCTGCGCCGGCAACGCACAGACACCGGAAACAGCCGATGCCACTGCAGCCAAAGCCGGCAGCGATGACGGCCACGGCCACGCGGCCGACAGCCCGGACGCCAAGGCCGAGGCTACCAAGGCACCGGCCGACGCCGACGAAGGCGTGGTGCAGCTGACGCCGGAACAGATCAAGGCGTCCGGTATCGAAGTGGTGGCCGTCGGACGCGGTGGTGGCGGCTCCACCCGCCTGTCGGGCCGTGTCGAACCATCGGTGGGCGCACGTGCCTCGGTGGCGTCCACCGTGAGCGGTCGCGTCGAACGTGTGCTGGTGGCACCAGGCACAGCGGTGAAGCAGAACCAGGCCCTGGCGATCGTGGTCAGCGGCGAAGCCGCCGTGTTCCGCGCCAACGCTCTGGCCGCATCGGCCGAAGCCGAGGCGGCACGCCTGGCCTACGGCCGCGACAAGGCGCTGGTCGAACAGGGCGTGGTCGCCCGCCAGGAGCTGGAAGCATCGCGCGCCCGTTCGCTGGCCGCACAGGCGCAGGCGACTGCCGCACAGGCGCAGGCCGCGGCCAACGGTGCGCCCGATGCCAGTGGCCGCGTGCGCATCACCAGCCCGGTGACCGGCATCGTCGGCAACGTCCAGGTCACTCCAGGCGGCGTGGTCGCCGCAGGCAGCGCGGTGGCCGATGTCGCCGATCCGGCGATGAACGAACTGGTGTTCACCGCACCGCCTGCGCTGGCCGCGCAGGTCACCCCGGGCATGACGCTGGACGTCACGGTGCCGGGCGGCAGCTTCACCGCCACGGTCACCGGCTCTGCGGCCGACGTGCGCCAGCAGGGCGGCGTGGCGGTCATCCGCGCGACGCCGGTGGAGGCGGCTTTGCCGCCGGCCGGTTCGCCGGTGTCGGCCAGGGTGGTCACCGAAGGCCGGGACGGTGCACTGAGCGTGCCAGCCGATGCCGTGCAGAACGTCGACGGCAGCAGCGCCGTGTTCGTCGCCGTGGAAGGCGGTTTCAAGGCACAGCCGGTGCTGGCCGGCCGTCGTGCCGGTGATCGCATCGAGATCCTCGGTGGACTGAGCGGCAACGAGCGCATCGTCGGCACCAATGCCTTCCTGCTCAAGGCCGAACTGGCCAAGGGCGAAGCCGAGCACGGCCACTGAGGAGGCGACCATGTTCAAGCTCATCATTGAATCAGCGGTGCGCTTCCGCTGGCTGGTGGTGTTCCTGGCGGCGCTGATCGCGGCCTGGGGCCTGTTCCAGCTGGGCAAGCTGCCGATCGACGCCGTGCCGGACATCACCAACCGCCAGGTACAGATCAACACGGTGGCACCTGCGCTGACACCGGAACAGATCGAGCGGCAGGTGACCTACCCGCTGGAAACCGCGCTGGCCGGCATTCCCGGCCTGACCACCACCCGTTCGCTGTCGCGCAACGGCTTCTCCCAGGTCACCGCGATCTTCACCGACGCGACCGACATCTACTTCGCCCGCCAGCAGGTGGCCGAGCGCATGCGTGAAGCGGCGGAAGATCTGCCCGATGGCGCGTCGCCGCTGCTGTCGCCGGTCACCACCGGCCTGGGCGAGGTGCTGATGTGGACGGTGGACTTCACCCCGTTCGATCCCGCCCGGCTGGCCAGACCGGGGGATGCGGGCTGGCAGGCCGGCGAGGTCTACCGGACGCCGGAGGGCAGCCTGCTGCGCACGCCGGAAGAACGCGCCACCTACCTGCGTACGGTGCAGGACTGGATCATCGCGCCGCAGATGCGCTCCAGCCCGGGATTGGCCGGCGTCGATACGGTCGGCGGGTACGTGAAGGAGTACGGCGTGCACCCGGACACTGCCAGGCTGGCTGCGCATGGCCTGGGCCTGGCCGACCTGGTCACGGCACTGCAGCGCGCCAACGTGCAGGCGGGTGCCGGTTTCGTGCAGCGTGCCGGCGAAGGCCTGGTGGTACGTGCGGACGGCCTGGCACTGACCACTGATGATCTGGCGCAGGCCCCCGTTGCGACCCGCAACGGCGTGGTGGTGCGCGTGGCCGACGTGGCCGATGTCGATCTCAGCCGTGCACCGCGCCTGGGCGCGGCCAGCCGCAATGGTCACGAGGCCGTGCTCGGTACCGCCCTGATGATCGCCGGCGGCAACAGCCGCACCGTCGCGCAGGCGGCAGCGGCGCGCCTGGAGCAGGTCAACAGGTCGTTGCCGGCCGACATCGTGGCCGTGCCGGTGCTGGACCGCAGCGTGCTGGTGAACTCCACCATCAGAACCGTGGCAAAGAACCTCACCGAAGGTGCGCTGCTGGTGGTGGTGGTGCTGTTCCTGCTGCTGGGCAACCTGCGCGCGGCAACCATCACTGCGCTGGTGATTCCGCTGTCGTTCCTGTTCGCCGTGATCGGCATGAACCGCTTCGGCATCAGCGGCAATCTGATGAGCCTGGGTGCGCTGGATTTCGGCATCCTGGTGGACGGTGCAGTGATCGTGATCGAGTCGACGCTGCTGATGCTGGGCCAGCGCCGCGCCGAACTGGGCCGTGCGCTGACCGCGATGGAACGTCTGCGCGTGGCGGCGGAGTCGGCGCGGAAGATGGCGCGTCCAGCGGCGTTCGGCCAGTTGATCATCCTGCTGGTGTTTGCGCCGATCCTGACCCTGGAAGGCGTGGAAGGAAAAACGTTTCATCCGATGGCCGCCACATTCATGCTGGCTCTGGTGGGTGCCTTCCTGTTCTCCTTCACCTTCGTGCCGGCCATGGCTGCGCTGCTGGTGCGCGAGCCGAAGCTGAAGGAAAGCGGGGCGCACGCCGATGACGGCGAACACGAAACACGCCTGATCCGCGTGCTGCGCGCACGCATCGAACCGGTGATCCGCAAGGCGGTGGACCACCCGCGCTCGGTGCTGGCCGGCGCGGTGATGATGGTGGTGGTGGGCATCGGTTCGTTCTCGCTGCTGGGCCGCGAATTCATGCCGACGCTGGATGAGGGCAATGTGGCGATGCAGGCGTTGCGCGTACCGTCGACCTCGCTGGAGCAGTCGCTGGCGATGCAGCTGGCGCTGGAAAAGGCGATTGCCGGGCAACCGGAAGTGGAAACCGTGTTTTCGCGCACCGGTACCGCTGAAGCCGCGATCGACCCGATGCCGACCAACATCTCCGACAGCGTGATCGTGCTGAAGCCGCGCAAGGAGTGGCCCGATCCGACGCTGGACAAGGAGGCGCTGGTGGCGCGCTTCGAGGCGCTGGCCGGGCAGCAGCTGGGCAACAGCTTCGAGTTCAGCCAGCCGATCGAGCTGCGCTTCAACGAGCTGATCTCCGGCGTGCGCACCGACCTGGCGGTGATGATCTTCGGCGATGACTTCAGCCAGCTGCAGAAGGTGGCCGACCAGGTCGCGTTGAAGCTGCGTGCGGTGGACGGTGCGGCTGACGTGCGGGTGGAGCAGATTTCCGGCCTGCCGACCCTGAACGTGAAGATCGACCATGTCGCCGCCGCGCAGTACGGGCTGACCGCTGCGGACGTAAGCGATGCACTGGCCACCGGCATCGGTGGCACGGCGGCAGGCAAGATCTTCGAGGGCGACCGACGCTTCGACGTGGTGGTGCGGCTGGACGATGCCGCGCGCAACGATCCGGACCAGCTGTCATCGCTGCCGATTGCCACACCGGCCGGACTGGTCATTCCGCTGTCCTCGGTGGCCCGCATCACGGTCAGCGAGGGACCGAACCAGATCAGCCGCAACAATGGCAGCCGCCGGGTGGTGGTGCAGGCCAATGTGCGCGGCCGCGACCTGGGCGGCTTCGTCGGCGAAGCGCAGGCAGCGGTGGCCGACGTGGCGCTGCCGCCGGGCGCCTATCTCACCTGGGGTGGCCAGTTCGAGAACCTGCAGCGCGCGGAAAAGCGCCTGGCAACGGTGGTACCGGTCGTGTTCCTGCTGATCGGCAGCCTGCTGTTCATGGCCCTGCGCAGTGGCAAGGAAGCCGTGCTGGTGTTCAGCTGCGTGCCGCTGGCGCTGGTCGGCGGCATTCTCGCCCTGCTGCTGCGTGGCATGCCCTTCTCGGTATCGGCGGCGGTCGGCTTCATCGCCGTGTCCGGCGTGGCCACGCTGAACGGCCTGGTGTTGATGCAGGCCGTCCGCGAGCGGCTCGATGCCGGTGACCTGCCCCTGCAGGCGGCAATCAACGGTGCCGCCAGCCGGATCCGCGCGGTGCTGACCACGGCACTGGTGGCGATTGTCGGCTTCATTCCGATGGCGATCGCCAGTGGCTCCGGTGCGGAGGTGCAGAAACCGCTGGCGACGGTGGTGATCGGTGGCCTGATCACGGCGACCGCGCTGACCCTGCTGGTGCTGCCGACCTTCGCGGCGCGCGTGGCCAGACCGCGGCCGGTGCGCTGAAATACGACGGGGCAGGATCATGTGATCCGGCCCCGTCTGCCGCGCTTCGCGCTCGTCGGGCGTGGCCCGGCGCTACCACCGCGCATTCTGGTAGCGCCGGGCCATGCCCGGCGGCATTTCGGATCAGGCCTGCTTGCGCTGCGCGATATAGGCCTGGATCTGCTGTTCCAGTACCGGCAGCGGCACCGACCCCTGCTTGAGCACGGCGTCATGGAAACCCTTGACGTCGAACTTGTCGCCCAGCTCCTTCTCGGCCTGCGCGCGCAGGCGCACGATGGCGATCTCGCCGAGCTTGTAGCTCAACGCCTGGCCCGGCCAGGAGATGTAGCGATCCACTTCGGTGGTCACTTCGTGCTCGCTCAGCGCGGTATGGTCACGCAGGTAGGCGATGGCCTGTTCCCGGGTCCAGCCCTTGCTGTGCACCCCGGTATCGATCACCAGGCGTGCCGCGCGCCACATCTCGTAGGTGAGGCGACCGAAATCCTCGTAGGGGGTTTCATAGATGCCCATCTCCACGCCCAGCTTCTCGCTGTACAGGCCCCAGCCTTCGCCGTAGGCGGAGATGTAGGCGTTGCGGCGGAACTCGGGCTGTTCGCCCTGTTCGGCAGCGAGCGCGCCCTGCAGGGCATGACCGGGATCGGACTCGTGCAGGGTCAGCGCTGGCAGGTTGTACAGCGGCCGCGCCGGCAGGTTGTAGGTGTTGAGCCAATAGGTGCCCATGCCACCGCGGCCTGCGGTCCAGAACGGCGCGATGTCCGGCGGCACCGGCACGATGGTGAAGCGCGCGCGCGGCAGCGTCATGTACTTGCCGATGACACCATCGATGCGCTTGGAGATCCACGCCGCCCGATACAGCAGCTCGTTCGGGGTCTTGGCGTAGAACTGCGGATCGGTGCGCAGGAAGGTCAGGAATTCGCCGAAGCTGCCCTTGAAGCCGACCTGCTGGATGATGTCGTTCATCTCCTTCTGGATGCGCGCGACTTCGCCCAGGCCGATGCGATGGATCTCATCCGGCGACAGGTCCAGCGTGGTGTATTCGTGGATCTGCTGCCTGTAGAACGCCTTGCCCTCCGGCATCGCTTCGGCCGCCAGGGTGGTACGCGCCTGCGGCACGTACTCATTGACGAAGAAGGTACGCAGCTGCTGGAAGGCCGGCACCACCTTGCCGCTGATCGCCGCACGGGCCTGCGCCTGCAGCTGCGCCTGCTCGGCCGCCGGAATGCTGGCCGGCAGCTTCTTGAACGGCGCGTACAGCGGCGACTCGGTGGGGTCCTTCAGCTCGGCGACGGTGGCAATGGAGACCTCGCGCCCGTCAAGCACCGCGCGGGGCACGCTGAAACCCCGCTTGAGTCCGGCGCGCATGTTCTCGGTCTGCTGGCCGAAATAGCGCGGCACATCGTCCAGGCGTGCGATGTAGTTACGGAAGTCCTGCGCGGTCTTCATCTCGCGCCGGGCCATGAACGAGAGATTGGACCAGAACGAGGAATCGGAGTTGAACGGCATCTCGTAGGCCCGCAGACGCACCTCCTCGGCGAGGTTGAACACCTGGTCGCGGTAGATCGCGTAGTTCACCTGGTTGTCGGCGCTGAGTGTCTTCGGGTCGATCTTCTTCAGCTCGGCCAGGGTCTGGTCCCAGACCTTCAGGCGCGCCTGCTGCGCGGCCGCGCCCACATCGGGCAGCCGCGTGGCGTTGGCCGGCGCGTCGCCATCCTCGCTGGCTTCACCGCCCCCGGCCTGGCGCCACTTCCATTCCTTTTCGTACAGCGCGCGGAAGGCGGCATCGGCCGCCGATTCGGTGGTCGCAGGGGCGGACGCCGCGAGCGCGGGCGGAGCCGCCACGACGGCAGCCGGAGCGGACAGGGCGATGAGCAGGGCAACGGCAAGACGGGTTTTCACGAGCACAGGTTCCCGGGAAGGCAGACGCCGATCATGGCACCGCCGGACAGCCGGGGCATGGTTCAAAAGTCCTGCCTGCGCTGCAGGACCAGTAGCGGAGAACGGACACCTTCGCCGGGCATGGCCCGGCGCTATCGATTCCGCTCCGGCGCTACCTCAATGGCTGGCTTTGTCCCGCTTCCAGCCGCGGTGCCGGATGTCCAGGTGCAGGCTGTACAGCGCGGTGAACGCCGGGAACAGGTTCTGCAGCACGCCCACCGAATCCTGCTTGGCCGAGAACAGGAAGTAGCTCAGCGTCATCAGGCTGCCGATCACGCTCATGTACCAGAACAGGCGCGGGATGACCGGCTTGCCGGCACGCCGGGAGGCGATGAACTGGACCAGCCAGCGGCCGCCGAACATCAGTGCGCCGGTATAGCCGATCAGCTTCCAGCCCGTCACATGCAGGCCGGTCCAGAACAACCAGGTCAGCGGCTGGTCGAGCCAGTGCAGCGCCATCATCGTTCTTCCACCGCAGTACGCCTGCTGCGGGTGATCAGCCAGGCAACGCCCCGCAGGTCGCGGATGCCGACCAGCGCACGGCCGAGGTTGTTGTACTTGGAGACGCCAGCGGTACGGTGGCGATGGTTGACCGGCACGCTGGTGGTCTTCCAACCGGCACGCTGCATCAGCGCCGGCAGATAGCGGTGCATGTGGTCGAAATACGGCAGGTCGAGGAAGGCTTCGCGCTCGAACAGCTTGATGCCGCAGCCGGTGTCGGGCGTATCGTCGCGCAGCATGCGCGCCCGGATGCGGTTGGCCCAGCGACTGGCCCAGCGCTTGCTGCCGCTGTCCTGGCGGTTGACGCGCCAGCCGGCAAACAGCTTCACCTGCCCGTCGGCAGCATTGCGGGCCGCCAGCAGCTTGGGGATGTCGGCCGGATCGTTCTGGCCATCACCATCCAGGGTGGCGATCCACGGCGCACGGGCATGCTTGACACCGGTGCGCACCGCTGTGCTCTGCCCGCTCTGCTCGACGTGGTGCAGCACCCGCAGCTCCGGCGTGGTGGCTTTCAGGCCCTGCAGCACCGCCAGGCTGTCATCGCGGGAGTGATCGTCGACATAGACGATCTCGAAGGGCAACCGGCCCCGCAGTGCCGCGACGATTTCGGCGATCAGGGGCGCGACATTGTCGCGCTCGTTGAATACGGGGACGACAACGGAAAGCTCGGGTTGGCTCATGGGTCACTCGGCCAAGAGGGGACAAAGACCGCGCATTCTCCGAAGCCGAGGTTATCCGAAGATGAATCCGGCTGTGTGAGGATTGCTCCTCAGGCGCGATCGCCGAAATACTCGCGGCACCACTGGACGACGGGCGGCAGCCCCTGCTCGATCGGGGTCACCGCATCGAAGCCGAATGCGTCATGTGCGCGGCGGGTGTCGGCCATCGTGCGGACCATGTCGCCCGGCTGCATCGGCTTGTAGACCTTCTGCGCAGGGCGGCCGGCGGCCTGCTCGATGACGCTGATGAAGCGCTCCAGCTCGACCGGCGTATGGTTGCCGAGGTTGAATACCCGATGCGGTACCGGACCGTCGGCCGGGTGCGCGAGCGCGCCGAGGATACCCGACACGATGTCGGAGACATGTGTGAAATCGCGCTGCATGCGCCCCTGGTTGAACACCTCGATCGGGCGCCCGGCCAGGACGGCACGCGAAAACAGCAGCGGCGCCATGTCCGGCCGTCCCCACGCGCCGTACACGGTGAAGAAGCGCAGGCCGGTGGCACGCAGGCCATACAGCTGCGCGTAGGTGTGCGCCATCAGCTCGTTGGCAGCCTTGGTGGCCGCGTACAGCGAGCGCGGCTGGTCCACGCGCTGGTCCTCGGAGAACGGCGGCGTGGCCGAATCGCCGTACACCGAACTGCTGGAGGCGTAGACCAGATGCTGCACGCCGCGGTGGCGGCACAGTTCCAGGATATTGACGAAGCCGACCAGGTTGCTGTCGACGTAGGCCTGCGGATTCTCCAGCGAGTAGCGCACCCCGGCCTGCGCGGCCAGATGGATCACCGCGCTCGGCTGCAGTTCGTCGAACAGCGCGGCCAGGCCTTCACGGTCGGTCAGGTCAAGCGTGCGCAGATCCAGCGTGGGGCACAGCGCGGCCACGCGGTCCCGCTTGATCTGCGGGTCGTAGTAGTCGTTGAAGTTGTCCAGGCCCACCACCGGCTGGCCCGCCTCCAGCAGCGCGCGGGCGGTGTAGGCACCGATGAAGCCGGCAGCGCCGGTGAGCAGGATGGTCATTGCAGGTCTCTGTCCACGTGCCGAGCGACTCAGCCCTGGCGGGTCCGCAGCTTTTCCAGCACGCCGTCGAGGGTATCCAGATCGGTGTAGTGGATGATCAGCTTGCCCTTGCCGCCGCGGCCGTGGCTGATCGCCACCTTGGTCCCCAGCGACTCGGACAGTTCGGTTTCCAGCGAGGCGATGTCGGCCTGCTGCACCTTCGGCGTGGCCGCCGGGCGGTTGCTCGGCACCTTGCCGGCGGCGAAGGCCTGTGCGCGGCGCTCCACTTCACGCACCGACCAGCCTTCATCGGCCGCTTCCTGCGCCAGCTTGCCGGCCAGTTCCGGGGCCAGGGTCAGCAGCGCGCGGGCGTGGCCCATTTCCAGGCGGCGGGTTTCCAGCAGCAGGCGGATGGCCACCGGCAGTTCCAGCAGGCGCAGCAGGTTGGACACCGCCGCGCGCGAGCGGCCGACGGCCTCGGCCGCCTCGGCATGGGTCAGGGTGAACTCGCTGATCAGGCGCTGCAGCGCCTCGGCTTCTTCCAGCGGGTTGAGGTCTTCGCGCTGGATGTTCTCGATCAGCGCCATCGCGATGACGGTGCGGTCTTCCAGTTCGCGCACCACCACCGGCACTTCGTCCAGACCGGCCAGCTGCGAGGCGCGCCAGCGGCGTTCGCCGGCGACGATCTCGAAGTTGCCCGCCGGCAGCTGACGCACCAGGATCGGCTGGATCACGCCCTGCGACCGGATCGAGTCCGCCAGTTCGGACAGCTTGCCCTCGTCCATTTCGCGACGCGGCTGGTACTTGCCCGGCTGCAGCTGGCCGACCGGCAGCTTGCGCAGCACCTCACCCGGCAACGGTTCGATCACCGCGGTGGTGGCCTGCACCTGGCTGACCGCTCCCTTCGGACCGAGCAGCGCATCCAGGCCACGGCCGAGGCCTCGCTTCTTGGCTGCCGGCTTGCTGCTGGTCATCAGACGGTCTCCACGGCCTTGGTGGCCTTGTTGCGTTCGTTGTTGCGACGGATGATCTCGCCGGCCAGGCCCAGGTAAGCCACGCCGCCGCGCGAGGCGCGGTCGTAGCCGACGATGCTCTGGCCGTGGCTGGGCGCTTCAGCCAGGCGCACGTTGCGCGGCACGATGGTACGGAACACGCGGTCGCCGAAGTGTTCGGTCAGTTCGGCCGATACGGCGTTGGCCAGGTTGTTGCGCACATCGAACATGGTACGCAGCACGCCCTCGATCTCCAGCGCCGGGTTCAGGCTGGCGCGCAGCGCCTCGATGGTTTCCACCAGAGCACTCAGGCCTTCCAGCGCGTAGTACTCGCACTGCATCGGCACGATCACCGAATCGGCGGCGGCCAGTGCGTTGAGCGTCAGCAGTGAAAGCGCCGGCGGGCAGTCGATCAGGATGTAGTCGTACTCGTCGCGGATCGGCGCCAGCGCGCGCTTCAGGCGCTGCTCGCGCTCGCCCTGCGCCATCAGCTGGATTTCGGCTGCGGTCAGGTCGATGTTGCCGGGCAGCAGGTCGTAGCCTTCCGCGGTCTGCACACGCACGTCGGCGGCGGTGTTCTCGCCCAGCAGCAGGTCGCAGGTGGACGCCGCCAGCTCACGCTTGTCCACACCACTGCCCATGGTCGCGTTGCCCTGCGAATCCAGGTCGACCAACAGCACGCGCTTGGGTGCGTTGGCCAGGGAAGCGGCCAGGTTGACGGCGGTCGTGGTCTTGCCGACGCCACCCTTCTGGTTGGCGATGGCGATGATGCGGGCCATGCGGGTGTGCCTCGTCGACGGATGCTGGGACCGGTCATTATGCGTACAACCGGGCCCGGGCGGAAATCGTGGATCGCCAACCCCTTGTCGCGCAAAGGGTTGGCGGCGGGATCAGGGGCCTGTAACGGTGACCAGGTGGCGCTCGCCCGCCAGGCCGGGCACGCTCAACGGGGCCACGTCGCGCACCTGCCAGCCTGCCGGCAGTGCGGCGATCTCTTCATGCGGGTAGACGCCCTTCATCGCCAGCAGCACGCCGCCAGGACGCAGCAGGTGGCCACCGACGCGGATGATGCCGGCCAGCGTGTCCATCGCGCGGGCGGTCAACTGGTCGTAGTGGCTGGCCTCGTCCAGCGCTTCGGCGCGCGACTCGGCCACGCGGGCATTGCCCAGGCCGAGCTGGCGCACGGCCTCGCGCATGAAGCGGGCCTTCTTGCCGTTGCTCTCGACCAGGGTGACCTGCAGACCCGGGCAGGCGATCGCCAGCGGGATACCGGGCAGTCCAGGACCGGTACCGAGGTCGGCCAGGCGGCCATCGGCCACGAACGGCTGCATGGCCAGCGAATCGAGCAGGTGACGGGTGACCATCTCCTGCGGGTCGCGGATGGCGGTGAGGTTGTAGGTGCCGTTCCAGCGGTGCAGCAGGCCCAGGTAGCGCAGCAGCGGCGGCGCCAGTGCGGCGTCCAGGCCCATGCCGGCCAGGCCCTGCTCCAGCGTGGCGGTGACGCCGGCGGGGAGTTCGTGTTCGCTCATGCCGCCATTATCGCCCGTTTCCCGGGCTGATTCGCCGCTTCATTGCGGATACCAGGCCAATGCGGCACGGAACTGGCCGCTGGCCTGCCATTCGTGCAGATGCCACTGCCGGGCATCACCCAGCGCAGGGTCGCACCAGCGCAGGTGCAGGGCGCCGTCGACACCTGGCGCCAGCTGCAGGCGATGCAGGCCGAACGAAATGCCCTGCCCGTGTGCCTTCAGCAGCGCCTCCTTGGCGCACCAGACACGGAAGAACCAGTGTTCGCGTTCCGTGGCGTCCAGGCCCTGCAGCCAGGCCACCTCTTCCGGATGGAAGAAGCGCTGCACGATCTCCAGCAGGCGTGGGCGCGGGCGCAGCAGTTCCAGGTCCACGCCGAGCCGTACACCTTCACCCAGCGCCACCAGCAGCACGTTGCCACTGTGGCTCCAGCCCGTGCCGTGGTCGGCCAGCGCACCGGTCAGCTCGGGTCGGCCCTTGTCGTCGCGGACCAGCGGCAGTGCCTCCGGCGCGAGATCCAGCGCCTGTGCCAGCACCTGCCGGGCCTGCGGCTCACCGCGCTGGCCCGGCACATGTGGCCGCCGCCAGACCGTTACGGGCCCGAAGCGCCAGGGGCCATCCAGGGTGGCTGGCAAGCTCATCCGCACGCAACCGTCACGCTATTGCACGACGGGTTCACAGCCATGCGCGTCAACTGGTCACGGTTTTCCACCGGAGGTTCGATCATGGGCATCATCATCTGGCTGATCGTCGGCGGCATCGTGGGCTGGCTGGCAAGCATCATCATGAAGCGCGATGCGCAGCAGGGCATCATTCTCAACATCGTGGTCGGCATCGTCGGCGCGCTGATTTCCGGCTGGCTGTTCGGCGGCGGCATCAACGAAGCGATCACCATCCGCACCTTCCTGTTCTCGCTGATCGGTGCGGTGATCCTGCTGGCGATCGTCAACCTGTTCACCCGCAAGAGCATACGTTGATCCGACGGGCAGCGCCGGGCTTGGCCCGGCGACTGCCACCGACGGCTGCGCTCGCCGGGCACGGCCCGGCGCTACCTCACCCCAACTGCACCCATGCCGGCGCGTGGTCGCTGGGGCGCTCCCAGGTACGTGGCTCGCGGTCGATGCCGGACGCCACGGCGCCGCCCTTGAGCGCATCGGAGACCAGGGTGAGGTCGATGCGCAGGCCCAGATTGCGGCGGAAGCCCGCCGCGCGGTAATCCCACCAGCTGAACGTGCCGGCTTCCTCGTTGTGCAGCCGGAAACCGTCGTGCAGGCCCAGCTGCAGCAGCTTGTTCAGCGCGCCGCGCTCGGCGGTGGAGGTGAGGATGTGGTTCTCGTTCCACACCTCCGGATCATGCACGTCGCGGGCGTCCGGGGCGATGTTGAAGTCACCCAGCACCACCAGCTTCGGGTGCCGCTGCAGTTCCTCGCCGATCCAGGCGTGCACGGCCTCCAGCCAGCGCAGCTTGTACGCATACTTGTCGGTGCCGACGTCCTGGCCGTTGACCACATACAGGTTGATCACCCGCAGGTCGCCAAAGGTGCCGGCGATGACGCGCTTCTGCTCGTCCTCGAAACCCGGAATGCCGATCTGCACGTCCTGCGCCGGCTCGCGTGACAGCAGGGCCACGCCGTTGTAGGTCTTCTGGCCGGCGAATACGCTGCGGTAGCCGGCGCCGATCAGCGCCGCATCCGGGAACTTGTGGTCCTCCAGCTTGGTTTCCTGGATACCGACGATGTCCGGGCCGAACTCCTTGAGCCACTGCTCCAGGTGCGGCAGGCGGACGTTGAGCGAATTGACGTTCCACGAGGCGATCTTCATGGGGGCATTCTACCCGGGCCTGCTTTGGTAGGCGCCGAACTTGGTTGGCGCCTACCAGTAGAGCCACGCCATGTGTGGCTTCACCGCAGCAGCAGCTTCAACATCCCCGCAATCTTCGAATACGGCGGCCGCAGCCTGTCGCTGGCCGCCCAGCGCGACTGCCACAGCACCGGCAACCGCTTGCTCATCGCATCGAACCCGGCGCGGCCGTGGTACGCGCCCATGCCGCTGGCGCCCACCCCGCCGAACGGTAGGCCATCGGCGGCGAAGTGCAGCAGCGTGTCGTTGACCGTCACTCCCCCGGCCACCACGTTGGCGAGAATGCGCTCCACGGTGGCGCGGTCGTGGCTGAAGGGATACAGCGCCAGCGGCCGGTCGCGGGAGAGAACGTCGACCAGCGCCGCATCCAGATCCGGGTAGGCGCGCACCGGCAGGATCGGCCCGAAGATCTCCTCGCGCATCAGGTCCAGATCGTCCGGCGGGTCCAGCACCACGGTCGGCACCAGCAGGCGCTCGCGGTCGGCGCGAGCCTCATCCACGTGCGCCAGCGGGATCACCGACACCCCGCGTTGCCGCGCCTGTGCCAGATAGCCCTGCAGGCGCTGGTACTGGCCTTCGTTGATGATGCGCGTGTAGTCGCCGGCCTCGCTGAAGTCACCATAGCGCTCGCGTACCTGCTGCTGCAGCGCCTGCACGAACTCGCGCTGACGCGCGCTATCGATCAGCACGTAATCCGGCGCGATGCAGGTCTGGCCCGCGTTGAACCACTTGCCGGTGGCCAGCCGTGCGGCGGCTTTGTCCAGCGGGAAATCGCGGCAGACGATGGCCGGCGACTTGCCGCCCAGTTCCAAGGTAACCGGTACCAGATGCTCGGCTGCCGCTGCCATCACCTTGCGGCCCACGGCGGTGGAACCGGTGAACAGCAGATGGTCCAGTGGCAAAGAGGAGACCGCTGCGGCTACGTCGGCCCCGCCCTGCACCACCGCCACCCGATCGGGTGGGAACACACTGGCCAGCAGATCGGCCAGGAACGCGCTGGTGCGCGGCGTGTGTTCGGACGGCTTCAGCAGCACGTGGTTGCCAGCGGCGATAGCGGTCGCCAGCGGCACCAGGGCCAGCGTAACCGGGTAGTTCCACGGCGAGATCACCCCGACCACGCCCAGCGGCGTCGGCCGCAGCTGCGCGCGCGCCGGCCACAACTTCCATCCCGCCGATGCCCGCTGCGGCTTCGACCAGCGCCGCAGGTGGCGGCGCAGGTGGTCAATGGCCGACAGCACGCTCATGCCGTCGGCCAGCTTCGATTCAACGTGGGCGCGGTGGCCGAAGTCCTCGGCGATGGCCTGGGCCATTTCATCCAGACGCGGCTTCAGCGCCTCGCGCAGGCGGCGCAGGTCGGCTTCGCGCTGGTCCAGCGTGGGCCGCTGCGACTGCCAGGCGCTGCGAAGGGTGTGCAGGAGGGCGGGAAGGTCGGCTGGGGTGGTGGTCATGGGCCGACTATACGGCGTGCGGCACTGTCCGACGGGGTCAGATCCCTTTCGCGCGCGAAAGGGATCTGACCCCGGACGCCAGGAAACGAAAAGGCCGTGGTCTGCACCACGGCCTCTCCTTCATCCGGTGAACATCATTCCTACTTGGTGATATCCACGTCCTTGGTTTCACGCAGGAACAGGCCACCGATCACCACCGACATCAGCGCGATCGCGATCGGATACCACAGGCCGTAGTACAGGTTGCCGGTACCGGCCACCAGCGCGAAGGAGATCGCCGGCAGGAAGCCACCGAACCAGCCGTTGCCGATGTGATACGGCAGCGACATCGAGGTGTAGCGGATGCGGGTCGGGAACAGCTCGACCAGGTAGGCGGCGATCGGGCCGTAGACCATGGTCACGTACAGCACCAGCAGCCACAGCATGAAGATCGTGCCCGCAATGTTGATGCGCGCGCTGTCCGCCTTGGCCGGATAGCCGGCGGTGGTCAGGGCGGTCTTCAGTTCGGCACCGAACGCGTCGGCCTTGGCCTTGCCTTCGTCCTTGCTCAGTCCCGCCGCTTCATACGAGGTGACGCTGGCGCTGCCGACGTTGACGATCGCCAGCGAACCCGCCGCTGCCGGCTGCACGTCGTACGGCACGCCCGCCTTGGTCAACGCGGCGGTGGCCACGTCACAGGAGCTGGTGAACTTGCGCAGGCCGACCGGATCGAACTGGAACGAGCAGGTGGACGGATCGGCCACGACCAGGGCCGGCGAGCTGCTGCGGGCCTCTTCGATGGCCGGGTTGGCGAAGTGGGTCAGGCCCTTGAAGATCGGGATGTAGGTCACGGCAGCCAGCAGGCAGCCGGCGAGGATGATCTTCTTGCGGCCAATACGGTCGGACAGCCAGCCGAAGAAGATGAAGAACGGCACACCCAGCGCCAGTGCGGCTGCGATCAGCAGGTAGGAGGTGGTGGCGTCGACCTTCAGCATGCTGCTGAGGAAGAACAGCGCATAGAACTGGCCGCCGTACCAGACCACGGCCTGGCCGGCCGCTGCGCCGAGCAGGACCAGCAGCATCAGCTTCAGGTTGCCGCCCTTCAGGCTGTCACGGAACGGCGTCTTGGAGCCCTTGCCTTCCGACTTCATCTGCTGGAACAGCGGCGACTCACTCAGCTGCAGGCGGATCCACACCGAGATGCCCAGCAGCACGATGGACACCAGGAACGGAATGCGCCAGCCCCAGGCTTCAAATGCTTCATTGCCCAGGAAGTAGCGGCAGGCCAGGATGATCAGCAGCGACATGAACAGGCCCAGCGTGGCGGTGCACTGGATGAAGCTGGTGTACAGGCCACGCTTGTCGTCCGGGGCATGCTCGGCCACGTAGGTCGCCGCGCCGCCGTATTCGCCACCCATCGCCAGGCCCTGGGCCAGGCGCAGGATGATCAGGATCACCGGCGCGGCAAAGCCGATCGAAGCGTAGTTGGGCAGCACACCGACCAGGAAGGTCGAGATGCCCATGATCAGGATGGTGACCAGGAAGGTGTACTTGCGGCCGATGCGGTCGCCGAGGCTGCCGAAGAAGGCCGCGCCGAACGGTCGCACGAAGAAGCCGGCGGCGAACGCCAGCAGGGCGAAGATCATGCCCGTGGTTTCATTGACACCGCTGAAGAACTGCTTGGCGATGATGGCGGCGAGCGAGCCGTACAGGAAGAAGTCATACCACTCGAAGACCGTACCCAGGCTCGAAGCGAAGATGACTTTCTTGTGGCCCTTGGTTAGGGTGCCCGCGGGATTGTGCGCGGTGCTGGGTGTGCTGGACATGAGACGCTTCCCCTCCGAAGCAATCGTTGTTGGTAGGTGCCGACCGTGGGTCGGCACTCAGTATCGGTAGCGGCCGACCTGGGTCGGCGCGCCGTCAGAAGCTGTACTTCGTGGTGAACTGCAGCCGGGTGATGTCACCCTTGTTGCCGTTCTCGATCTCGCGGCGGCCATACATCAGCTCGGCGCCGACATCGACCTTGGGCAACGGTGAATAGAAGATGTTGCCGCGGATGCTCTGCACGCTCTTGGTGACCAGCGGGCCCAGCACGCTGTCGTTGTCGTAGTCGCTGCGCGCATAGATCAGGTTGGTGCGCAGCTTCGGCGAGAACGCATGGCGCCAGCCCACGTAGCCGGCCAGAACGCCGGTCGGATTGAGCTCGTCGCGGGCGATGTCATAGGCCGAGTCGGCGGTGATGCCCAGGCCGATGTAACGCGCGATGCCCTCGCCTCCGGTGAACTGGTAATGCAGCGAATCGCTGTCGCCCATCACCCACTTGCCGCCCAGGGTCAGGCCGCCGGCAACCTTGTCGGCCTTGGCGCCGGTGGTCTGGTTGTCGACCTTCAGCTGGCGGACGATGCCGCCGACGCCGAAGGTGCCCCAGTCGCCCTTCCAGCCGTAACGCATCGTCAGATCAGGCAGGCTGCCGCGATCGGAGTTGGCGCTGGCGTTGGTCCAGGCGCCGGTGACCGGATTGCGGGTACCGGTAAGCGTGGTGGTTTCCGGGTTTTCCAGGGCAACGCTGAAGCCGCCGCTGGTGTAACGCACCTGTGCCTGGCGTACGAAGATCACACCGTCGGTCGGGCCGACGAAGTCGACCGCTTCCGGCAATGCGGCCGCGTCCATGAAGTTGGACCAGGTCTGGCCGGCGAGCCAGTTGTTCCAGTACATGTAGGCATGGCGCAGGGTGACGCCGTAGGTGTTGGTGGCGGTCTGGTTGCCGAGCGAGTTGCCGAAGAAGTCCATCTCGAAGAACGCGCCGGCCTTGTTGCCGGACTCGCTCACGTTGTCGATGCCCAGGTTGAAGCGCGAGAACTTTGCGTGGGCGTTGTAGTCGGTGCCCGAACGCCTGCCGTTTCCGCCGGCGCCTTCCACCGGGGTCTGGCCCGGCAGGTACAGCGAACGGCCGGTGGCATCGTCGGCCAGCTGGCCGTCGCTGGTCTGGGTCGCCAGGAAGTCAGCCTTGATGAAGCCACCGATCTTGACCGTGGTACCCGGTGCGGCACCCGGAGTGATGGTGGTGACCTGGATCGGCTGCTTGCCGGCCGGCACCGCCGGCTTCTGCTCGGACTGCACGGTGCGGACTTCGGTCACCGCCTGCTGGGTCTGGGCGATCTGGGTCTGCTGCTGTTGCTGCGAAGACAGCAGCAGCTGGACCTGGCGCTCCAGTTCGGCGATGCGTGATTCGAGTGCTTTCTCTTTGGCGGTCTCTGCGAACGCCATGCCCGGTGCGACCAGGGCGACCAGCAGGCAGGCCGCCAAAGGTGTGCGCACGGCTTTCAACGTACGGTGGCTCATGTTGCCCTCTCTCCCAAGTGGCAAGGTGATGCCGCGCGTGGGGCACGGTCGAGCCGAGACTGCGGGGCACATGCGCGCACCGGCTATTCGCCATTGGTCGAAGCCGGGCCCGCAGGGCGCTCACTTTCGACCATGGTCTAAGCACAGTGGTGACGCGGCCGGGGGTGGATGGGGCAAACTGAGGGGGATCGGTCGTTGCGATGCTGCGACCGCACATACAAAGTCAACGTGCAAGTGAGGGTGCCATGGCTGATATCTACCCCGTCGATCCGCAGTTCGCCGCCAAGGCACGCATCGACAAGACGTCCTACCAACAGCAGTACCAGGCTTCTGTGACCGACCCGGAGGGTTTCTGGGGCAAGGCCGCCGAGCGCCTGCAATGGATGCGCACGCCGACGAAGATCAAGAACGTCAGCTACGACCTGGCCGACTTCCACATCAAGTGGTTCGAGGACGGCGAGCTCAACGCCAGCGTCAACTGCCTTGACCGCCAGCTGGACAGCCGTGGCGACAAGACCGCCCTGCTGTTCGAGCCGGACAGCCCGGACGCACCGGCCCAGCACGTGACCTATCGCGAGCTGTACGAGCGCACCTGCCGGCTCGGCAATGCGCTGCGCAACCTGGGCGTCGGCAAGGGTGACCGGGTCACCATCTACCTGCCGATGATCGTCGATGCTGCCGTGGCCATGCTGGCCTGCGCGCGCATCGGTGCGATCCACTCGGTGGTGTTCGGTGGCTTCGCGCCGAACTCGATCGCCGATCGTGTCAGCGACTGCCAGAGCAAGCTCATCATCACCGCCGACGAGGGCCTGCGCGGTGGCCGCAAGGTTCCGCTGAAGGCCAACGTCGATGCAGCGCTGAGACTGCCGGGCACCAACACCGTGGAGACCGTGCTGGTGGTGCGCCACACCGGCGGCGCGGTGGACATGCAGGCCCCGCGCGACCGCTGGTTCCATGACGTCGTGGACAGCCAGCCCTCCACCTGCGAGCCGGAGCGCATGAACGCCGAGGATCCGCTGTTCATCCTCTACACGTCCGGTTCCACCGGCAAGCCGAAGGGCGTGCTCCACACCACCGGCGGTTATCTGCTGTACGCGGCATACACCCACGAAGCGGTGTTCGACCTGCGCGAGGACGACATCTACTGGTGCACCGCCGACGTCGGCTGGGTCACCGGCCACAGCTACATCGTGTACGGCCCGCTGGCCAACGGCGCGACCTCGCTGATGTTCGAGGGCGTGCCGAACTACCCGGACACCTCGCGTTTCTGGAACGTCATCGATAAGCACAAGGTGTCGATCTTCTACACCGCCCCGACCGCCATCCGTGCACTGATGCGCGAAGGCGAGGAGCCGGTGAAGAAGACCTCGCGCGCCTCGCTGCGCCTGCTCGGCAGCGTCGGCGAGCCGATCAATCCCGAGGCCTGGCGCTGGTACTACGAGGTGGTCGGCGACAGCCGCTGCCCGATCGTCGATACCTGGTGGCAGACCGAGACCGGCGGCATCCTGATTTCGCCGCTGGCCGGTGCGATGGACCTCAAGCCGGGGTCGGCCACCCTGCCCTTCTTCGGCGTACAGCCGGCGCTGGTGAATGCCGATGGCGAGATCCAGGACGGCCCGACCGAAGGCAATCTGATCATCCGTGATTCCTGGCCGGGCCAGATGCGCACGGTGTACGGCGACCACCAGCGCTTCATCGACACCTATTTCCGCACGTATCCGGGCAGCTACTTCACCGGCGACGGTTGCCGCCGCGACGAAGACGGCTACTACTGGATCACCGGCCGCGTGGACGATGTGATCAACGTGTCCGGCCACCGCATCGGCACCGCCGAGGTCGAAAGCGCGCTGGTCTCACACCCGAAGGTGGCAGAAGCCGCCGTCGTCGGCTTCCCGCACGACGTGAAGGGCCAGGGCATCTATGCCTACGTCACCCTGGTGGCCGAGGAAGCGCCGAGCGAAGAGCTGCACAAGGAGCTGATCGCATGGGTGCGCAAGGAAATCGGGCCGATCGCCACCCCGGACCACCTGCAGTGGGCACCGGGCCTGCCCAAGACCCGCTCGGGCAAGATCATGCGCCGCATCCTGCGCAAGATTGCTGAAAACGCGCCGGACCAGCTCGGCGACACCTCGACCCTGGCCGATCCGTCGGTGGTGGCGTCACTGGTGGACGAACGCAAGGTACGCTGACGTACGACCCGGGGTCGGACCCCTTTCCGCAGGGAAAGGGCTCTGACCCCAGGGGCCTGGCCCCCGAACAGTTTCCCCACGGTTCCCCCCCGACCATGACCACCCTCCTGATTGCAGATGACCACCCGCTGTTCCGCGAAGCCCTGCGTGGGGCCGTACAGCGGGTCATCCCCGGCGTGCAGCTGTTCGAGGCTGACAGCGTGGAAGCGCTGTATGCGCTGGCCGACCAGCACAACGATGCCGACCTGGTCCTGATGGACCTCAACATGCCGGGTGCACAGGGTTTCAACGCACTGGTGCACATGCGCTCGCTGCATCCTCACCTGCCGGTGGTAGTCGTCTCCGCGCGGGAGGAGGCCACGGTGATGCGCCGTGCACTCGATCACGGTGCGTTGGGCTTCATCCCCAAGTCCGCCGACTCGGACACCATCGGTCATGCGCTGGGCACCATCCTCGACGGCGAGACGTGGGCCCCGCCGGAGGCACACAACGTGCCACCCACCGAGCGCGAGGAACGCGAGGTCGGCCAGCGCCTGCGCGAGCTGACGCCGCAGCAGTTCCGCGTGCTGCAGATGCTGGGCGCCGGCCGCCTGAACAAGCAGATCGCCTACGACCTCAACGTCTCCGAAGCGACGATCAAGGCACATGTGACCGCGATCCTGCGCAAGCTGGGCGTGACCAACCGCACCCAGGCGGTGCTGATGGCCGGCAAGCTGGCCATCGACGACGACGCGATCGTGCTGCCGCCGGAAGAAGACTGATCGTGCCGGGCTGCGGAGCCGAGCACGGGGTTTCGTGATGCCCTCGTAGAGCCGAGCCCATGCTCGGCTGCTCTTCGCCTCAATGCCAATCATGCCTCAAGCGGCCATCGACTCCAGGCATAGGGGTACTCCGCGATACGGGTAGCCAACCCTGCACGCACGGGATTGGCCGCAACGTATCTCGCCTGCGTGTGCAGGCATTCATCACTGCGCAACGCATGGTCGTAGTACCCCGGCTGCCAGATCGGCACGCTCGCATCAACGCGCGTGGCGATGGATCTTCCACTCCTGGACTTCAGGATCTGCATGCAGCCGGCCAGCGTGCCGGTACGCAACTCCATCAACCAATGCAGGTGGTCGGGCATGATCACCCAGCCCAGGGAGAAGGTACGACCGGTCCGCTCTACCGTGCGCAGGGCTTCGATCAGCAGCTCAACGTTGGCCTTGTCTATGAACCAGGGACGACGCGCATGCGTTACCGTGGTAAGCGCATAGACATTGCCGGTATGCGACCAACGACCATAACGAAGTGCGGGACTGGCCATGCGAAGAGGCTATGGCACGCATGACAGCCTCTCCATCAGTGCAACACCGCAATGCCTGTCAGCCAACACCCTGACGTAGAGCCGAGCCCGTGCTCGGCTGCTTCATACGCCCGCCGAGCACGGGCTCGGCTCTACAGGTAGCCCCTGCTCAGCCCACGCCGCGCAGGTGTTCGTACAGGATCGTCGCGCCGATGATCACCAGGATCGCGCCGCCGATGATCTCGGCACGCTTGCCAACCATGCTGCCCAGCACGCGGCCGAGCATGATGCCGACGGTGACCATTGTGAGCGTGCACAGGCCGATGACCGCCGCCATCACGCCGATATGGACATCCATGAACGCCAGGCCGATACCCACCGCCATCGCATCGATGCTGGTGGCGAATCCCGTCAGCGCCAGCTTCCAGAAGCCGTGGTGCTGCGAAGGGTCTTCATCTTCTTCACCATCATCCGTACGCAGGCCGTTGTAGATCATGTGGATGCCCAGCGCGCCGAGCAGGCCGAAGGCGATCCAATGATCGAAGGCTTCGACGTACTGCAGGGCGGCACGGCCGAGCAACCAGCCGATGATGGGCGTGATCGCCTCGATGACGCCGAAGATGATGCCGGCACGCAGTGCATCGCGGAACACCGGCTTGCGCATCGCCGCGCCCTTGCCGATCGCCGCGGCGAAGGCATCGGTGGACATGGCAAAGCCGATCAGGAGGATCGAAATGGGGGACATGTGTGCTTGCTGAGGTCGGGCTTGGACGGACGCACGGCCTGCGCTCGCGCCCAACCTGACGTTGCGCGCGCGGGCCGCTGGTCTCGCCAACCATCATGGTTGTCCACGCCACGGCGCACTGGCCGAGTATGTTGACGTGGACGATTCCTGCGTAGGAATCCGGCTACTCCCCAAGGGGACGCGAAGCTTAGCATCGCGATTCGCGCCTGGCACATTTCTGGTGAAACGCGCAGGCAGGGCTGGTTTGTATAGCGATGGCTATATCAGCACCGCACTGCGCGCGGAGCCGAGCATGGGCTCGGCTCTACAGTTGCCATCAGGCTTCGTTGCTGCCGGCGTCGCGCAGCGCGCCGAGGAAGGCGCGCAGCGAGGCCGGCTTGATCGGCTTGGTCAGCACCCGATAACCCCGCTCGCGCGCCATCCGCTTCAGCTCATCGCGACCATCGGCAGTGAGCAGGGCACCGGGCAGCGGATATCCTGCCGCCTCGCGCAGTGCCACCAGCGCGTCCAGGCCATCCATGCGGTCATGCAGGTGGTAATCCACCAGCATCACCTGCGGGCGCTCGGCAATCTTTTCCAGCGCCTGATCGACGGTGGCGGCGGTGATCACCTGCACCTGCCAGCGACCCAGCAGCGCACGCATGCCGTCGAGGATTTCCTCGTCATTGTCCACGCACAGCACGCGCAGGCCGGCCAGCGAATCGCTGCGCACCGGCGTGGCGGCCACCTGGACCGCCGTGGCAGGCTCGGTGTAGCCCGGCAGAGGCGCCACGCGAGGCAGGATGATCGAGAACATCGACCCGCTGCCGACGCGGCTGCGTGCGTTGAGCCGATGGTCCAGCAGGCGCGAGATGCGCTGGCAGATCGACAGGCCCAGGCCCAGGCCCTGCTCGCCCCAGTCGAAGGGCTGCTGGTAGCGATGGAACTCATCGAAGATCTGCCGCATGTGATGCTCCGGGATGCCGGGGCCGGTATCCCACACCTGCAGTTCCACTTCCTCGCCCCGGTGGCGCACGGCCAGCACGATGCGGCCCTGCCGTGTATAGCGCAGCGCGTTGGCCAGGAAGTTCTGCAGCACACGTCGCAGCAGGCGCCGGTCGCTGCGCACCCATGCCGGGCGCGCGAACAGATCCAGGCGCAGGCCACGGCCGGCGGCAACCGGCGTGTACTGTGCGGCCAGCTCGCGCATCAGCGCGCTGACGTCGAACTCGCCGATGACCGGATGCAACCCACCTGCATCCAGCCGCGATACGTCCAGCAGGCCATCCAGCAGCTCCTCGGCCGCGCGCAGCGAGGCATCCACGCGCTCGGCCAGATGCTTCTGCTCGTCGCTCACATGAACGCTGTCACGCAGCGCCGAAGCGAACAGGCGCGCGGCATTGAGCGGCTGCAGCACGTCATGGCTGATCGCGGCCAGGAAGCGGGTCTTCGACTGCTGGGCGGCTTCAGCTTCGTGGGAGCGCTCGGCGACGCGCTGTTCCAGCGTTTCATTGGCTTCCAGCAGCGCCTTCTCGGCGTGCTTGTAATCGGTGATGTCGTTGTAGCTGGTCACATAGCCGCCGCCAGGCAAGGCCTGGCCACGCATCTCGATCACCTTGCCATCGCTGCGCGTGCGCTCGAACACATGCGGTGAACCGGCGCGCATGTAGCCGATGCGGCGGTTGATCTGCACCTCGATGTCGCCCTCGCCCAGCTCGCCCCGTTCGGCGTTGTAGCGGATCAGGTCGGCCACCGGGCGGCCCACGTACAGCATGCCGTCGGGGTAGCCGAACATGTCCTGGTAGCGGCGGTTCCACGCCGTCAGGCGCATGTCCGGATCGACCACGCTGACACCTGCACTGATGTTCTCCAGCGTGGTGGACAGGATCTCGCGGTTGAAGCGCAGTTCCTGCCCGGCTTCGTCCAACACCGCCACCACCTCACCCAGGTCCATGCCGGAACCGCGCAGCAGGCTGGTCAGGAGCAGGCGCGCGGAGGCGGCACCGATCGACGCGGCCAGCAGGCGCTCGGTGAACTGCACCCAGGGCCGGTCGGCCGGCGCGGAAGACTGCAGTTCGCGGCCCAGCGACTGCGCCTGCTCGAAGAACGAACGCCGCGCATGGCGCTCGCCCACCACGCGCGAGGCCAGCGCCAGCAGGTCGCCCACATGCACGTGGCCCGGCCAACCGCCGGCGACCGAGGGGCGCTCGGCGTACGGATCGAGGAAGGGCGCAGCACGCAGTCGCTCGTCCACCCCCGGCCGCCAGCGTGCGGACACCAGCATCATCGTTGCTGCATTGACCAGCAACGACCAGAAGGTACCGTGGGTCAGCGGATCCCAGCCGGTCATGCCGAACAGCTGCTGCGGGCGCAGCCATTCGATGCCGAACGGACCCTGCTGGACCCAGCCGGCGTCGACCCATCCCGCCATGGTCATCGCCGGCAGCAACAGGGTATAGAGCCAGGTGGCGAAGCCGAGCAGCATGCCGGTTTCCACGCCGCGGCGGCTGGCGCCACGCCAATACAGGCCGCCGATCAGGCCCGGTGCGAACTGCGCTACTGCGGCGAACGCCATCAGGCCGTAGGACGCCAGGGTGCTGTCGTTGCTGCTGCTGCGGTAGTAGCTGTACGCCATCAACGCGAGCAGCAGGATCGCCAGGCGGCGGATCCACAGCACGCGTGAAGCCACGTCGGCTGCTTCCTGGTGATCGCCACTGCGGCGCAGCAGCACCGGCATCACCAGATCATTGCTGACCATGGTGGCCAGCGCGATGGACGAGACGATGACCATGCCGGTGGCGGCAGAGAAGCCACCCACATAGGCGACCAGCGCCAGCGCGTTGCGGCCCTCGGCCAGCGGCAGCGCCAGCACCATCGCATCGTCGGCGACGCTGCCGCCGGTGCCGAACAATGTGACGCCCGCGGTGGCGATGGGCAGCACCATCGCCGAGATCAGCACCAGGTAACCACCGAACATCCAGCGTGCACGGCGCACGTCGCGTACATCGCCACATTCCACCACCGCGACATGGAACTGGCGCGGCAGGCAGACGATGGCGAGGAAACTGAGCAGGGTCTGCGAAATGAATCCCACCGGCGGCAATCCGGTGAACAGCGTATGCACCGACTCGACCACCGCATCGGTGCGGTCGGTCAGCCACACATAGGCGAATACGCCAACGGCGAGCATCGCCAGCAGCTTGATCACCGATTCCAGGGCGATCGCCAGCATCATGCCGTGGTGATGCTCGGTGGCATCCACCTGGCGCGTGCCGAACAGCGTGGCGAACAGGGCCATCAGCAGGGCGACATACAGTGCGGGATCGCTGAAGAAGCCGGTCGGGCCGGTGTTGCCGGTCAGCACCTGCAGGCTCATCGCCACCGCTTTGTACTGCAGGGCCAGGTAGGGAACGATGCCGATCAGGGCGATGATCGCCACCAGCGCAGCCAGGCGCCGCGAGCGGCCGAAGCGCGAGGAGATGAAATCGGCGATGGACACCACGTTCTGGCTGCGGGCGATCAGGGCCAGGCGCTCGATGATGCGCCAGCCGAACAGCAGCAGCAGCAGCGGCCCGATGTAGATCGGCAGGTAGCCGATACCGTTGCGCACGGCGGTGCCCACCGCGCCATAGAAGGTCCAGGACGAGCAGTACACGGCCAGCGCCAGGCTGTAGACCACCGGCCGCAGCCAGGGCCGGTCCGGGTACATCGGCCGACGGTCGCCCCACCATGCCACGCCGAACAGCAGTGCGGCATAGGCAACCGAGACCAGCAGCAGGATCCAGCTGGAGACCACGCGCGCGTTTCCGTCAGAGGAACCCGCAGTGTAGGCCAGAGGCGGCCAGACGTACGGGCTCGTTGGGGGCAACACCCCCCCACCGGCGTGGGGGGCCTACGCGGTGCGGGCCACGACCGGAGTCGTGGCCGGCGTCTTACTGGGCCGGAACGCCCATTTCCTTCAACAGTTCCGGCGCCGGGTAGACCTTGGCCAGCAGCCAGCGCAGATAGCGCATGTCCACGTGCACGGCGCGCTTGTAGCGCGGATCGAACCACCAGCTGGCACTGACCGATTCCCAGTTGCTGTCGAAGTTCAGGCCAATCAGTTCACCCTTGGCATTGAGCACGGGCGATCCCGAGTTGCCGCCGGTGGTATCGAGGTTGGTCAGGAAGTTGACGGTCTGTGTCTTCAGGGCCGGATCGGCCGTGCTGCCGAAATCACCCTTGGCGATGGCGGCCAGCAGCGGAGCCGGCGCATCGAAGGGATAGGCGTTGGTGTTCTTCTCGATGATACCGGCCACCGTGGTCACCGGCGAGTAGGTCACGCCGTCACGCGGGTGCAGTGCCTCGACCTTGCCGTAGCTGATGCGCAGGGTACGGTTGGCATCCGGGTACACCGCGCGGCCCTGCTTGGCACGCCAGGCGAACAGCGCCTGCATGTAGGCCGGGCGCAGGCGCAGCTGCTCGCCTTCGCGGGTCTTGCTCTCGTTCTCGATGCGCAGCTGCGCCGCCACCAGCGGCGCGGCCACTGCGATCAGCGGATCGGGTGCCAGGGCCTTGCCTTCGCGCGCAGCGGCGAAGCGCGAGAGACGCTGCGCCTCGTCGCCCAGCCGGGTGCTGGCGTAAAGCGTGTCCAGCGCCTGCGCCAGTTGCGCCGGGGTGCGGCCGAAGGCGGCATCGAACTCGGCCACGCGCTGCGCGTCCGGCAACTGCTGGTATCGCGTAAGCAGGGTGGTCAGCAGCGCCTTTTCGACCTCCGCTGCATACCGACGCTGCACCTGCTTGAGTACGCCCTCGATCATCGCCTGGTCGCGCTGCTGGTAACCGCTTTCGCGCTGTGCATCCGGCTTGGCCGACTCGATGCGCAGGCGTTCCAGCAGCAGCGCCGAGCGCAGCAGCTGGCTCTGGTTGGCCATCTGCTCCAGCAGCAGGTCGCGCTCACCCACCGCCGCACCCTGCGAGAGATTGGCCAGCAACGCCTGGATGTCACTCCGGTACCGGCGGTCGGTGGCCGCCAGCATGGCCGACTCGTCGGCAGCGCGCTGCGCCTTGGCATCGCTGCGCAGCAGGCCTTCCAGCTCACCGGCGGCGCGCTTGCGGTTGTTCTTCAGCGACTGCAGCTGCGAAGCGTAACGGGTACGCGCCTGCGCGTCCTTGGCAGTTGCCACCTCGATGGTGTCGATCATCTGCTGGAACACCGATACCCGGCGCGGCAACACCGCATCGACCTGGCTGGCGAACTCGGCCGCGGTTCGGTGGCGGTAGGTGATGCCCGGGTAACCGGCCAGCATCGCGTAATCGCCCTCCTTCGGACCTTCAACGGACATCTTCAGGTGCGCCGGTGGCTGATAGGGCACGTTGTCCTTGCTGTACGCGGCCGGCTTGCCATCCTTGCCGACATAGGCACGCAGCAGAGTGAAATCGCCGGTATGGCGCGGCCACATGAAATTGTCGATCTCGTCGCCATAGTTGCCGATCGCACGCGGCGGCGCGTAGACCAGGCGCACATCGCTCAGTTCCAGCTGGGCGATGCGGTAGAAATCGGTGCCGTAGTACATGTTGGCCACCGAGCAGCGCACGCTGCCGTCCTTCTCGCACTCCGCCACGATCTGCTTGCTGGCCGCATCGACCGCATCGAAGTACGCACGGCCGGTCTTGCCGCGGGCATTGGCCAGCACCTGATCGGTCACCTTGTCGAAACCAACGGTGACCAGCACGCGGAAGTCCGGATTGGCCGGCCGCTCGTCGGCGCGCCCCTGGGCGATGAAGCCGTTGTCGATCAGGTTGTGCTCGGGCGAACTGTTGTACTGGATCACGCCCATCGCCACATGGTGGTTGGTCAGCAGCAGTCCGTCGGCGGAAACGAACGAACCGGTGCCGCCGCCGGCCCGCACCACGGCGCTCAGCGGCGGTGCGGTGACGTTGGCAAGGTCGGCCGGATCGCCCTTGAAGCCCGCTGCGCGCAGCGGCTTGGCCAGCTCCGGCAGCTGGGTCGGCATCCACATGCCTTCATCGGCATGGGCGCCCGCAGCGAGGGTGAGGCCCAGGGCCAGGGCGGCAGGAAGGGTTTTGCGTGGCGACATGAGGCGATCCGGTACGACAGAACAGCCCGGGACCATAGCCGCTGGGGCCGGCAGGGGCAACGGCCGATGGTTGGGGGCCGGGCGCGGCCCGGCGCTACCGGTCGATGGCGGCGGGTTACTTCTCCCGCCGCCAGTTGATCGAGCCGCGGTTTTCCACCGTGCTCGACTCCACTTCCACGTCGAAACCGCGGCGCAGCAGATACTTCAGGGTGATCACCGAACCGGCGCCGACCAGCGATACGCCATAGCCCACATACAGCTTGGGCGAGATGTACTTGCCCACGCCGATCACCGATCCGCCCAGCGCGCGCGACTGGCTCACGCCCGCATCGTCCAGGCCCAGCTTGGCCCCCAGCTGCGATGCCAGCAGGCCGCTGCCGGCCGACAGTGCGGCCGAGGCTGCATTGACCTGCTGGGCCTGGTCGCTGCTGGCACCGGTGAGGCTGCGGCCCAGCACCAGATAGGCCAGCGCTTCGGACTGCGACATCGCCGGGTCGGACCACACGTCCGCACGCGGCTGCTGTGCACGGCCGGTCACGTCGATGCCAGCGGTGACATCACCGATCCGGCGCTCGGCACGGATGTTGATGCGCGGGTCGGATACGGCGTTGTAGTTCCAGTTGAGGTTGCCGCGGGTGATGGTCAGGTCCTGGCCATAGGCCTTGTAGCGGCCACTGACCTCCAGCCCGCCATTGGCGGTCATCTCGCGACCGGGCTTGGCCCAGACCTGCATCTTGCCGGTCAGCGCGCCCTTCAGGCCGAAGCCGGTCATCTTCACCTTGTCGCCCAGGCTGACGGTCAGGTCCATGTCCAGCGGCGAGGTGCGCGATTCCTCCGGATCGGCCGGGTCCAGCACCACCACGTCCTCGGAAACCGACGTCCCGCGATCCAGCCGCTCAAGATCGATGTCCGCCTCCGGCACATGCACGGTGCCACGCAGCTCCATCGCGGCCTTGGCCAGGGTGAAGTCCAGATTGGGGTTGGCGACGATGCGCAGTTCGCTGGTATTGGACAGCAGCACGTTCTCGCCGTGGATCTTCAGCTGCAGCGGCTGCGCATCACCGAACCAGGACAGGCCGCCATCGACATACAGCGTGCCCTGGCCCGAGTTGGCCTGCGCGGTGATCTTGGCCGAGCCGTCGGGCTGGGCGACGAAGCTGCCCTTGCCCTGGTCGAACGTCAGCCCCAGCGCGGGGAATTCGCCCTTGAAATTGCTCAGCTGCGCGTCGCCGCCCAGCGATGGCTGGCCACGGGTACCGCGCAGGCTCACGTGGCCCTCGATCAGGCCGGTCGGGCGCACGATGTCCGGCGAGAACAGCTCCAGCCAGTACAGCCGCGACATGTTGAGGTAGAGCTCACCGTTCAACGGCGCGCTGGCTTCCCAGCCGGTCTGCATCCTGGCATCGACGAAGCCGTTGCCCTGGAAGCCCATGCCCAGATAGCCCTTGATGCTGGCCGGGGTCATGTCCAGCTTCAGCGAGAACTGGTCATAACGCACCAGTTCGCCCCGGGTGCTGTCGCCACCGACGTTGCGGTTCTCGCCCAGGCGCACCCCGCCCTCCAGCGAACGCACTTCGACGTGTCCTTCCCACGCATTGCCGCGCGGCCGGATCTGCGCATCCAGACCGAGCTCGCCGCGCAGGTAGATGCGACGTCCGGACTGCGGCGGCAGCCACGGCTGCACCAGTGCCAGCGGCAACGCATCGCCGCGCACCACCAGGCCCTCGCGCGGCCAGTTCGCCTGCGCACAGAGCGCCCCGCTGCTGGCGGCAGCCAGGCAGGCCTCGGCCAGCGTGTAGCTGCCATTGTTGATGGCGAAGGCGGCCGGCGCGCGCAGCGCCCAGGCATCGCCCTTCACCGGTGCGATACGCAGCGAAGCCAGTTCGCCCCGCCATTGCTGGCCCTGCTGGCGCAGGCTGCCCTGCAGGTCGATCGCGCCCAGTTCGTTGCGGGTCTGTGCCGCCAGGCGCAGGTTCGACACGCTGCCCTGCGCATCGATGTTCAACCGTTCCAGCAGCATGCCCGCGTTGACCTGCTGTCCCTGCACGGCCAGCGTGCCGCTGTCGCCACGCCACGGCAGCCGCCCCTTGATGCTCAGGCTCCCGGCGCCATAGCCATCCCAGTTGAGGTTGTTGCCGACCAGGTCCGCGGTGATGTCCGGTGCGTCACGCGGGCCGGTCACCTGTACCTGCCCGCGCAGGCCGCCATCGGCGCCAGGCAGCAGGTCGCTCAGCTGCAGCGGTTCGAAACGTGCGTCGATGTCCAGGCGGTCGCCCACCTTGCCCGAGGCGGTGACCCGGCTGCTGCCGACGGCCAGCTTCAGCTCGCCCTGGCCCTGTTCGCCCTGCAGCGCGAACTTGCCCTGCGCATCGAGGTTGCGCTGACGCAGCACGCCCTTCAGCGACGGCAGATCGACCGTGGCTTCCAGCGTGCCGGCAGTACCCGGCGGGGCATTTGCCGGCGGCGGCAGCTGGCGGCCCTTGGACGCCAAATTGCCCGACAGCCGGCCATTCCATCCAGGCACGAAATAGCCCGGATCGAAGTCCTTCAATGTGGCCTTGGCATCCCAGTCCAGCTGCGGGGCCCATGCCACCTGGCCCTCCACCTGCAACTGCCCGCCGGGCGTCTGCGCCTGCAGCTCGCGGATCGAGGCCGCCTGGTCGTTGCCGCGCACGTCGAAACGCAGCTGCGCCTTCTGCTGCTCACGCTCCACGTCGGCACGACCGATCGCAGCCCATGCCTTCAGCGTCCCTGCCAGGCCGAAGCGGGCTTCCTTCAGTGTCACCGGTACGGGCGGACCACCGGCGGTGTTCGGATCCTCCGCCGGCACCCAGGTCAGATCATGGGCGATGACCGAGAAATCGAGTTTCTGCTGGTCTTCCTGGCTGAAATCAGCGGTACCTTCCAGGCGTGCCTCGCCCCCCAGTCCCTTCACCACCAGCGGCGAGACCTTCAGCACCTGGTCCTGCAGCGAGATGACCGAGGGCGCCAGCTCCAGCGCCTGCTCGCCCTGCTTCACCGTGCCGCGCAGCTGGGCGTTGCCGCCCTTGCCGGTGGCGCTGAAATCCAGCGCGAGTGGCGCGATGGCCGAACCCGCGAGCGCTGGCGACAGCAGAGCCGGGTCCAGTTCGTCGCTGCGCACGGTCGCGCTCCAGCTCGGATCGGTCCGCCCGTCAAACACCAGCATCGCATGCAGCGGTTTGGGCGCGCGCCCGGCCACGGCCACTTCCATGTGCGCCAGATTGCCCCGTGCAACCAGGCCGAGCGTGGCGGCCGTGCGCCCACGCGGCGCCGGCAGCACCGCGGTGACGGTCACGTCGGTGTCGTAGTCCTTGGCCGGGATGTAGCGGCCCTGGGCGGTGAAGTTGCCCATATCGCTGTCCACGACCAGCGCGCGCGCCTGGAATTCGCCGTTGGCGATTTCCACGCCGCCGCGCACGCGGCTGATGTCGATCACCGGTTCACCGGCCTGGGTCACCCGGAAACCGTCGATGGCGATGGCGTCGGCCTGGATGGCCAGCGGCATCTCGATCTGCGGCAGCGAGTCCGGCCACGACGGCAGCTTGAACGGCTCCTCGCTCTTGGCCAGGTTCAGCGAGGCATTGGTCAGTTCCAGCCTGTCGAGCAGCAGTTTGCGGCCCAGCAGCGGGCGCAGGTCCGGCTCCAGGTACGCGCGCTCGGCATGGAAGTGGATGTCGTCATAGCGGAAGTCGACGTTGTAGAGCGTCAGCGGGCCGGCCACCGGTCCGTCCACCTTGTCCCAGGTGAAGCTGGCACCCACCGGCAGGCGCGCGACCACCTGCGCCAGCAGCACGTCACGGCCGGCCACGGTCTGCAGCAGCCAGTACAGCAGCAGCAGGCCGAGCAGGACCAGGCCCAGCACGCCCACGCCAGACCATGCCCAGAAGCGGCGGCGGCGATAGAAGCGCACGCGCGGCGGCGGTGTTCCCGGGGTCTGTGCGGGCGTGCTCACAGGTCCGCTCCGATGTTCAGATACAGCTGGAACTGCGAATCCGGGTTGTTCAGGCCGTGGGCCACGTCGATGCGCACCGGGCCCACCGGCGACTTCCAGCGCACGCCGAAGCCCACACCGGTATGCAGGTCGATGGTGTTGTCGAAGGCACTGCCGGTGTCGACGAATACCGCCGCACCCCAGGGGCCACCGTTGAAGTAGTGCTCGTACTCGGCCGAGCCGATCACCAGGTTCTTGGCACCCAGCGCGTACTTGTCCGGCGCGGGCGTGCGCGGGCCCACCTCGCGGTAGGCATAGCCACGGATGCTGCGGTCACCGCCAGCGAAGTAGCGCAGGCTGGGTGGCATCGCCACCAGATCGCTGGTCCAGGTGGTGCCCCCCTCGCCACGCAGGATCAGGCGGTTGCTTTCGCCCACCGGAACGTACCAGCGAAGCACGGCATTGGCCTGCACGAAGCTGGTATCGGAGCCGGCGCCTTCAACGCCCGCGCGCACGGTGGCCGTGCCGCTGATGCCTTTGCGCGGGAACATCTCGTCATCGACATTGACGTAGTCGGCCACCAGCTGCGGATAGACCAGCGTGGAGGTGTTGTAGACCGCGTCGGTGAACTCGGTACCCGATGCATAGCGCCAGCGCTCGCGCAGCGCGTTGACCGACGCGATCGCGGTCCAGTATTCGTTGATCTCGCCGCTGCGGCTGGCGATCAGCTTGAAGTTGCGCAGGTCGATGTAGTCGGTCTGCTCGTCGTAGGCGCTGGCGGCGAAGGTATACCAGCCATCAAGCCAGGCGAACGCGGGAATCCGGTAGCTGGTCACCAGGCTCTTGCGCTTCTGCGCATAGTCCAGCTGGGTGTTCATCTTGTGGCCGCGGTTGTTGAGGAACCGCCGCTCGACACCGCCGCGTACACCGGGACCACTCTCGCTGCCGTAGCTCAGGCCCGCGGTGTAGATCGTGCGCTTGGCACGGGTCAGCTTGACGTCGACAGGCACCTCACCATTGTCGTCGGCCTGGTCCGGCCGCGGCTGGATGTCGATCACGCTGAAGTAGTCGAGCTTGGTCAGCGACTCGCGCAGCCGGTCCAGCTTGCCTTCGTGGTAGTAGCTGCCCTGTTCCCAGTACACCAGCGGATCGAACAGCTTGTCGACGAAGTAATCCTGCTCGAACCGGACCGGGCCCATGTTGTAGCGGCGGCCGCTGTCCCAGGTCAGGTCGATGTCCGCGGCGTTGTCGGCGCGGGTGATCTGTACCTGGCGCTGGGTGTAATCGGCATCGAAGTAGCCACGCTCGGCCAGGCGGCGGGTGATGGTGATCTTGCTGGCTTCGTACTGGGTATGTTCGAAACGCTGGCCCTTGCGTGGCTTGAAGGCGGTCAGGTCATCCTGCAGGTACTGGTCATACATGGCCGGGCCGGTGATGTCGATGTGCTCGCGCCGCACCGTCACCGGCGTGCCCTTGTCGACGTGGATCAGCACCTGCACATGCTCGTCCTGGCGCGGCGCCTCCACCGTGATCACCGGGTTGTAGTACCCGAACGGCTCCAACGCCTGCCGGGTCTGCCGCTCGGCCTGTGACAGCAGGTACTCCAGCCGCGATTCACCCTGCTCCTTGCCGATCGTGTCGTACAGCGTGAGCGATTCCTGGATGTTCTCGATGATCGCGGCGTCGTCGCCCTTGTCCAATCCCTTGATGTCCACCTTGTCGATGGTGCCGCGCGCGTGGGCCACGGGGGTGGCGACCAGCGACAGGACCATCAGCGGCAGGGCGTATTTCTTTGGCTGCATGCGGCACAGCATACCGACCCAACGTGACGATGCGAAATGCATCACGCCTTCAGGCATCGGTTGTTAAGTGGCGGTCAAAATACGCGTTACCGACATCATCCGCATGATGTCGGTAACGCCGGGCCATGCCCGGCGGCTTCTTCCAGCACCACACCGCGCGTTCGCCGGGCGTGGCCCGGCGCGACCACTCAGCTCGACAGATGCTCGATCGCGGCGACCTTGCCCAGTCGCTCGCCCAGCAGGGTCAGCAGCGCCAGGCGATTGCCGCGCAGCGCGGGGTCTTCGGCATTGACCATCACACCATCGAAGAATGCATCGACCTGCGGGCGCAGGCGGGCCAGGCGGGCCAGCACGGCCACGTAGTCCTTCTGATGCAGGCTGGCGCCCGTGTCGTCGATGGCGGCGGTGACGGCTTCGGCCAGCGCGCGCTCGGCCTCCTCCTGCAGCAGCGACGGGTCGATCTGGCCCGGAATGTCGCCTTCAGCCTTACGGAGGATGTTGCGGATGCGCTTGTTCGCGGCGGCCAGGGCCTCGGCCTCGGGCAGCGCTGCAAACGTGCCGATCGCGTCGAGGCGGCGATCGAAGTCGTACAGCGACGCCGGCTTCAGTTCGGCGACCGCGTTGAAGTGGGTGGCCGGCACGCCCTTGTCGGCGTAATAGCCCTTCAGGCGATCCAGGATGAAGTCGTACAGCTCACCCACATCGGCCTGCACGCCACGCGCGGCCAGGCCTTGGTTGGCGCTGGCCAGCAGCGCGCGCAGGTCCAGCTCGAAGCCACTCTCGATGATCGTACGGGCCAGGCCCAGTGCGTTGCGGCGCAGGGCAAAGGGATCCTTGTTGCCGGTCGGCTTCAGGCCCGCCGCGAACCCGCCGGCCAGTGTGTCCACACGCTCGGCGATGGCCAGCACCTTGCCCAACGGCGACAGCGCGATGTCATCGCCACCGAAGCGCGGCTGGTACGCCTCGTCGAGGGCCAGCGCCACGTCCGGCGATTCTCCGCCCGCCACCGCGTAATGGCGGCCGGCGATGCCCTGCAGTTCCGGGAACTCGTTGACCATGCGCGACTGCAGGTCGTTCTTGGCCAGCTCCGCGCTGCGGCGGGCCTGCACCGGATCGGCACCCACCTGCACGGCAACCGCTTCGGCCAGCGCCGCCACGCGCGCGACCTTGTCCGCCACGCTGCCCAGCTTGGCCTGGTAGGTCACGGTCTTCAGGCCCTCGCCCATCGCGGCCAGCCCCTGCTTCAGGTCTTCATCGAAGAAGAACTTGGCATCGGCGAAGCGCGGGCGGATCACGCGTTCGTAGCCCTTGGCCACTTCGGCCACATCCTTCGACTCGATGTTGGCGATGCCGATGAACTTCTCGGTCAGCGTGCCCGCGTCATCCAGCACCGGGAAGAACTTCTGGTTGATCTCCATCGTTTCGATCAACGCTTCCTGCGGCACGGCCAGGAAGGCGCGCTCGAAGCTGCACAGCACTGCCGAGGGCCACTCGACCAGGTTCACCACCTGCTCAAGATTGTCCTCGGTGATGCGCGCACTGCCGCCAGCCTTGCCGGCGGCGGCTTCGACCTCGGCGACGATGCGCGCGCGGCGCTCGGCCGGGTCGACCAGCACATGGGCCGCGCGCAGCGATTCGACGTAGTCCTGCGGCTGGGTCAGCCACACGGTCTTGTCATGGTGGAAGCGATGGCCACGGCTCATGCGGTCGGCCTTGAGGCCGAACAGCTCGGCCGCGACCACGTCCTTGCCGTGCAGCAGCACCAGCCAATGCACCGGCCGCGCGAAGCCCCACGGGTGGTCGCCCCAGCGCATCGGCTTGGGGATCGGCATGGCGGCGATGGCCTCGCGCAGGATCTCAGGCAGCAGATCGGCGGTGCTCGCGCCCGGCGTCACCGCGCGATGCACGAAACGCTCGCCCTTGTTGTCGGTGGTCTTCTCCAGCGCGGTCCAGTCGATGCCGGCCTTGGCGGCGAAGCCCTGCAACGCCTTGGTCGGCTGGCCTTCTGCATCCAGCGCGATGTTCAGGTACGGGCCCAGCACTTCGCTGTGCTGCTCCGGCTGTTCCAGGCCGACGCCCGGCAGCAGCACGGCCAACCGGCGCGGGGTGGACAGCGGACGTGCATCGCCCGTGTCCAGGGCAATGCCGCGCTTGCGCAGGCCTTCGACAACACCGTCGAAAAACGCCTGGGCCAGGCCCGGCAGCGCCTTGACCGGCAACTCCTCGGTGCCCAGTTCGATCAGCAGGGGGGACAATTGGCTCATCGGTTCGATCCTGTGGTGGGGGGCGCAGCGCGCAACGCGTCCGGCGCCCCGGGGTGTGATGAAAAGCAGGGTGGGAGAGCGGCCGTCAGGCTTTCTTCGCGCCCGGGAAGCCCAGCTTCTCGCGCTGCTCGTAGTAGGCCCGGGCCACCGCCTGGGCCAGCGCACGCACGCGCAGGATGTAGCGTTGGCGTTCGGTCACGCTGATGGCGCGGCGCGCATCCAGCAGGTTGAACGTGTGGCTGGCCTTCATCACCTGCTCGTAGGCCGGCAGCGGCAGGCCCACTTCGACCAGCTTCTGCGCCTCGCGCTCGCAGGCGTCGAAGCGGTGGAACATTTCTTCCACGTCGGCATGCTCGAAGTTGTAGGTGCTCTGCTCCACCTCGTTCTGGTGATAGACGTCACCGTAGGTCACCGGCTGTCCGTCCGGCCCGTAGGTCCACACCAGGTCGTAAACGTTGTCGCAGTTCTGCAGGTACATGCACAGGCGCTCGAGACCGTAGGTGATCTCGCCCAGCACCGGGCGGCACTCCAGGCCACCGGCCTGCTGGAAGTAGGTGAACTGGGTCACTTCCATGCCGTTGAGCCAGACCTCCCAGCCCAGGCCCCAGGCACCCAGGGTCGGCGACTCCCAGTTGTCCTCGACGAAGCGCAGGTCGTGCACCAGCGGGTCGATGCCCAGCGCCTGCAGCGAATCCAGGTACAGCTGCTGGATGTTGTCCGGCGCCGGCTTCATCGCCACCTGGTACTGGTAATAGCGCTGCAGGCGGTTCGGGTTCTCGCCGTAACGGCCGTCGGTGGGACGGCGCGAGGGCTGCACGTAGGCCGCGTTCCAGCCTTCCGGACCGATCGCACGCAGGAAGGTCGCCGGGTGGAACGTACCGGCGCCCACCTCCAGGTCGAGCGGCTGGATGAGCACGCAGCCCTGCTGGGCCCAGAACTGGTTCAGGGTCTGGATCAGGCCCTGGAAGGTGATCGGAACGGTCGGGGTCGCGGACATGCGGACGATTCTTGGCCGGCAAGGGGGTGCGCTAGTATAACGGCCGACCTGCGGGGCATTCCGTACCCGGGAGGAGCAGGCAGATGGAACATCGGCTGCCGGCGGGCACGCCCGGCGAGCCTGGCGCGGTACCGCTGCCGTGGGGCCGCCTGCTGTTTGAACAGGTCTCGGCCGCACTGCTGGCCGATGGCCTGGTGGCCGGGCAGGACCGCGAGCGCGTGCGGTTTTCCGCGCAGGGCGCCCGCAACGCCAGTGAAGTCCATCCGCTGGTACTGCTGTCCAACCTCAAGCTTGCCGCCAGCGACGGCGGCGAACTGACCCTGGAACGCCTCACCGAGTGGCTGGCGCGGCGCACCGGCACCCGCTACCTGCGCATCGACCCGACCCGCGTCGATGTGGCGGCGGTCACGGCCCTGGTTTCGCACGCCTATGCGCGCCGCCATCGCTTCCTGCCACTGGCGGTGGACGCCGAACGCGTGCTGGTGGCCACCAGCGAACCGCTGGTACAGGAATGGCGCCGCGACCTGCAGCACCTGACCCGCCGCCGCATCGAGCTGGCCGTGGTCAATCCGCTGGACCTGCACCGCTACACCATGGAGTTCTACGGCGTCACGCGCTCGGTGCGTGGCGCGCGCGGCGACGTGCGCGGCGAGGTGAACACCGCCCTGCCCAGCTTCGAGCAGCTGGTCGAGCTCGGCCGCACCGGCGACGTCAACGCCGACGACCAGCACATCGTGCACATCGTCGACTGGCTGCTGCAGTACGCCTATGAGCAGCGTGCGTCGGACATCCACCTGGAGCCGCGCCGCGACATGGGCCGCATGCGGTTCCGCATCGATGGCGTGCTGCACAAGGTGTTCGAGGTGCCACCGGCGGTGATGACCGCCGTGGTCAGCCGCATCAAGGTGCTGGGCCGCATGGACCTGGCCGAGCGTCGCCGGCCGCAGGATGGCCGCATCAAGACCCGGTCACCGGGTGGGCGCGAGGTGGAAATGCGCCTGTCGACCATGCCCACAGCGTTCGGCGAGAAGTGCGTGATGCGCATCTTCGACCCGGATGCGGCGTTCAAGAGCATCGACCAGCTGGGTTTCAGCCCGCAGGAGGCTGCCGGCTGGAACGCCCTGGTCGAGCGTCCGCACGGCATCGTGCTGGTGACCGGCCCGACCGGCTCCGGCAAGACCACCACCCTGTACTCCACGCTCAAGCGCCTGGCCACCCCGGACGTGAACGTGTGCACGGTGGAGGATCCGATCGAGATGATCGCGCCGGAGTTCAACCAGATGCAGGTGCAGACCAACATCGACCTGGACTTCGCCAGCGGCGTACGCACCCTGCTGCGGCAGGATCCGGACATCATCATGATCGGCGAGATCCGCGACCTGGAAACCGCGCAGATGGCGGTACAGGCGTCGCTGACGGGCCATCTGGTGCTGTCCACCCTGCACACCAACGACGCCCCCTCGGCCATCACCCGCCTGCTCGACCTGGGCGTGCCGCATTACCTGCTGGCCTCCACCGTCAACGGCATCCTCGCCCAGCGCCTGGTGCGCACCCTGTGCCCGCACTGCAAGCAGCCGCATACGCTCGGTGCCGCCGATTGGGCGGTACTGGCTGATAGCCATGCCGCATATCCAGATGCCGCCACGCCCTGTCGGCCGGTCGGTTGCCTGGAGTGCCGGCGCACCGGTTTCCTCGGCCGCATCGGCCTGTATGAGTTGCTGCCATTGGGTTCGCGGCTTCGCGCGCAGATCCGCGCCGACATGGATCTGGCCGGTTTCAGCCGTGCCGCCCGTGCCGAGGGCCTGCGGACCCTACGCCAGGCGGGGCTTGAAAAGGTGGCGCAGGGGCTGACTACAATCGAGGAAGTCCTGTCTGTCCTGCCGCCCCCGGATGAACCCAGCGCCCTTCCTGATTCTTGAAACCGGCCGTCCAGTGCCCTCGCTGCGTCGTTATGGGCGTTTCCCGCACTGGATCCGCGTCGCCGCCGGCCTGGAAGAACACGAGACGGTGGTGGTCGATGTCGAGCACGGCGGCGTCCTGCCCGACCCGCGCGCGTTCGCCGGGGTGATGGTGACCGGCTCGGCCGCTTTCGTCACCGACCACGCCGACTGGAGCGAGCGCAGCGCGGCGTGGCTGCGGCAGGCCGCCCACGATGACGTGCCGGTGTTCGGCATCTGCTACGGGCACCAGCTGCTGGCGCATGCGCTGGGCGGCGAAGTGGCCTACAACCCGGCCGGACGCGAGTCGGGCACCATTGAACTGGAGCTGCAGCCGCAGGCAGCACAGGACCCCCTGTTCCAGGGGCTGCCGCAGCATTTCGCGGCACACGCGACCCATCTGCAGACCGTACTGCGTGCCCCCGAGGGGGCCGCCGTGCTGGCACGGTCGCCGCAGGATGGCTGCCATGCCTTCCGCTGGGGCCGGCAGGCGTGGGGCGTGCAGTTCCATCCCGAGTTCGCCACCCACCACATGCGCGGCTACGTGCGTGCGCGGGCTGACTGCATCGGCCGCCACGGTGGCTGCGCCCGCAGCATCGAGCGCGCGGTCAGCGCCGCCCCCCTGGCCCGGCAGCTGCTGCGCCGTTTCGTCCGCCAGGCGCGGCAGTCTTCAGCCCAGCCGGCGGCAAAACAGGGATAATCGGCGGCGCGGGTACTGCCCGCTCCCCTTCTGTCCTCTCCGGATGTCCATGAAAGAGATTCGCAAGCTGCCGGCCTCGGCGGGCGCCCAGTGGTTGCTGGATACGTTCTCCCTGTACCGGCGTGCACCGCTGCAGCTGGCGCGGATCGGCCTGACCTGGATGCTGGTCAGCTGGGTGGTCACCCTGCTGTCCACCCTGGTGCCCGGCGCGCTGGGCCTGGCCGTGCAGCTGATGACCCTGGCCGTCTCGCCGATCATGTTCGGCGGCATGCTGTACGCCATGGGCGAGATCGACGATGGCCGGCCCGGCCTGGTCACCCACCTGCTGCAGCCGATCCGTGACCACCGCGTCAGCCACCTGCTGGTGCCGCTGGCGATCCAGGTGCTGGTGGTCCTGCTGCTGGGCGTGCTGCTGTACCTGATGATCGGTCGCGAAGGCTTCGCCGCCTTCAGCGACGTCATGGCACGGATGGAAGAGATCGCCCGCAGCAACCAGCAGGTCAGCCCCGAAGCCGCCGCCGAACTGGTCGCCCAGCTGCCGGCCACGCGCATCGCACTGTGGATGCTGCTGGTGTTCGTGACCGCCATCGCCCTGACCCTGGCGATGTTCACCCAGCCAGCGCTGGTGGTGTTCGACAAGCAGAGCGGCATGCACGCGCTGCGCCTGAGCCTGCAGGGCTGCATCGAGAACATCGCGGCGATGGCGGTGTTCGCTGTGCTCGGCGTGATCGCCGCCTTCTGCGGCTACATCCTGTTCGTGATCGTGATCCAGATCGCGATGCTGCTGGGGGGGCAGATGGTGGCTGTGTTCATCGCACAGCTGCTGCTGACCACCGTGGTGATGCCGCTGTACGTCGGCGCGGTGTATGCCGCCTGGAAGCAGATGTTCGTGCACCGTGGCAGCCGTGGCGCTCCGCCGGTTCCGGCCACGCCGCCGGCGAACGACGTCTTCCACGCCTGAGCACGCCCAACGGTAGCGCCGGGCCATGCCCGGCGCTGCCGCATCACGCGGCGGGCTTCTTCACCACCGAGGACGGCACCAGCCATCGCGCGGCATGGATGCCCAGTTCGTACAGCAGGCACATCGGGATCGCCAGCATCAGCTGCGAGACCACGTCAGGCGGCGTCAGCACGGCCGCCACCACGAAGATGCCCACGATCGCGTAGCCACGGCCCTCCTTGAACTGCTGCGGCGTCACCCATCCCAGCAGTACCAGGATCACCATCGCCACCGGCAGCTCGAAGCTGCCACCGAAGGCGAAGAAGATCGCCAGCACGAAATCCAGGTAGGCGTTGGCATCCGGAGTGATCGCGATCACATCGGGGCTGAAGGTGGTGAGGAAGTGGAACACCGCCGGCAACACCAGGAAATACGCGAAGGCGCAACCGGTGTAGAAAAGCAGCACCGACGACACCAGCAGGGGCACCGCCAGGCGTTTTTCGCGGGCATACAGTCCCGGCGCGACGAAGGCCCACAACTGGTACAGCAGCCACGGCACCGCCACGAACAGCGCGACGAAGAAGGTCAGCTTCAACGGAGCGAAGAAGGCGCCGGCCGGGTTGGTGGCGATCATCGTCTGGCCGTTCGGCAGCTGCGAGACCAGCGGTTCGGCCAGCGCGTTGTACAACTTCTGGGTAAAGGGCAGCAGTGCCAGCAGCACCACGCCCAGGCCCAGCAGCGCACGCACCAGGCGGCCGCGAAGCTCCACCAGATGCTCAACCAGCGAGCTCTCGCCGAAATCCTGTTCGCTCATCGGCCGCGCTCCTCGCTCTGCGACGCTGGCACCGGACGGGTGTCGTCTACATCCGCTGCGGATGCAGCGGACGCCCCGCCGGCATCGGCCGCAGTGCCGTCGCCCATGGACGCGGGAGGTGCAGCCTGCTGTGCCTGGCTGACATGCGGCGGCAGGTCCGCCGGCGCCGGTGCCCGCGTCTCCTGCGCCAGCGCATCACCCTGCTGCTGTGCCTGCGCGGCTTCGCGACGGATCGCCTCGCCGCTGGCACGCAACTGGTTCTCGGTGTCCTGCATGCCCTGCCGCACGTCCTGCATCTGCCGCTTGATCTCTTCGGCCTGCAGTTCGCGCTCCAGTTCCTGTTTCACCGAGTCCCACTGATTGCGGGCACGACGGACCCACAGGCCGGCAAAACGGGCCGCCTTGGGCAGACGCTCGGGACCGAGCACCACCAGGGCGACCACCGCAATGACCAGCAGTTCGCTGAAGCCGATATCAAACACCGCGACCGCTCCGGATCAGCGTGCGTTGCGGTCGTGCTCGTCCTGCGCGGTGCGCGAGGCGTCCTGGCTGCGCGTCTCATCGCCCAGCTGCGCGTTCGGCTTGTCCTCGTCGCGCATGCCCTTCTTGAATTCCTTGACCGCCGAACCGAGGTCCTTGGCGCCGCTGGTCAGACGCTTGGTGCCGAACACCAGCAGGACGATGGCCAGCACGACCAACCAATGCCAGATGCTGAAACTGCCCATAAAGACGCTCGTTACGTTAGTGATCAGGCTGTCGAGCATAGCGCACCGGCCGTTAGCCGGCGCGCGTGACGAAAGTCAGTTCCCGCCCAGCGTCTCCGTGCGGATTTCGCCTTCATTGACCGGCTGGAAGCCCTGCTGCTGTGGCGGCGGGTTCTGCGGCACGTTCTGCAGGGGCGCGGTGGTGGCTTCCGCCGGGACCGCCGGGGCTGCCTGAACAGGCGGCGGTGCGACCGTCGGCGCCGGAGCCGGGCGCGAGGCCGTGCCACCATTGCCACCGCGGTTGTTGCGCGCGGCATAGGTCGCCTCCTCCAGGCGATCACGGAAGGCGACCACATCCATCGACGGCGCACCTGCTGCCCGGCCCTCGAAGATCATCCGCGGCGTGGTGTTGCTGCCATAGGCGTCAAGGTTGGCGGCATCGTCGATCTGCAGCACCGCACCGTCCAGGGCGACGCCGGCGAACAGGCCACGCGCACGCGACCACGACCAGATTTCGGCCTTGAGCTGGCCGTCGGTGGCCGCGGCCGCATTGCGGCCGACCGGACCGGCCGCCACACCGGCATCGGCGCCCAGGGTGAACTTGCCGTTGACCAGGTTGTCCAGGCTGCGGTCGTTGCGGAACACCAGCACCACGTCCGACGACTGCACGCCGGCCTGGAAGCCAATGCTGCCGCCGGTGAGCTTGACGAAGACCGGGTTGGACCAAGCGCCGTTCGGCATGCGGACCGACATCAGGCCATGGCCACGGCGGCCACCAATGACCAGGCCTGCCTTGATCGTGTCGGGAATGACGATGACCGCGCGGCCTTCGTCGAGCAGTTTGTCCGGAATCCCCTGTTCAGGGATTTCCTGGATTTCAGCCAGCACACGCACCGCGTTGCGGGCGCGCTGGTCTTCCTGCGGCCCGGCCATGGCCTGGCTGGACAGCAGGCTGGCGGCGATCAGCAGGGCTTGGATCGGGCGACGCATGGCAGGCTCCAGAAGTCAGTCCATAGGAAGATATAGCAAGTGACTGAAATTAGTAGTGTTGTGATGAATCGGCAATGAGCGTCATCGGTCCCGCATCGGAGATGACTATGCCTGCGATGCAGATCCTGCATCCCGATACAGCGGCAGATCGGCGACAATGAGACCCATGCTCGACGCACCCGATACCGCCGTGCTGGCGGTCAACCTAGGCACGCCCGAGACGCCGACGGCCCCCGCCGTACGCCGTTACCTGGCTGAGTTCCTGTCCGACCCGCGCGTGGTGTCGATTCCGGCGCTGCTGTGGCAGCCGCTGCTGCGCGGCCTGATCCTGCCATTGCGCAGCGGCCGCTCGGCCGCCAAGTACGCCCAGGTCTGGCTGCCCGAGGGCTCGCCGCTGATGGTCCATACCCGGCGGCTGGCGCAGGCGATGCAAGCTCTGCTGCCGACCCTGCGCGTGCGCCATGCGATGCGCTATGGCGAACCCGCATTGACCGCGGAACTGGACCGGCTGGCGGCGGAAGGCGTGCGGCGCATCGTCGTGCTGCCGCTCTATCCCCAGTATTCGACCACCACCACCGCATCGGTGGAGGATCGTGTCGATGCCTGGCAGCGCAGGAATCCGGGCATCACGGTCAGCCTGGTACAGGACTACTCGGTCGACCCGGACTGGGTCGCAGCCGTGGCAGCCTCCATCCAGCGCTACTGGCAGGCGCATGGCCGTGGCCAGAGGTTGATGTTCTCCTTCCACGGCATTCCACAGCGCCTGGCCGATGGCGGTGATCCCTATCCGCAGCGCTGCGAGGCCAGTGCGCAGGCGATCGCCAATGCGCTGGGCCTGGAATGGAGCGAGTGGCAGCTCGGCTACCAGTCGCGTTTCGGGCGCGAGCGCTGGTTGCAGCCGTATGCCGAACCCAGCCTGTGGGCGCTGGCCGACGCCGGCGTGAAGCAGATCGACGTGGTCTGCCCCGGCTTTGCCACCGACTGCCTGGAAACGCTGGAAGAAGTCGAGATGGGATTCACTGAAACCCTCGCCGAACGCGGCGCACGGATGCGTTACATCCCCTGCCTCAACGATGGATCCGAGCACGCGCGTGCCTTGGCACGGCTGGCCGTGGCCTCGCTGGCATGAGCCTGCAGGGGTTCGAACTCGAGGTCGGCGGCGCGCGCGTGGCCGGCCTGCGCAATCACGGAGAGGGCCCGCGTGTGCTGGCCCTGCATGGGTGGTTGGATAACGCCGCCAGCTTCGTGCCACTCGCGCCGCATCTGCCCCATCTGGATCTGGTGGCCATCGACCTGCCTGGCCATGGCCACAGCGCCCATCTCCCGGCCGGCGCCAGCTACACCACCGCTGCCGCGATCTGCCACGTCCTTGACGTGGCCGACGCGCTGGGCTGGGAGCGCTTCAGCCTGCTCGGCCATTCGATGGGTGCGGGCATCGCCAGCCTGACGGCGGCGGTCAGTGACCGCATTGAACGCCTGGTCGCCATCGAAGCGCTGGGCGGCCTGCGGGGACCGGAAGAGGACACCGCGGATCGGCTGCGTGAGCATGTGACTGCCACGCGCGCGCTATCGCGCAAGCAGCTCAGGGTCTTCCCCGATCTTGCCGCGCCAATCCGCGCGCGGATGATGACCAACCAGCTCAGCGAAGGCTGCGCGCGCCTGCTGGTCGAGCGCGGGGTCGAGCCTGTGGAGGGCGGCTATCGCTGGTGCAGCGATCCGCGCCTGATGCTGCCCACCGCCATCCGGCTCAGCGAGGGCCAGATCGACAACCTGCTGCAGGCCATCGCCTGCCCTACGCAGGTGATCTACGCGACTCCCGCGCAGTCGTACTATCCCGAGCCGATGCGCAGCGAGCGACTGCAGCACCTGCGCGACGGGCGCCTGGCCGTGTTTCCGGGCAACCATCACCTGCATATGGAAGCGCCCGCCCAGATCGCGGCAGTGATCCAGCCGTTCCTGGGACACGGCAACGCCGGCTGAAACATCGGCTGCTGAAACGCACAAAGAAAAACCCCGCTGCGTGGGCAGCGGGGTTCTTGGGTATAAACCCTGGCGATGACCTACTCTCGCATGGCTTGAGCCACACTACCATCGGCGCAGCTGCGTTTCACTTCCGAGTTCGGGATGGGATCGGGTGGTTCCACAGCGCTAATTTCACCAGGGAGGCTTTTGGAGAG